>CAZQFF010000009.1:0-74967 GCA_964592575.1 uncultured Pedobacter sp.
TTTTGGATACTTTACAACAGATTGAAAGTTATTTATTAATGCGTCATTATGATGGTTTGATGAAGACAGGTAGAGTAACTGGTCGTTCAGGATTGCCTGTTGCAGGTAATAATGCGGCTGCATTATAATTTGTCTTAATGTCTAAACTATATTATAAATCTTCGGAAGAGATTGAATTAATTAAGGAAGCAGCACTGCTTGTTTCTAAAACCCTGGCTGAGGTAGCGAAAGTTATTCGGCCAGGGATTACTACTTTATCATTGGATAAACTTGCTTTTGAGTTTATTCAAGATCACAAGGCTTATCCAGCGTTTTTAAATTACGGCGGCTTTCCAAATTCTTTATGCATTTCTCCTAATGAGCAAGTTGTACATGGCTTTCCAAATGATCATTTGATTCAAGAAGGGGATATTATTTCAGTAGATTGTGGGGTTATTCTAAATAATTATTTTGGTGATTCTGCTTACACGTTTATGATTGGTGAGGTTGATGCAGAAAAAAAGAAACTGTGCGAAGTAACTAAGGAATGTTTGTTTAAAGGTATAGAAAAAGCAATTGTTGGGATGCGTATTGGGGATATTGCTTTTGCCGTTCAGGAGCACGCGGAGAAAAATGGCTTTTCGGTAGTTAAAGAATTAGTAGGACATGGTGTAGGAATTCAACTTCATGAAAAACCTAATGTTCCAAATTATGGTAAGCGTGGTTCAGGAATGAAGTTAGAAGAAGGTTTAGTTTTAGCAATCGAACCGATGATTAATGCAGGTAAAGCTGGTGTTAAATTTTGGTCTGATGGTTGGACAGTGACTACAATAGATAATAAACCTTCTGCACACTATGAACATACAGTGGCGGTTAGGAAGGGTAAGGCAGAAACTTTGTCTGACTTCTCAATTATTGAAGAAGTTTTAAAATAAAAAAATAAATAATTAAAATATTTTATTTAATTTTGCAACCCTGTTCACAAGCAGCTAATTAAGTAAAAATCAATAAAATATGGCTAAACAAGCCTCAATTGAGCAAGACGGAGTAATTAAAGAAGCATTATCTAATGCCATGTTTCGCGTTGAATTAGAAAATGGTCATGAGATAATTGCACATATTTCTGGTAAAATGCGTATGCACTACATTAAAATTTTACCTGGTGATAAAGTAAAGTTAGAGATGTCTCCTTATGATTTAACTAAGGGACGTATTACTTACAGATATAAATAAAAATTAAAAGTAATGAAAGTTAGGTCGTCAATTAAAAAAAGAAGTGCTGATTGTAAAGTGATTCGCCGTAATGGTAAGCTTTACGTTATCAACAAAAAAAATCCTAAGTTTAAACAACGTCAAGGATAATTAAAAAACTTATTTGATTCGTACAACGGTGGTCCAGCCGTTCGGTCAAATTACTAAAACAATAAAAATATGGCAAGGATATCAGGTATTGATTTACCAAGAAACAAAAGAGGTGAGATCGGATTAACATACATTTATGGTATTGGAAGATCGACAGCTCAAGACATTTTAACCCAAGCGGGTATTGATTTTAATAAAAAAGTACAAGACTGGTCAGATGATGAGTTATCTGCTATTCGTACTATTATTAACGATCAAATTAAGGTAGAGGGAGCATTACGCTCTGAGGTTCAATTAAACATTAAGCGTTTAATGGATATTGGTTGTTATAGAGGTTTACGTCACCGTAAAGGTTTGCCTGTTCGTGGTCAACGTACCAAAAACAATTCTCGTACTCGTAAAGGAAAGAGAAAAACAGTAGCTAACAAGAAAAAAGCTAGTAAATAATAAATAGGATAAGAGGCTCTGGCTTCTTGGAATAGATTAATAAATAGTAGGTGGGTCTTGATTAATGTGTCTAATAATCCATCGAAAGTAAATCATAAAGCAAAATGGCTAAAACAAAAAAAGTAACCAAAAAGCGTATAGTAGTAATTGAGCCGGTAGGTCAAGCACATATTAACGCAACCTTTAACAATATTATCGTAACTTTAACCAATAATAACGGTCAGACGATCTCTTGGTCTTCTGCTGGTAAAATGGGTTTTAAGGGTTCCAAAAAGAACACTCCATATGCAGCGGGTCAAGCGGCTTCAGATTGCGCTAAAGTAGCATACGATTTAGGCTTACGTAAAGTAGAGGTTTTTGTTAAAGGTCCTGGTTCAGGTCGTGAATCTGCAATTCGTACTTTGCAAGTAGCAGGTTTAGAAGTAATTTCTATTAAGGATATTACTCCACTTCCACACAATGGATGTCGTCCACCTAAAAAGAGAAGAGTTTAATTTTTAATTTTTAAAGCTAAGAGTCGCTCGATGCGGTCGAGTAGATACTTTAAAACAACAACAATATGGCAAGATATACAGGACCTAAGTCCAAAATTGCACGTAAATTCAGAGAGCCTATCTTTGGCCCTGATAAAGTATTAGATAAAAAGAATTACCCTCCAGGTCAACATGGTGCTTCTAAACGTAGAGGTAAGCAGTCGGAGTACGCTATCCAATTAATGGAGAAGCAAAAGGTAAAATATACTTATGGTGTATTAGAAAAACAATTCCGTAATTTATTTTCTAAAGCTTCAGCTAGAGAAGGTATTACTGGTGATAATTTGTTACAACTATTAGAAGCTCGTTTAGATAACGCTGTTTATCGTTTAGGAATTGCACCTACTCGTTCTTCTGCTCGTCAATTAGTTAGCCATAAACATATTACTGTTAATGGTGAAGTAGTAAATATTCCATCATATCAATTGAGATCAGGTGATGTGATTGCAGTACGAGAGAAGTCTAAAACTTTAGAAGCAATTACTAATTCAGTTGCTGGTAAGACAATCAATAGATATAGTTGGTTAGACTGGAATGCATCTGAATTAACAGGTAAGTTCTTGAACTATCCAAACCGCGATGAGATTCCTGAAAATATTAAGGAAAACTTAATCGTCGAGTTATATTCGAAGTAATTTTAGAAGTTAAAGCCTTAATAGGCTTTAACTTTTATACTTTACGTAATTTAAAAACGATTTAAAAACATTATAAATGGCAATTTTAGCATTTCAGAAACCCGATAAGGTAATCATGCAGAAATCAACTGATTTCGATGGTCAATTTGAATTTCGTCCTTTAGAACCCGGTTTCGGAGTAACCATTGGTAATGCCTTAAGAAGAATTTTGTTGTCTTCATTAGAAGGTTATGCCATTACCAGCATTCGCTTTTCAGGTGTTTCTCATGAGTTCTCAACCATTAAAGGTGTTGTAGAAGATTTAACTGAAATTATCCTAAACTTAAAACAAGTTCGTTTTAAAAAAGTTGGTGATTCAGGGGATTCTGAAAAAGTTTTCATTATCGTTAATGGTCAAGATCAATTTTTAGCTGGTGACATTACTAAATTCTCAAATAATTTTGAGGTTTTAAATCCAGACTTTGTGATCTGTAACATGGAGAAATCGGTTACTCTTGAAGTAGAATTAACTATAAATAAAGGACGTGGTTATGTTCCAGCTGAAGAGAATAAAGTAACTGATAGTGCAGTAGGTGTAATCGCTATTGATTCTATTTTTACTCCGATGAAAAATGTTAAGTATACGATTGAAAACTATCGTGTTGAGCAAAAAACGGATTACGAGAAATTAATTTTAGATATTTCTACAGATGGTTCAATTCATCCTGAAGAAGCACTAAAAGAAGCTGCTAAAATTTTAATTCAACACTTCATGTTGTTCTCTGATGAAAACTTAGTGTTAGAATCACAGGCAAAAGAAGAAACTAAAGAAGTTGACGAAGAAATTTTACATATGCGTAAAATCTTAAAAACTGAATTAGTTGATTTAGACTTATCGGTTCGTGCTTTAAACTGTTTAAAGGCTGCTGATATTCGCACATTAGCTGATTTGGTTTCTTATGATGTTGCTGATATGTTAAAATTTAGGAACTTTGGTAAAAAATCTTTAACTGAAATTCAAGAATTAGTTAAATCTAAACAATTGTCTTTCGGTATGAATTTAGCTAAATTCAAATTAGACGAAGAATAAATATATTCACTGTGTATAATTCCCTCAGATTAAATTCAAAGAGACGGTATACACATTATTAATTAAAAAATGAGACACGGAAAAAAACACAACCATTTAGGAAGAACCACATCGCATAGAAAGTCGATGTTGGCTAACATGGCATCCTCTTTAATTAAACACAAACGTATTTCTACAACTTTAGCTAAAGCTAAGGCATTACGTGTTTATGTAGAACCTATTATCACTAAATCTAAAAATGATACTACGCATTCTCGTCGTACTGTTTTTGCTTATTTAAATGATAAAGATGCAGTAACGGAATTGTTCCGCGAAATTTCTACTAAAGTGGCTAATCGTCCAGGTGGTTATACTCGTATTATTAAATTAAACAATCGTTTAGGTGATAACGCGGAAATGGCTTTAATTGAATTAGTAGACTATAACGAGGTTTATGGTAAAGATGCAGCTAATGCTGAAAAGAAAACCACTCGTAGAGGTAGAAGTAAAGCTAAAAAAGCGGATGCTCCTGCTGTAAAATCTGCTGAGGTAGTTGCTGAAGAGACTGTTGTTGAAGATACACCAGCTGTTGAAGAAGCAAGCTCTACAGAAGAATCAAAATAAGATAAAATATATTTTTGTAAAAGGCTATCTAATTTTGATAGCCTTTTTTATTTCTTTAGTTTTTTATATCCATCAATTTTTCGAGTTGGTGAAAACTAAAACCGTAGAATTTTTTTGCCTTATTCAATTGTATTAATATTTTGTTTTGTTGTTCAGCATTTATTTTGCCCTTGTATGTAGCTAAAAGCATAACGTTTTTAGGGGTGTGACTATCAGATATGAATTCTAAAGCTTTCACTTTATAACCGTAATATTCTAAAATTAAAATCCTTATAGCATCTGTTAGCATTTCTGCATGTTTTTCTAGAAAAACCCCGTGCTTAGTAATAATATTTAGTTCATTAGTAGGTTTATTTTGTTCAATTTCCCTTCTTATTTGTTTGTGACAACATGGTGCTACTACGATTAGTTTCGATTTATTTTTAATTCCAATCGATATTGCTTCATCTGTAGCTGTATCACATGCATGAAGTGCTATTAGTAAATCTAAATCCTCTATATTTGTATCTCTAATGTTTC
Source organism: uncultured Pedobacter sp. (assembly GCA_964592575.1). GTDB lineage: Bacteria > Bacteroidota > Bacteroidia > Sphingobacteriales > Sphingobacteriaceae > Pedobacter. The sequence goes on from CAZQFF010000009.1 coordinate 5,148, forward strand.
CTTGAATAAAATCTAATCCCTTAAAATGGTTTTCTTTGCTTATTTTATTACAAAAGTCCACTAAATCTTTTCGGTATTCAACCCCTTTCATTTTTATATCAGGGTTTTGTTGTTGCAAATAATTATATAAAGCAAAAGTGAGGTATCCTTTTCCAGATCCCATGTCTGCTACTTTATTTATTTGATTAGGGCCTAGGTCTCGAATTTCTGGCTTTAATAATTTTATAAAGTGATTTATTTGCTTGAATTTGTCCTGAGCATTTTTAAATACTTCTCCTTTTTCATCAGTTAGACCTAATGCATTAAGATAGCCGGAATTAGCATTAATATCTTTATGTTTTATGCGATCGTGATTTAAATTTACAACAGGTAATTTCGAATAGTCCTTTTCTTTAACAGCAACCTTTTTCAGATTAGGAATTTGTTTTGAGTTTATATTCAAAATCAAATGTTGCGTTGTTGTGATCATTGTAGCACTATGAAATCCATCTTTAATATAAGCACCTATCTTTTCAATTCCTTGATCAATTTCATAATTTTTAAAAATGTCTTTGGTTTTATATTTATAATTGAAAGCCATTTTTAATGTATGCTTGATAATTACTGGTTTTATTATAATTTGCTTAAGATCAATTTGATTTCCCTTATGATTTCCTAAATTAATTTTAATGAGTTCTCCTTTATGTATCTCCTCTTTGCAATTTTCTAAGAATGATATGATTGCTTTCATGTTATCTGTTTGAAACAAAGATACTAAGCTTTTGTCTATGCTTTTAAGGTTTGTTAAATAAATTGGTTTTGATTTTTTCAAAAAAGAATAACCTATAAATTTAGTTATAATAAATTATATATTAATGTAAAGATTTTGTTAATAAATGTTAAACAAACTATTGACAATACAAAAACCTTTGCTTAGCTTTATTTTAATTAACTTAAAAACTAACCTAAATTTATTGATTTATGAAAAAACTTCTACAAAGTTTGTTCATATTGATGTGCTTTACTGTTTCAGTATTTGCGCAGGATAGAACAATTACTGGTACAGTTACTTCAGCTGAAGACGGACTCCCAATTCCAAGTGCTTCAATTAAAGTAAAAGAGGTTCCTAATCTAAGCGTTACATCTGACGCTTCAGGAAAATTCACTATTCGTGTACCTGCTGCAGGTAAAACATTAATTTTTTCTTCACTTTCCTTTAGCGCTAAAGAAGTTGCTATTACTGGAAGTGTAATGAATGTTTCCTTGTCTCCAGACACGAAAGTTTTATCAGAAGTTGTAATTTCTGGTGCTTACGGTACTAAGACAACTTCTCGAGCTACAACATCCAATGTTCAAAGTGTTTCAGGTGATCAGTTGAATACCGTAAGAGGAACGAATGTAAACAATGCCCTTGCGGGTAAAGTTGCAGGTGTTCAAGTACGTAGTCAGTCAGCTGCTGCCTTAGGTCGTAATACTACGATCCGTTTAAGAGGTGCTTCTGGTTTTGGTACAGGTGCTGGTGTATTATACGTAGTTGATGGAACGGTATTACCAAATGCGGATGACATCAATATGGACGACATCGAAGACGTGACGATCTTGCAAGGTCCTTCTGCTGCTGCCTTATTGGGTTCACAAGCTGCTGCTGGTGCTATTTTGATTACTACTAAAAAAGGTAGAGGTGGTATGAATGGTGGAATTAGTGTAAATATTGGTGCAACTTTTGAAAGCGCTTACATTTTACCTAATTACCAAAATACTTATGCTGGTGGTGCATCTGGTGATTTAATTCAATACAATTGGCGTCAGTCTGATCCAATTGAGTGGAAAGCGCTTGATGGAAAATATTATCATAACTATAGTGATGACTCAAGTTGGGGTCCTCGTATGGTAGGTCAAGAATACATTCCATGGTATTCTTGGTATCCTGGCACTAAATATTCTTATCAAACAGCTAAATTGGTTCCACAGCCAGATAATGCCCGTGATTATTTTGATACTGGTGCAAACTATAATAATACGATTACTTATAGTAACTCGAACGAAAAAAGCAATATTCGTGTGACTTACGGTAACGTATATACGCATGGTATGGTTCCAAACACGAGCTTGAAAAGAAATACTTTTAGCTTAAACGGAAATTATGATATCAGTGAGAAATTCTCTGTTGGGGCAAACATTAACTATGTTAATAATACCTTAAATGGAGAAATTGACGATGCTTATTCTAGTCAAAGTACTGGTTCATTTAACCAATGGTTTCATAGAAACTTGGATATGGGTATTATGAAAGAATTGCGCGGTTTAACGGTTCCTGGATTAGGCTCACAACAAATTTATGCGAGTTGGAATCATAATGACCCAGGAGCTTATTCAGCTGCAGATCCAAAAAACTTCTATGCTGGTAACTACTGGTACAACTTTTACACCTATTATGATTTATTAGATAAAGTAAATCAACGTGATCGTTTATACGGAAATGTTTCCCTTACTTATAAAGTAAATAAGGATTTAAAAATTACTGGTACTTACCGTAAGCAACAAAACACGACGTGGTATGAAGATAAATATTCAACTCGTTTAAATGATTCTGGTACTCAGACTTCAGGAAATAATGCTTTGGTAAAAGGTTATTATGGAACAGGAACTACGTATTCTAATCGTGAAAACTACGAGTTATTAGGTACATATACTAAAAAAATTAATGATTTTAGTATTGATGCGGTTGCAGGTTTTGATTTATTTAAAGCTGTATCTAAATCTAATTCGGCTAACACAGTTGATGGTTTATCTATTCCTGATCTATTTACCATTGCAAACTCTACAAATACGCCTTCAATTGGTAATGGAAGATCTACTGATAAATATAGAGCAGTATTAGCGCGTGCTAATTTTGGTTATAAAAATATGGTGTTTGTGGAGGGTTCAATTCGTAATGATTGGTACTCTACTCTTCCTCAAGAAAACAATAATGTATTATCTAAATCGGTGGGTGTTTCCTTCATTTTCTCTGATTTAATTAAAAAGAATGGTGCGTTTAGTTGGTTATCTGAGGGTAAGTTGAGAGCTTCTTATGGAGAGATTCCTCAATCGATTGGTCCATATACATATCCAGGTGCATCTTATGGAATTAATTCTAATAAATGGGATGGAAACTTAATTATGGGTGCTCCAACTTCAATTGTTGATCCAGCAATTAAAGGTGCTACTTCATCAAACTCTGAGTTTGGTATTGATTTAAAATTCCTAGGTGGTAAATTAGGTTTCGGAGCTACTTATTGGGATGCTCGTGAAATTGACTTCCCAAGATCGATTTCAGTAAATGCCGCATCTGGTGTGAGTTCAGTAGTGACAAATATGGGTCGTGTGGATCGTAAAGGTTTAGAGTTCACTTTAAGTGCTAAACCAGTAAGATTACCAAACTTTACTTGGGATGTAAGCGCTACTTATGCAAATTTATTAGATAATAGAGTGGTAGAAATTTCTAAGAAGTATTCTCAAACGCGTATTTCTGTTTCTTCAGTTTGGGGAACAACTATGCCTTATATGATTCACCAAGAAGGTATGAAGTGGGGACAAATTTATGGAAATGGTATAAAACGTGATCCTGACACAGGTCTTCCTTTATTAAATGCTAGTGGTGGTTATGTAAATGATCCTAACGTGTATTTTGGTTCAGCTTTACCTCAACATACTGGAGGTTTACAAAATTCATTTGTAATCATGAAAGATTTTGAAGTTTCAGCAAACATTGACTGGCAATTAGGAGGTAAATTCGTATCCCTATCGAATATGTGGGGTTCTTATTCAGGTTTAACAGCTAGAACTGCTGCCTTAAATGATAGAGGTCAATCGGTTAGAGATGATCCGTCTATCGGTGGAGGTGTTAAAGTTACTGGTTTGGATCAAACCACTAAAGAGTTCAAAACCTATTATGTAGATGCTCAAACACATTATCAAAATCTTTATAATAATAGAACATTTGATGATTATGTTTATGATTTAACTTTTGTTAAACTTCGTGAAGTTTCAATCGGCTACCGTTTACCAGTTAAAAAACTAGGTGCTGATAAATTTATGAAGAGCGCAACTTTATCTATTGTAGCTAGAAATCCTTTATTGATTTATGCTACTTCAAAAGATTTCGATCCTTCTGAGATTTCTGCTTCAGTTGGTGAGACAGCACAGTTGCCAGGTACAAGAGGTTTAGGATTTAACTTAAGAATCGGCTTTTAATCCTTAGTCAATTCATTAAATATTATTAAAAATGAAAAAGAATTTTATATATGCATTAACAGGACTTCTATTTATAGGAACTGTTGGATGTAAAAAAATAGAGGATTTTGGGAATACCAACGTAGATCCAACAGCAATTACTGTAGCTAATCCTGGGGCTCTGTTAACAAGTGCGCTAACAGGCTTAGGTGGGCAAGTTTTTAGTACTGTTCCAGGATATTACGCACAGTATTTTTCTCAGAGTCAATACCCAGATGCAATGAATTATTCCTTACAGCAACCGGCTTTTACAGGCGTTTATAGTGGGGCTTTAAATAATTTGCAGACTATTATTAATTTGAAGTCAAGTAATAATATGAGCCAAATAGCTTCTATTGTGCAACAATATTATTTCTGGAGAGTAACTGACCAATGGGGTGATGTGCCTTATAGCGAAGCTTTAAAGGGAATTGAGTTCAATACACCAAAATATGACACCCAAGAGGAAATCTACAAAGGTATGATTGCCGCTTTAACTAAAGCAGCTTCTTCTTTTGATGGTTCTGCTATTACAGGTGATATTGTTTTCAAAGGTGATGTTGCGGCTTGGAAAAGAGCAGCAAACTCTATGCGAATTTTAATGGCTGTTCAGTTGTCAAAAAGATACCCAGGAGCAAGCGATTATGCGGCAACGCAAGTTAAGGCTGCATTAGCAGATCCGGGGGGCGTGATTACAACAAATGATCAGAATTTTACACTTGTTTTCCCTGGTGGTCCGTTTAGAAATACAATTAGAAATGGTTATGATGGTCGTAAAGATTATGGTGAAAGCAAAACTATGACTGATTTAATGGCAGAATTAAGTGACGCCCGTCAAAATGCTTTTGGTGGTTCTTCTGAGCAAGCTGGTGTATTTACCACTTCTGATGTAGGTATTCCTTATGGTAAGGATCGTGCAACTACCGAGAACTTTACTAATAATAATGTGACTTGGGCAAGAGTTTTACGTGGAGATTTACGTCAAGATAATAGTCCAATGTATATTATAACAGCAGGGCAGGTATTCTTAGCTCGTGCTGAAGCAGCAAACTTAGGTTGGACTTCGGAGAATTTAACTACGATGTATAATACTGGTATAACGATGTCATTTCAGCAATGGGGTGCAGGTACACCGTCTGCTTCTTATTTAGCTGGGGTAGCTTTAGGCGCAGCTGGTACAGGTAATAACAAGAATATAGCTATACAACGTTATATCGCATCTTATCCAGATGGGATTACGGGTTGGAATATCTGGAGAAAATCGGGTTTCCCTGTGTTAACACCTGCTCAAGCAGCAACAAACTCATCTAAGCAAATTCCTAGAAGATATCAATATGCGACTAGTGAGCAAACAAGTAACAAGGCAAATAATGATGCAGCAATTGCTCGTCTCCCAGGAGGCCAGAATACGCAAGATGCTAGAATTTGGTGGGATCAATAGTATTATTTAAAACAAAATTATTATGAAAAAATTAATATTTAAATATGCTACCTTGGCTTTAGTACTTCTAGTTTTAGGTTCTTGTAGAAAAGATGATTTCGAAGGAGACCCTGCAACTGGAAAAGGAACAAACCTGGGTAAAATTATGGAGAATTCAGAAGTTAAGAAGTTCTTTTCTCCGTTCAATAACATACAAACCGTACATCTTTTCTCTTTAAGAAGAGATATGGTTTCTGAATCAGCTTTGCAAGCTACTAATGTTGTAAAGTTGACTCAAGATGCTTCTTTAATCGCAGCTTATAATACTAGTCATAATACTAATTATGCTGAGATGCCAGCGAATATCTATTCATTTAATAATGATGCTGGTGTTTCTAAATCAGGTAATCAGTATTCAGTTACATTCCAAAATGGTTTATTTGCTCAAAATTTTAAAATTAATATAGATGGTAGCAAATGGACTGATGTGTCTAAAAGTTACGCTTTAGCATTTAAAGTAACAGACTGGGGTGGATTGACTTATGCAGATGGATTTTCTGACCAAATTATTATTTTCTTTGGTATCAAAAATCAATATGACGGAGTCTATACAATTAGCTCGGGTACGATTCAACGTTATACGGCAGGTGCGCCTAATGTAGGTGATGCTTTGAATGGTAGCTTAGTTGGTAATCAAGCCGTTACTTTAAGTACGATTGATGCTAATACTGTTGAGATTACTGGTATGAGATGGGCTGGTAACAGTTCGGGTATTGCAGGTATAGATAACTTGCGTGCAAGAGTTGATGCTGCGACTAATCAAGTTACTATGTTTTCTTTAGGTGGACCAACCTTAACTAATATGGCGGGATTAACAAATGTTTATGATCCAGCTACTAAAACTTTTACATTGAATTTTGACTGGGCTCAAACTACAAATAAAAGAGAGATTAAGGATTTCGTCATCAAATATTCAAGATCAAGAGAATAAATTTAGACTACTTAATAAGCTTTAGCCCCCTTCTGGGGGCTTTTGTCATTTTATCTAGTTTGATTTAATTACAAATTTTGATAAAGAATAATTATATTTAATAAGAGTTTAATTTTGTTTAATTTCTTACTATGAAAAAACTTTTAATTATACTTGGGCTCTTTTTTATTACCCAAGTCAGCTTCGCTCAAACATTGAATCGAAGTATTAGAATTAGCGCTGATCCAAGCTTGGTTAGATCTTTAAGTAGCGCTGGTGAAGAAATTTCAGGAAATCCATTTTTGTTTTCTGAATGGAAGGCTGCTACAGTGGTTTTTATGGACAATTCATTTAAAAACATGAATGCGCTCATAAAGTACAATCTTATAGCTAATGAAATTTTAGTCAAGCAGAATGATATTGAAGGTGTATTTCAAGAGGATATTAAGGAGTTTATTATAAATGATGGTAGTCAGAATGCTATCTTTAGGAAAGGCTTTTCTGGTGATAGATTAAAAAAAGGTGATTTTGTTGAGGTTTTGTATGATGGATCAACAAAGCTATTAAAGAAAATTGAAAAGATTGTCATTGAGTCTAAAGGCTACAACACAGGTACTATTGAGCGAAAAGTAGATCAAAGTTTACGCTATTATATAGTAAAAAATGATATGGTGTCTGAGGTGAAATTAAATGAAAAATCAATTCTAGATTATTTTAAGTTGTCGAATTTATCATCCTATATAAATCAAAATAAATTGAATTTGAAAAAGGAGTCTGATTTGATTCAGTTAATCAAGTATATTGATAAATAATTAAGCTTATGTTTTCTGAAAGCGCTTGTAATTTTTACAAGCGCTTTTTTTTTGATTTTTAACTGAATTCTGCCAAGCTGACAGTATTAAATTCAAGAATATAACGAGATGACTTGTTTTTTTGTTGAATTTTAAGGCTTTTACTGACAAACAACAATTGGCACATTGCTTGTACAAATGAATTAACATTAAAAAAAAATAATACTATTAAAGAAATAAGAAAATGGGAAAAATTATAGGTATAGACTTAGGTACAACGAATTCATGTGTTTCTGTAATGGAAGGAAATGAACCTGTAGTTATCGCCAACAGTGAAGGTAAACGTACAACTCCTTCTATTGTAGCATTTGCTGAGAATGGAGAACGTAAAGTAGGTGAGCCAGCGAAACGTCAGGCAATTACTAACCCAACTAAGACCATTTATTCGATTAAACGTTTTATGGGATCTTCTTTTGCTGAAGTGGAAAAAGAGGTGGGTAGAGTTCCATATAAAGTGGTAAAAGGCGACAATAACACCCCACGTGTTGAAATTGATGATCGTAAATATACTCCTCAAGAGATTTCCGCTATGGTACTTCAGAAAATGAAGAAGACTGCTGAAGATTTCTTAGGTCAAGAAGTTACTGAAGCTGTAATTACAGTTCCAGCATATTTTAATGATGCACAACGTCAAGCTACAAAAGAAGCTGGTGAAATTGCTGGTTTATCAGTTAAGCGTATTATTAATGAGCCTACTGCTGCTGCTTTAGCTTACGGTCTAGATAAAGCACACAAGGATATGAAAATTGTTGTTTTCGATTGTGGTGGTGGTACTCATGATGTTTCTGTTCTTGAATTAGGGGATGGAGTATTTGAAGTTAAATCAACTGATGGAGATACGCATTTAGGTGGTGATGATTTTGATCATGTTATTATAGAGTGGTTAGCAGAAGAATTCAAAGTTGAAAATGGCATGGATTTACATAAGGATCCTATGGCTTTACAACGTTTGAAAGAAGCTGCTGAAAAAGCTAAAATTGAATTATCAAGCACGACTTCAACTGAAATTAATTTACCTTATATCACTGCTGATGCAAGTGGTCCAAAACACTTAGTGAGAACATTAAGTCGTGCTAAATTTGAGCAATTAGCAGGGGATTTAATTAAACGTACAATTGATCCTTGTAAATCAGCTTTAAAAAATGCAGGCTTATCAGTTTCTGATATTGATGAAGTTATTTTAGTTGGCGGTTCAACGCGTATTCCTGCTATTCAAGATGCTGTAAAAGCTTTCTTTGGAAAAGAGCCAAGTAAAGGTGTTAATCCGGATGAAGTTGTTGCTATTGGTGCAGCTATTCAAGGTGGTGTATTGACTGGTGAAGTTAAAGATGTATTGTTGTTAGATGTTACTCCATTATCCTTAGGTATTGAGACTATGGGTGGGGTAATGACTAAATTAATTGAAGCTAATACCACTATTCCAACTAAAAAATCGGAGACATTCTCAACGGCTGCAGATAACCAGCCATCAGTGGAAATTCATATTTTACAAGGTGAGCGTCCTATGGCTGCTCAGAATAGAACAATTGGTCGATTTATTTTAGATGGTATTCCACCAGCACCTCGTGGTGTTCCTCAAATTGAAGTGGCATTTGACATCGACTCAAATGGTATTTTACATGTGAGCGCTAAAGATAAAGCGACTGGTAAAGAACAAAAAATTAGAATTGAAGCATCTTCAGGTTTAACTGACGAAGAGATTAAGCGTATGAAGGAAGAGGCTGAAGCAAACGCTGAGGCAGATGCTCGTCAAAAGGAAGAGGCCGATAAAGTTAATGCAGCAGATGCTTTGATTTTCTCTACTGAAAAACAATTAAATGAGTTTGGTGATAAGCTATCTGAAGCTAATAAATCAGCAATTCAAGCTAGTTTAGATAAGTTAAAAGAGGCTCATTCTGCTCGTAAATTTGCAGAAATGGAAGCAGCCCAAACTGAGCTTCAAAATGCTTGGAATGCTGCTTCAGAAGAAATGTATAAGGCTGGTCAAGAAGCACCTGGAGCTGGTCCACAAAATGGAGCTAATCAAGATGCAGGAGACACAGTTACCGATGTAGATTTTGAAGAAGTGAAGGATGATGATAAAAAATAAGCAATAATTTACGTTTCTTATTTAAAAAGAGGGCGAAACCATAACGGTTTCGCCCTCTTTTTTTTAAAAAAATGTTAGGTTATATAAGACGGCCTATTATTCACTTTTTAGAACTTCGTTAATTTTTTTGTTGTTTCCTACTATCCAAACTATATCTTCATTTTCAAATACAAAACTAGAATCAGGATTTAAGTGTCTTTTCCCATTTCTTTCAACGCCTACAACAAGTCCTTGTGTATTTTCTCTAATGCCAGACTCTCTGATACTTTGCCCTAACACTTTCGATTTACTATTTATGATAACTTTTTGAAGGTTCATATCTTTCTTTGGAAAATCCATTGAATTTTCGTCAAATTGTCCTTCGAATAATGGCTTAACATTGGCAAGTTGATCATCTGTACCAATTATTAAAACCTTATCATTAGGGTATAATTTTTCTTCTCGTTGCGGTGTAGGGATCATAATTTTACCTCGCTCAATAAGGGCTATATTGACGCCATATTTTTCTCGAATACCTAAATCAATTAAGGATCTGCCTACTAATTCTGATTCTGGTGCGACAGTTAATTCGAGTAAATGGGTGTCCCATGGTAAAATTTCAGGTTGTTTTTTTGCCTGCTCCCTTTCATTTAGATTATTTAAAAATCTGTACTCAATTCTTTCATAAAACTGCTGAAGTCTTCTAGAAAAAACAAAAAGTACAATAATAATTAATGTAATAGTAGCAAAAATAGCTATCCAAGTACTATATAATTGAATCATTAGAAAGGAAACAAAAAACAAAGCTAGCGCTACCCTCATTAACTCTAATGCCACTAATGGGCCACGAGTATATTTTTTATTTAACCATAGATGGGAATAAGCTTTACGTTCAATTCTTCTTATGGCTAATGCCCAAAGGAATGGCGCCATAATTAGTAGACTTATAAATAAAGTAGCAAAAATTGCCTGCAAGCCTGTTAATAAATTCTCTTCAATAAAGGGATAAATGTATCTAGAAGTTAGGAAAATAATACCAATAAGCATCACACTATGAATAACTGTGTTTATTGCGTAAGCTCTTAATAGAATTTTCCAGTCACTAAATGTGGTTATGCCTTCTGTACTTGAACTATATCGAGAAATTGCATTTAGCCAACGTTCAGGTAAAATTTTGGTCAAGGTATTATAAAAAGGTTCAGATACCTTAATCATGTAAGGGGTTGTAAATGTAGTTATTGCTGAGGCAGCCACTGCAATCGGATATAAAAAGTCCGAAGTTACTTTGAGTGAAACCCCTAAAGTGGCTATAATAAATGAAAACTCACCAATTTGCGCTAAACTCATACCAGCTTGAACAGAAGTTTTAAGTGGTTGACCTGATAGGAGTGCGCCTAGTGAAGAACTTATGAATTTTCCAAATATGGTAGCTAAGGTTACAACTACAATGGGTAGGGCGTAATTAACTAAGATTTGCGGATCAATTAGCATACCTACGGATACGAAAAATACAGCAGCAAATAGATCTTTAACAGATTTAGTTAAATGTTCTATTTTTTCAGCCATAGTGGTTTCTGCTAAGATAGATCCCATGATGAATGCGCCTAAGGCAGGAGAAAAGCCAACTTTCACAGCTAATAATACCATAACTAAACATAAAGCGAGAGAAACGATAAGCAATGTTTCATCATTCATTAGTTTTTTAGTCCTTTTGAGGAAGGTTGGAATAAGAAAAATTCCTGATATAAACCACAGAACTAGGAAAAAAGCTAACTTTAATATAGAGCTTAACATTTCTGCCCCAGCAAATTGCTGACTTACAGCTAAAGTAGACAATAAAACTAAGAGTAAAATGGCTGCTAAATCTTCAACGATAAGTACTCCAAAAACTAATCCTGCAAACTTTTTGTGTTTAATACCTAGTTCCTCAAAGGCTCTAATTATAATTGTGGTTGAAGAAACAGATAAAATTCCCCCTAAAAAAATACTATCCATTGTACTCCAGCCAAGAAGTTTTCCAACTCCAAATCCCATTATAAGCATGAAGAGTACTTCTACAATAGCCGTGATGGAGCTTGAGCCTCCAACTTTAACTAGTTTTTTGAAAGAAAACTCTAGTCCTAAGCTAAACAATAAGAAGATAACGCCAATCTCAGCCCATATGTTAATACTTTTTACATCCGAAACTGTGGGTAAGAAATTTATGTAAGGGCCAACGATGAGTCCAGCTAAAATATAACCTAAAACAATTGGTTGTTTGATTTTTTTAAACAATAGGGTAGTAACCCCTGCTGCGGCAAGTATTAAACCTAAATCGGCTATTAGAACTGGAATATGAATCATATGCCTTAAAAATACAAAAAATATTTTTTAGGCTTGATTAAAAAATGCGAGCGCATTTAATTTGTCCTGATGCAATTGTTGGGTTAATTCTTCTAGTCCAGAAAATTTTACATCATGTCTGAGAAACTTTAAAAAATTCATCTTAATCTTTTGGCCATAAACCTCTTCTTTAAAATCAAAGATGTTTACCTCCACATTTCTAGTCATGCCATTGATAGTTGGACGCTGGCCAATATAAGCCATACCCTTGAACTGCGTCTTCTTTTCCATTTCAACAGTAACAGCATAAATACCATCACCTGGAATTAATTTATAAGTTTCTTCTACAAAAATATTGGCGGTGGGAAATCCAATAGTGCGGCCTATTTTATCACCCTTAATAACGGGTCCACTCAATGAAAAAGGATAGCCCAAATATGCTGCTGCCAACTCGACTTGTCCATTCCAAAGCGCTTCCCTTATTTTGGTTGAACTCACAGCTACATCATTAATATCTTGTTCAGGTATTTCTTCTACTTCAAAATTAAGTTTTGAAGCATATTCTTTAAGTTCATGCATTCCTCCTTTTCTATCCTTCCCAAATCGGTGATCATAACCTACAATAAGTGTCTTTGTGCCAATGCTATCTACTAGAATCTTTTGCACATAATCAAAGGCGCTTAAGTTTGAAAAATCTCTGGTGAATGGAGAAATAATAAGATGATCTAAGCCTAATTTACTCAGAATTTCACTCTTTTCGGCGATAGTATTGATTAATTTTAAATGTTGATTCTCAGGATCTATAATCATTCGAGGATGAGGGAAAAAGGTTAATAATACACTTTCTCCACCTCGCTCTTGAGCTAATTCGCATAGTCTATGAATAATCTTTTGGTGTCCTAAATGTACACCGTCAAAAGTGCCAATCGTAACAATGGCATTTTTGATTTTTTTAAACTCTTGGATATGATTATATATTTTCAAAACTAAAAGATTACTTAGATTTATTGAGATTCATTATCACTTGCTAACATCAATTTTTTATTAATTTGAATGTATTCAATTAATTGACTTAGTTCAAATGCATTTTCTAATTTGAAGTTTCCACTTTTTGTACGCGTTAATTTTGATAGATAAGCGCCACTATTGAGTTTTTTACCCATATCTGAAACTAATGAGCGAATATATGTTCCTTTACTGCATACTACTCTAAAATCAACTTCTGGGAGTTCAACTCTCGTGATTTCAAATTCTTTAACCTCTACAAATCGCTTCTTTAATTCGACCTCTTCTCCTAATCGAGCTTTCACGTATAACCTTTCTCCATTCACTTTTACTGCGGAATGAGCAGGAGCATATTGGAAAATCTCCCCTAAAAACTGATTGGCGGCTTCTTTAATACTCTCGCTGCTAATATGTTCAAATGGGAAATGGGCATCAATCTCCGTTTCCATATCATAAGAGGGTCTTGTAGCGCCTAAAATAAACGTTCCAGTGTACTCTTTTTCTTCAGCTTGATAAAGATCTATTTGTTTGGTTAATTTACCCGTGCAAACTAATAGTAATCCTGTAGCTAGTGGGTCAAGTGTCCCAGCATGACCAACTTTAATTTTAAGTGGTTTTAAGCTAGTTCTAATTTTATTTACTACATCAAATGAGGTCCATGTAAGGGGCTTATTTATAAGTAAAAGTTCTCCCTCACTAAAATTAAATTCAGGAATTGATGTTTTTGAATCTTTTAACATAAAGTAATTTTGGCTTAAACTATAGCTAGTTCCTGCCCAGAAAGTAACAACAATAGAATAATAGCACCTACCGCAATTCTATACCATCCAAACATTTTAAAGCCATTTCTATTTAAGTAACCAATAAAGTTTTTTATAGCTAAGAGCGCTACAATAAAAGCTATTATATTTCCAAATATTAATATTTGAATTTGTTCATTTGTAATTTGATGACCCTCTTGGTAAAAATCAAATAATTTTTTACCGCTAGCCGCAAACATAGTTGGAACGGCTAAAAAGAAAGAAAATTCTGCCGCAGCTTTACGACTTAGTTTTTGACTCATCCCACCTACTATTGTAGCGCCAGATCGAGATACACCAGGTATCATCGCTATACATTGAAAAAAACCAATTTTTAAAGCGGTAAGATAATTGATTTGTTCTTCATCTTCAACAGTATGTTCTTTAAACCACTTATCCACAAAAAGTAATATAATACCACCAATAACTAATGACAAAGCAACAGCAAATGGACTTTCTAATAATTCGTCAATTTTGGACATGAAAATCATTCCAAAAATGGCGGAAGGGATAAAAGCTATGAAAAGTTTAAAATAGAAATTAATGGTTCTAAAAAACTTTTTGAAATAGAGTACAACTACTGACAGTATGGCTCCAAATTGAATACAAACTGTAAATAATTTAACAAAAGCATCTTCTTGAATTCCCATTAAAGAAGATCCAATGATCATATGGCCAGTGGAAGAAACAGGTAGAAATTCCGTTAAACCCTCTATAACAGCTAAAATGAAAGCCTGGAAAAAATTCATGCTAATTTATGGTTTTTTCATTATGGCATATATTCCGAATACAAATCCTAATAGCACAACCATAGGGGCAAGCAGTGTTCTACGAACATCATAAATATCGCCTTCTTTTCCAATCATGAGAATAAAACCAATAAGAACAATACCAATACTAATCAACAAAAGTTGATAGTTCTTTTTAGTGAAAACCAAAGGTTCTTGGTTTTCAGTCGAATTTCTTTTTTCTTTATTAGCCATTATCTATATAAATCGTAAATTTTCAATCGAAGGTAACGTGTTACAGCAAAATATGTACTTAAACCAGTTATCATAATACCAATAATTAGTAAGCACAAAAAAACGATGGTAAACTCGGTGTAATTTCTCAGAATAATTAATTCTGGAACTTCTTTTTGCGCTAAGAACAATATCCCCATTAAAATTATGATGGCTATGAATGAGGCAATGATTCCATGAAGCGCTGCAACTAAAACAAAAGGCTTACGAATAAAGTTTTTTGTAGCGCCAACTAATTGCATACTTTTAATTAAGAATCTTTGAGAAAATATAGCTAACCGAATGGTATTATTGATTAAGGCTACTGCGATAACTAGCAATACCGCCGCGAAACCTAACACGATTAAACCAATTGTTCTAATGTTCTTATTTACCATATCAATTAAAGAGCTTTGATAAATTACCTCTTTAACTAAGGTTTGACTTTCTAGATTTTTCTTTAGTTTTTCAATGCCTTCGTTATTTGCATAATCAGCATGTAAATACACATCGATTGAGGATAATAATGGATTATAACCTAAAAAGTTAACAAAATCTTCCCCAAGATCTTTGGTTAAGTTGTGCTGAGCAACTTCTTTATTAATGTACTGTGTTTGTTTAACAGCTGGATTTGCATTTAATTTCTTTTGAAAAGCCAAAATATCTGTTTCACTCGCTGCTTCATCAACTATAATGTTTAAAACGATATTTTCTTTCACATAGTTAGAAAGATTCTTAGCGTGCACTAAGATTAATCCCAACATGCCTAACATTAATAACACTAAGGCAATACTAAAAATGGTTGAAATATAAACCGTCTTAGTTTTTTTAGAGGATTCGCTTACTTCAAATTCTTCCATAATATAATGATTGTATCTTGCGAAAATAAGGAAAGATACCGATAAATATAAATTTTAAATCCTTATTTTTGTTGATATTTTAAAGATTCGACATTCATGGATTATCAATTTAAAGAGATAGAGCAAAAGTGGCAAAGATATTGGGCGGAAAATAAAACCTTCAGAGCTGAAACAACGAGTAATAAACCAAAATATTATGTTTTAGACATGTTTCCATATCCTTCTGGAGCTGGATTGCATGTTGGGCATCCGCTAGGCTATATTGCTTCGGATATCTTTTCTCGATATAAACGTTTGAAAGGATTTAATGTTTTGCATCCAATGGGATATGATTCCTTTGGGTTGCCCGCAGAACAATATGCCATTCAAACAGGTCAACATCCTGCTTTAACGACGGAATCTAATATTGCTACTTACAGAAGACAATTAGATAAAATTGGTTTTTCATTCGATTGGGACAGAGAAGTTCGTACTAGTGAACCTAAATATTATAAGTGGACACAGTGGATATTTATGCAACTGTTCAATTCCTGGTATAATTTAGAGACCGATCGAGCAGAAGACATAGCAACTTTGATTGAAAAGTTTCAAACTTCAGGGAATGCAGAAGTTAAAGCCGCGTGTGATGATGATATTGCTAACTTTTTGCCAACTGATTGGGTCAATTTTAGTGAGGCTGAAAAACAAGCGGTGTTACTAAAATATAGACTGACTTATTTGAAGGAAAGTACGGTGAATTGGTGCCCGGGCTTGGGAACTGTTTTAGCCAACGATGAAGTTAAAGATGGCTTCTCCGAACGAGGAGGATTCCCCGTTGAACAGAAAAAAATGATGCAGTGGAGCATGCGAATCTCAGCTTACGCGGAAAGACTATTACAGGGATTAGATGGTATTGACTGGCCAGAACCTGTAAAAGAGATGCAGAGAAACTGGATTGGTAAAAGTGTGGGCGCTTCTGTTAAATTTAGAATTGATAAAGCTGATTTTCCTCAAGATATTGAAGTTTTCACAACCAGAGTAGACACCATTTTTGGCGTTTCATTTGTTGTTTTAGCACCAGAACACGAATGGGTAGATTTACTGACAACCGAAGCTCAAAAGGAAGAAGTTTCAAAATATATTGATCTCACTAAAAAGAAATCAGAATTAGATAGAATGGCCGATACGAAAACGGTATCAGGAGCTTTTACGGGTTCTTATGTCTTCAATCCAGTAAACAACACTAGGATTCCAATTTGGATAGCGGATTATGTATTAGCTAGCTATGGAACAGGAGCTGTTATGGGAGTGCCAAGTGGAGATCAACGAGATTGGTTATTCGCAAAACATTTTAATCTTCCAATCGTTCAAATTTTAGACGCTCAAAAAGATTTAGATAAAGCTGCAGATCCAACAAAAGAAGGGCAATACATTAACTCTGATTTTATAAATAATTTGGGTTATAAAGAAGCTGTAAGCTATCTTCATCATTGGTTAGAGCGTGAAGGTAAGGGAAAAGCTAAGGTCAACTACAGAATGCGTGATGCTATTTTTGGTAGACAAAGATATTGGGGCGAACCTATCCCTGTATATTTTCAAGATGGAACACCTTATTTAATTCCATCAGAAGAATTGCCATTAATTTTGCCTGAAATAGATAAATATTTGCCAACAGAAAGTGGCGAACCCCCATTGGGTAGGGCAGAAGATTGGAAGCCTTCATGTGGTGATCACTATGAATTAAGTACCATGCCAGGGTGGGCGGGAAGTAGTTGGTATTGGTACAGGTATATGGATGCAGACAATGATTGTGAATTTGCTTCTAAAAAAGCTATTGATTATTGGCAAGATGTTGATTTATACATAGGGGGGTCGGAACATGCGACAGGCCATCTTTTATATGCAAGATTTTGGAATAAATTCTTGAAAGATAGGGGTTATGTGATTGCTGATGAGCCGTTTAAAAAGCTAATCAACCAAGGTATGATTCAAGGTAGAAGTAATTTTGTGTATCGTGTGGTGGATGAACAAGGCCGTGGTACCAATACTTTAGTTTCCTATGGATTGAAGAATAATTATAGAACAATTGCCTTACACGTAGATGTGAATATCGTTGAAAACGATGTTTTAGATATTGCGAAGTATAGACTCTTTAGACCTGAATTTTCCGAGGCAGAATTTATTCTCGAGAACGGTAAGTTTATTTGTGGGGTGGAAGTAGAGAAAATGTCTAAATCCAAATTCAATGTAGTTAATCCTGACGTCTTGATTAATCAATATGGAGCGGATACATTGAGAATGTATGAAATGTTTTTAGGTCCATTAGAACAATCAAAACCTTGGAATACCAATGGAATTGAAGGGGTATTTAAATTTTTAAGAAAGTTCTGGAGATTGTTCCATAATGACCAATGGGAGTTTCAAGTCGTAGATGCTGAACCAAGCAAAGCAGAACTAAAAGCTTTACATAAGATAATTAAAAAAGTACAAGAAGATATTGAACGCTTTTCATTTAACACTTCTGTTTCTAGTTTTATGATTGCAGTCAATGAGTTAACAGATTTGAAATGTAATAAGCGCGCTATTTTAAAAGATTTAGTTGTGGTTTTATCGCCTTATGCTCCACATATTTGCGAAGAGCTTTGGTCTCTTTTAGGAGAAAAGGATTTAAGATCAGCTAGTTATCCAGAATTTAACGAAAGTTATCTAATCGAAGATGAATTCGCTTATCCAATTTCTATCAATGGAAAAATGAGAATGAATTTAAATCTTCAGCTGACTTTAACAGAGGAAGAGGTCAAACAAAAGGTTTTATCTAACACTCAAGTTATACAGTATTTAGAAGGCAAAGAGCCGAAGAAGATTATATTTGTCAAAGGAAAGATAATCAACCTAGTGGTTTAAAAGAAAAGGGCTTAAATTTTTAAGCCTTTTTCTTTTAAAGACGATCATCTATAATATCTTGAAGAAGTTTTTCATGATGGAATAGCTCATGTAACAACTTAAATTGATTTCTAGCCCGATTTAAATTGTGCTCGGCATACTGTATAGGATAATAAATATTATTGTTTAAATAATCTGTCAGGAATCGCAAGGCTTGCATGAAGATTATATATTTCCCAGAAAAAAGTATAAGTTCTTTTTCTGTTTGGGTTAAGTAATTTGCCATTTCTGATAAATAACCTTTAATCGTAGCTTCAAAATAAGGAATTCTAATATTGATTTTATCTAAATCTGTTTCTTCTTCAGAAAAAGCACACAGATAGGTTCGCATCATATCTCCTAAATCTGAAATGAATTTACCCGGCATTAAAGTGTCTAAATCGATAACACATAATCCTTCATGCGTTTCTTGATGTAAAAGGACATTACTGATTTTTGTATCATGATGCATCACACGATCAGGAAAGTCATCACGGAGCTGGTAAGACTGGTAATAATCTATTATAAAATGATAGTTCTCTGCTTTATAAATTTCAGTTTTAGCGCTAGCGATTAATTTATCCGTTGAACCAGCAATTGCCTCTTGAAATTGCTTAAACCTCCAAACAATATCATGGAACTTCGGAATTGTCATAGCAAGCGTGCTAGCGTCAAAATTATTCAGTAAACGAGAAAGCTTGGCAAATTGCTTTGCTGCCTGAAAGGCTTGAAATGGTTCGGCTACCGTTTCATAAGCCATTGAATTTTCGATAAAAGGACTCATCCGCCAGAATTGCCCTTGATGATTAATCATGCTATCCCCATTCGTGGAATTAATGGGTGCAGGAAACACATAGTCTGGCGAATGAGCTTTTAAATAATTATCAATTAATTTAATATTATGAGCCACATGGAGTGGTTGCGTAAACACTTTGTGATTTAAACACTGAAGCACGAACTTCTTGCCTAAAGTTGTTGTCAACAAATAGGTTTGGTTAATATGACCATGACCTAATTTTTCAATAATGACAGATTCAAAATCTAAGCCATAGGCAGAAAGAACGTCAATAGGAACAACTATTTCCATAAACTCTCTGGATATACACCATCAGCAATTAGCTTGTTTATGCTATCCTGAACAAAAGGTTTATCTTCTTTATAGGTTACACCAAACCACTGATTTGAAGTGGGGACAACTTTAAATTTAGCTTGCCCATTTTTAACTAAATACTCACCAATTAAGGGGATAAAGAACTCAGCTTTTGGCTTATCCTTGTTTTCTAGTGCAAAAGATTTAAATAAGTCTTCCGTGATTTTAAAAACAGCTGGAGTAAAGCCCCAAAAATTCATGGAAACAGGCGTGTTGAAATCTAGAGGATATTTATGATCTCCATCTTCGTAAACAATTTGATCTCCATCTTTATAAATTTTAGTGCGTTCTACAATCTCGGTTAAATTGTGGTCTTGGTCTACCTGACAAACACCTCTAGATACTGCGCCAAAATCGGATAGGGTTTTACCTAATTCGTATCCAATAATGGAATAGGTTTGATCATTCGCTTCATGCTGAAGGAAATTCACCATTTTAGCAAAGGAATCATAGCCATAAAAGTCATCGGCATTAATCACACAGAAAGGCTCTTTAATCGTATGCCTTCCCGATAATATAGCGTGAGCAGTTCCCCAAGGCTTTTCCCGATAAATCTCTTCTTGTATGCCAAATTGTTTTAAATCAAAGTTTTGAAAAACATATTCAACTTCAATTTTACCCTGTAGTTTAGCTTCAAATAAGCCTCTAAAATGGTCTAAAAATTCCTCTTTAATTATAAATACTACTTTGCCAAAGCCTGCCTTAATAGCGTCATAAATTGAATATTCTATGATGGTTTCTCCGTTTGGGCCAAAGCCATCAACTTGTTTCATACTTCCGTAGCGACTAGCCATACCGGCTGCTAAAATGAGTAGTGTTGGTTTCATTAATTTTTAATATTTGAAAATTTCAATAATTTGGATGGTTATAACTGTTTAGAGTGAACGAAAATCTTGATTAACTTCTAAGTTTAACAAACTCTCGTAAATTAAACGAATCACATTATCAACATCTTCTTTGTGCACCATTTCTACTGTAGTATGCATGTACCTTAGAGGAAGTGAAATTAATGCAGAAGGTACCCCACCGTTTGAATACGCAAAGGCATCTGTATCCGTTCCTGTAGAACGTGAGGAAGCTTGTCTTTGGAAAGGAATTTTCTTTTCATTAGCCACTTTAATAAGTAAACGATTTAAATTGGTTTGAACTGCTGGAGCATAGGAAATAACAGGGCCTTTACCGCATGCTAAGTCGCCTTGCGTGATTTTACTAATCATTGGTGTGGTCGTATCGTGAGTTACATCCGTAATAATGGCTACATTAGGTTTAATTCTTTGGGCAATCATTTCCGCACCGCGTAAACCTATTTCTTCTTGCACAGAATTCACTATATATAAACCAAAAGGAAGCTTCTTTTTATTTTCTTTCAAGAGTCTAGCTACTTCCGCGATCATGAAACCTCCAGCACGATTATCTAATGCTCGACCTACATAATAACGGTCATTTAAAATCGTAAACTCATCTTCATAAGTAATCACACAACCCACATGTATGCCTAAAGCTTCAACTTCTTCCTTTGACGTACAGCCACAGTCTAAAAATATGTTTTTTAATTGAGGGCTTTCTTCTTTTTCTCCAGAGCGGGTATGAATAGCTGGCCATCCAAAAACGGCTTTAACCATTCCCTTATCCGTATGGATATTAACGCGTTTTGAAGGAGCAATTTGATGATCTGATCCACCATTTCGAATCACATAAATTAAGCCGTCAGCTGTGATGTAATTGACATACCAAGAAATTTCATCAGCATGCGCTTCAATCACCACTTTGTATGCTGCCTCCGGATTAATAATGCCTACAGCAGTACCATAACTATCAATAAAGCTATCATCTATATATGGTTTGATATAATCTAACCAAATTTTTTGACCTGACCATTCATAGCTAGTCGGAGAAGGGTTATTGATATAAGCCTCAAAAAATTTTAAAGAGGTTGAAGTAACAATTGAATTCTTATTTGTGTTTTTTATTTCTTTCTTTTTTTCCATAATGTTTTTCAAGTTAAACGTTAACTTTCCATCTACTTTAAACGAAGTATGTCAAAGTGACTCGCTATACAAGCAAAATAGGATAAAATAATTATTAAATCCAATTTCCAATATAGCTTTTTTGTCAGAAATTTATTATATTGTTTAGCACAAAAAAAATAGACAATTGTATTATGAACATGAACAAATTTATTATTCCAGTTTTAATTGGTGGTATTGCTTTTATAGCTATTCTAATGTTTGGATTGCCGATTTACAATGTATGGCAACAAGAGATGGCAGGGAAAGCAGAAATGGCAAAAGCTGAGCAAAACAGAAAGATTTTAGTAGAAGAAGCAAAAGCTAAGTTGGAAGCTGAAAAGTTAAATGCAGCAGCTGAAGTGGAGAGAGCTCGTGGTATGGCTGAGGCTATGCGTGTAGAAAATGGCACATTAAATTCAACGTATAATCAATATTTGTTTATTCGTACCCTAGAAAAATTAGCTGATAAAGGAAGTTTACCACAAATTATTTACGTTCCTAGTGAAGGATTAACGCCGATTATGGACGTTTCAAAACACGCAACTTTTAATACCAATAAATAATTTACCGTATGAAAATGTGCTATGATTTATAACAAAAAAAAGCTCCAATTGGAGCTTTTTTTGTTTGCTAAAGAGGAATATTACCGTGTTTTTTACGTGGATTATTCACCACTTTATTTTCTAGCATTTTAAAGGCTTTAATTAGTTTACTGCGAGTTTGAGAAGGTTTAATCACCTCATCAACAAATCCTCTTTCTGCTGCTCGATAAGGATTGGCAAAAATGTCTGAATATAATTTTTCTTTTTCTAACCATTTTTCAGTAGGGTTTTCAGCTTCTGCAATTTCTCTTTTGAAAATGATTTCAGCTGCACCTTTTGCGCCCATCACAGCAATTTCTGCACTAGGCCAAGCAAAGTTTAAATCGGCTCCTATGTGCTTAGAGTTCATCACATCATATGCACCTCCATAAGCTTTTCTGGTAATTAATGTAATACGAGGAACTGACGCTTCTGAAAAGGCATATAATAGCTTTGCGCCATTGGTAATAATCCCATTCCATTCTTGATCAGTACCTGGTAAAAATCCTGGCACATCTTCAAAAACTAATAATGGAATATTAAAACAATCACAGAAACGAACAAATCTCGCCGCTTTAATAGAAGAATTACTATCTAAAACACCAGCTAAATAAGCAGGTTGATTCGCTACAATACCAATGCTTCTACCCGCTAAACGAGCAAAGCCTACCACAATATTTTCTGCATAGGCCGCATGCACTTCTAAAAAGCTATCTTGATCAACTACTTGTTCAACTACAGAACGAATATCATAAGGTTGAGAAGCATTTTCCGGCATAATATGATCTAAATCAGGGCGATTCTCATCCTGAGATTCATATTCCATGTAAGGTGCCTTTTCTTCGCAATTTTGAGGCATATAGCTCAACAGCTTTTTGAGATATTGAATAGCCTCAATTTCGTTAGCGCAAGCAAAATGCGTTACACCCGATTTAGTGGCATGTGTATTTGCACCCCCTAGTTCTTCAGAACTTACTTCTTCATGCGTAACGGTTTTAACTACGTTTGGCCCCGTTACAAACATATATGATGTATTCTCCACCATTAAAATAAAATCTGTAATAGCTGGGGAGTAAACAGCGCCTCCCGCGCAAGGACCCATAATAGCAGACAGCTGTGGGATCACCCCAGAGGCTTGAACATTTTTATAAAAAATATCGGCGTAGCCTCCTAAAGAAACGACACCCTCTTGTATTCTAGCTCCGCCTGAATCATTTAAACCAATTAATGGAGCGCCATTTTTCATAGCCATATCCATCACTTTGCATATTTTCTCCGCATGAGTTTCTGAAAGAGAACCACCAAAAACGGTAAAGTCTTGTGAGAATACATAAGTTAATCGGCCATTAATTGTACCATAACCTGTAATAACCCCATCCCCCAAATAAACTTCTTTCTCCATTCCAAAATCAGTACTTCTGTGGGTGACAAACATGCCAATTTCTTCAAAGCTACCTTCGTCTAATAAAAAGTGAATTCTTTCACGAGCCGTGAGTTTACCTTTTTTATGCTGACTTTCAATTCTCTTTTCTCCTCCTCCTACAAGTGCTAACTGAATTTTTTCTTCTAGAATGTCGATTTTATTTTTCATGTATTTGAGTTAATCCTCCGCAAAAATATAAAAGCTATTGAATTTTACCATCTATATTGTAAACGTGCCGTAAAAACATCGTCCTTAAGATCCAACAAATGTGTACTAAGTTGAGTAGGATCGTTTTTAACATGTTCATTATACAGGGTGAATTTTAATCTTGGGTTCAAAGAATAGGTAATTCCGTAACCAAAGGTACTAAATTTGATATCTCCAGCTGTACTATGATTTTGAGCTAAGCCAATTTCACTTTCTTCTAGATCTGTATTAGGGTCATAAACATCTAAACCTACGATGGCGGCTAATTTAGTTTTAGCGATTTCTTGAGTTAACCAAAAATAATAGCCTTCAAATGATCTAATGTATAAACTACCCGTAGGTGCTTCGCTTAGGCTAATACTGGCTTTAGGCCCATTAATATCCGCACTTGTTCCTAAACCGGGTTGTTTTCCAAAAATATATTCCGTTTTAAAGGTCGTAGCTCCAAAACTGTTTCCCCACTCTAATTGTAAATTGAAGCCAAAGTAGTTTCTATTAAAGTTTTTATTCACATTATTTAATTGTGTGTTTTTAATAAAAGTGCTTCGTTTGGATTCATAAACCGTTTGATCTAATCCAACTACGGTTCCAACATAGATCGAGGCGCCAAAGCCTAAATTAAAGTTCTTTTGTGCTAAAGAATCGAAGCGAAAATAAAGGTTTCCGATAATATCTTTTTTCTTGTCATAATCTTTGGCACTCAAGCCTGAGCCATTTACAACAGCTAATTCCGCCGTTAAAAATTTATATTGCTGTTGAGGATTGTAACTTAGCATTGCGCCTAAATCTCTTTCTCTTGGCATTAAAGTTTGGAAAACTCTGGCTCGCTCCGGAAAATCCCTAAATCCAGAGGAATAAACAATAGAATAACCAAATGGTCTATTAAATAAGCCCATAGTTAATCTTAAAGCGGGAAGTTCCGGTAGTCTAAATTGGATAAAGGCATCCATTAGCCTGACTCCATCCTGAGTCCCATCCAGTTGGAATACCACATTACTATATTCATCTACCCGGTCTATTTTTAGTCGACCCCTGCGGATCATAAACCTAGAGTCTGAGTTTTCATCGAAATCACCTGCCGACCAGGTTAAAGCACCTGGACTTTGAACTTTTTGGTACTGAGCCTGTAAATAACCCGTAATTCTGATATCGTGAATATCAAAAGAGGATGGTGCGTTATTGTTTTGAGCAAACAATTCAAAAAAACTGAAACTGAATAGAACTAAAGTAAAAGTAAATTTCATTAAATGGTTTATCATGAATAAAAAAAATCAAAATATAAAAGGCGTAAATATGCAATTTTATTAAACAAACAAGTATTAACAGGAAACTAACCAATTTATTACATAAAAATTACTTTTTTGGGTTTAATTTTTAAATGCTGGTTTATACTTTTGAGCCATGAATTTACAAAAATACAGAATTCTGTTTGTATTTGCGTTTTTGAGCATCTTTGCTGCAAAAATGCTTATATCAGGCGCACCTGTATTTTTTAAGCAATTGGATAAAGAGCTCATGCGCTCTGTAATTATGCAATTGGAAACGGAAAATAACGGTGAAGAAACCGGAAAATCTACCGTAAAATTAATGGAGTCCAAACTGATATTATTTTATATGTTTGATGCTCCTGTCTATACTGAATTAAATAGATTAGGTGTTAAAAATGATTTCATTGAACACTATCGGCGATATGTAAACCCATATCATCCTTCTGTACCCACACCGCCTCCGAACTTTTCTTAACGATTGACTTATTTGAGTGTTGGGCATTTTGTGCCCAAACAAAATTTAGTAAATAGTTTTTAAGAAAATTAGATTGATTATGAAAAAAATTGAATCGAACAGATCCATGTTCGGTGAGTTTGGTGGGCAAATCAAAAAGAATATTAAGTACGATTTACCAGCTTCGGTAGTTGTGTTTTTAGTTGCCTTACCCTTGTGTTTAGGTATTGCACTAGCCTCAGGTGCGCCTTTGTTCTCTGGTTTAATAGCTGGAATTGTAGGAGGTATTGTTATTGGATTACTTAGTGGATCTCATTTAAGTGTTTCAGGTCCAGCTGCTGGACTAACCGTCATTGTTTTAGGTGCGATAACTCAATTAGGCGATTTTAGAGTCTTTTTACTTGCTGTGGTTTTGGCAGGAGTTTTTCAATTAGTGCTCGGCCTAATTAAAGCCGGCACTATTGGAAACTACTTTCCATCAAGTGTGATTGAGGGAATGTTGGCTGCAATTGGCTTAATATTAATATTAAAACAATTGCCACATGCTTTAGGCGTGGACACTGATTTCTTAGGTGATTTAAGCTTCTGGCAAGGTGATTCTTTCAATACCTTTACGGCAATTGGAAACGCTGTGCAAAACATAAGCGTGGCAGCTTTTGTTATTAGTGTGCTTTCTGTATTAATCTTGGTTTATTGGCCAAAAATTAAGTCCCTTAATAAGGTTCCTGCTCCATTAGTTGTGGTTATCTTGGGCGTACTGATTAGCTTGGCTTTTCAAGGTGGAGCAAATGCATTAAGAGCAGAGCAAATGGTAGCCATTCCTCTATTCTCGGGATGGAATGAATTTTTAGGCTTATTTAATACGCCAGACTTTTCAGCCATCAATAATTCTCAAGTTTGGGTTGTTGCAGGCACATTAGCTATTGTAGCGAGTTTAGAAACCTTGCTTGGCGTAGAAGCTGTGGATAAAATCGATCCTTTAAAAAGAGTGACGCCAACAAACAGAGAATTAATTGCACAGGGCGTAGGTAATATATCTAGTGGATTAATTGGTGGATTGCCAATGACTTCGGTGATTGTGCGTTCTTCGGCCAATGTCAATGCAGGGGCTAAGTCAAAAATGTCTGCGGTGTACCATGGTTTATTGCTTTTAGCTGCACTATTATTGATTCCCAATTTAATCAATATGATTCCATTGGCTTCTTTAGCTGCCATCTTATTGGTGACCGGCTATAGATTAACCCGAATTGCTTTATTCAAGCATATGTACCACAAAGGATGGGATCAATTTATACCATTCGTGGCTACAGTTGCTGCGGTTGTATTTACCGATCTCTTAAAAGGCGTGGCTTTTGGAATGGTAGTTTCTATTTTCTATTTACTACGTACAAACATGAGAAACTCTTATTTTTATAAAGTACAAGAAGAAGGAAATAAAAAGAATATCCGTATAAAACTAGCCGAAGAAGTATCCTTTTTAAATAAGGCAGCTATTCAAGTGCTTTTATCAGGAATTCCAAAAGAAACCAATGTAATTATTGATGGTAGCAATTCGAAATATATCGACCCCGATGTTTTAGAAACTATCAACAATTATAAACATTCGGCTTATAGCAAGGGTATTATTGTAACTTTAGAAAACATTAAGAGTCAATATACTTTGCCAAAAATTAACAACAAAATTGAAACTGAAATCTTAAATTAATTTTTAAAATATTATGTGCGCAAAAACGATTGAAAATCAAAATATAACTTACGATAGTTTATTACAAGGAAATTTAGATTGGATTGAAGATATGAAACAATCTGATCCAAACTATTTTGAAAAACTTTCTACTGGTCAACAGCCACCCGTATTATGGATTGGATGTTCTGATTCGCGAGTTCCAGCTAATCAGATTACCAACACCATGCCTGGAGATATATTCGTTCACAGAAATATTGCCAATGTAGTGGTGCACACCGATATGAATTTATTAAGTGTTTTAGACTATTCTGTTAACGTGTTAAAAGTAAAACATGTGATTGTTTGTGGACACTATGGTTGTGGAGGTGTAAATGCAGCATTAGGGGATAAACAAGTGGGCATAATTGATAACTGGTTACGTCATATTCGCGACGTTTATCGTGTGAATCAAGCAGAAATGGAAAAAATGACTGATCCTCAAGAAAGATTTGATCGTCTAGTAGAGTTAAACGCCATTGAAGGAGCAGCTAATGTATCCAATACATCCATTGTTCAAAATGCTTGGGCAAGTGGACAAGAATTATCAGTTCACGCTTGGGTATATAGCCTGAAAACTGGTAGAATAAAAGATTTAAAAGTAAGTAGCCATGGTTTGGATGATGTAAATCCAACCTTTAAGGTTTCTTAATAAAGATTTTAAATTTAGGTTAAATCTGAAGGCCCTATGAAATGGATGTTTCAAGGGTCTTCTCTTTTTAAGCCAATTCATGAAACAATAAAAAAGCCATCCCTATAGGAATGGCTTTTATGTTTAGCTTTAATGCTTTTTTATTTAATCTGCTTGTAAAAAAGGATAACGATAATCCTTAGCCGGATCAAAGGTTTCTTTGATAGTTCTAGGAGAAACCCATCTTAATAAGTTAATCATGGAACCTGCTTTATCATTAGTACCCGAGCCTCTAGCTCCCCCAAATGGTTGTTGACCCACTACCGCACCTGTACATTTATCATTAATATAAAAATTACCGGCTGCATTTCTTAAAGCTTGTGTAGATTTTTCAATCGCATAGCGATCTTGCGCAATTACGGCTCCAGTTAAAGCGTAAATGGAAGTTTCATCAATTGTCTTCAATGTAGCTTCAAAATTTTGATCATCATAAACATAAACAGTTAATACTGGACCAAATAATTCCTCACACATCGTTATATATTTCGGATTATCCACTACTAAAACAGTAGGCTCAATAAAATAACCTTTTGATTTATCGTAATTACCACCGGCTATAATTTCTACACCGGCATCTTTTTTAGCGGCATCAATATAGCGGGCTAAATTATCAAAAGATTTCTCGTCAATAACGGCATTAATGAAATTTTCAAAATTTTCCGTGCCACCCATTTTAAAGCTAGCGATATCCCTTAACATATTCGCTTTCACTTCAGACCAAACACTTTTCGCAATATATACGCGAGATGCCGCTGAACATTTCTGACCTTGATATTCAAATGCACCACGTACAATCGCGGTACTAGCCGCGTTCACATCAGCAGAGCCATGCACAAGAATGAAGTCTTTTCCTCCTGTTTCTCCTACAATTCTAGGGTAAGTTTTATATTTATGAATGTTATTTCCGATGGTTTTCCAAATATCTTGAAATACGCCAGTTGAACCCGTAAAGTGTATGCCTGCAAAATCAGGATGATTAAAAATTACTTCACCAGCATCTGGACCAGAAACATAAATTAAATTAATTACGCCATCCGGTAAACCAGCTTCTTTAAAAATTTTCATTAATAGATTAGCAGCATAGATCTGCGTATTAGCAGGCTTCCAAACCACTACATTTCCCATCATCGCTACTGAAGTCGGTAAATTTCCAGCAATAGCTGTAAAATTAAATGGAGTTAAAGCAAACACGAAACCTTCTAAAGGTCTTTGTTCCACTCTATTCCAACTACCTTTAGGGGATACAGGCGGTTGTTGTTTATAGATTTCAGCCATATAGCTGACATTAAAGCGTAAGAAATCTATCATTTCACAAGCGGCATCAATTTCTGCTTGAAAGGCGTTTTTACTTTGACCAAGCATAGTAGCGGCATTCAATTGATAGCGATATGGTCCTGCAATCAAATCAGCTGCTTTTAAGAAAATCGCTGCTCTATGTTCCCAAGCTAAGTTTTCCCAATCAGCTTTAGCTGAAAGAGCAGCTTCAATCGCTAAGTTTACATGAGTTTTATCACCTTTACTGTATTTGGCCAATAGATGTTGGTGATCATGAGGAGGTCTTACTTCCCCTTTAGCATCCGTAAAAACTTCTTGATTTCCAATATACATAGGAATATCTTGAACAGTTTCTCTGGCGCATTTTAGCGCTTCTTGTAATAATTTACGTTCCTTACTTCCTGGAGCGTAATCATATATAGGTTCATTTACCGGGCTAGGTACATTAAAAAATCCTTTTTGCATAGTCAATTCAATTTTATCAAAGATATAGACAAAGATACCAATTCTAACTTAGCAAAGAAGTATTAAAAAAATGTCTAAAGATTCCTTACTTTTGAACGCATATGATTAATATTATTCGAATATTTTTATGGCCATTCAGCTTGATTTATGGTCTTCTTGTATTTTTTCGAAATAAAGCATATGACCTAGGTATTTTTAAGTCTTACACTTTTCCCATTCCAACCCTTTGCATTGGTAATTTGGCCATAGGGGGATCTGGTAAAACACCGGCAACAGAATACTTAGTTGAGTTATTAAAGGATTATAAAATAGCTATTCTTTCTAGGGGTTATGGTCGGCGGACTAAAGGCTTTATTTTGGCCAAAGATGGGGTAACGGCAGCGGATATAGGCGATGAACCTTTACAATATTTTCATAAATTTAAGCAAGTAACTGTAGCTGTTTGCGAGGATCGGGTAGAAGGCGTGAAAAAACTGATGCAGGATCACGATCTTATTTTATTAGACGATGCCTATCAACACAGAAGACTCGCCTCTGGGTATAAAATTTTATTATTTGAGTTTGATAAACTCTTAAAACCACAGTTTTTATTACCAACTGGCTATTTACGAGAGCCATTGTGGGCGAGGCAAAGAGCAAATGCCATTTTAGTTACTAAAAGTCCTTCACACATAAATACTATGGATAGAATAGCTATTCATAAAAAGTTGGATATGGATGCTGGACAAAGAATATCATTTGCACATATCGCTTATGGCCAACTGATAGCTGTTTACGGGCAGTCGATCCCTTCTTTACAAATCGAAACTAAAGTCTATTTATTAACTGGGATAGCTAATCCTGAGCCTTTAAAACAGTATATAGGCCAGCTGGTAGATCAAGTCATTACTTTTACCTATCCTGATCATCACGAATTTAAAAAAGCCGAGATTGCAGCATTAGCGGAGAAATTCCAACAAGATTCCTGTCCAGAAAAAGTCATTATCACAACAGAAAAGGATAGTAAACGTTTATTATCTACTGAAATAAAAGATTTACTCTTAAATTTGCCCATTGCTTACATTCCTATTAAAATGGAATTAGCTAAAAAAGATAAAACAGCCTTTGAAGAAAAAATACTAGATTATGTTAAAAGCACTAAAAGAATCAGTTGATTATCTAAAACAAAAAACGGAAGGTTTTGAGCCAGAAATAGGTATCGTTTTAGGTACTGGGCTTGGAGGCTTGGTGAATGAAATTGATATTAAGTATAGTGCGCTGTATTCTAGTATACCTAATTTTCCAATATCCACTTTAGAATTTCATTCTGGCAAGCTGATTTTTGGTATACTACAAGGAAAGCGCGTGGTAGCCATGCAAGGCCGTTTACACTATTATGAAGGTTATAGCATGAAACAAATAACCTTCCCTATTCGGGTAATGAAAAGCCTAGGGATTAAGTCTTTATGTATATCTAATGCCGCGGGATCTTTAAATCCAGCTTTTCTAAAAGGGAGTTTAATGGTGATTAGAGACCATATTAACTTACAACCTGAAAGCCCATTAAGAGGTATTAACGATGAAGTCTTGGGTCCTCGATTTCCGGATATGAGCAGACCATATGAGCCAGATTTTATTACTAAGGCTTTAGAAATAGCTGAAGAAGAACAAATAACTTGTCACGAAGGAGTATATGTAGCCGTCTCAGGTCCACAATTAGAAACAAAAGCTGAATATAAGTATTTGAGAATTATAGGTGGCGATGCCGTAGGTATGAGTACCGTTCCTGAGGTCATTGTAGCGAATCATATGAGCCTTCCTGTTTTTGCTATTTCGGTTTTAACTGATGAAGGCTTTCCAGAAGATTTAGCGCCGGTTAGCTTAGAGGAAATTTTACATACCGCTAGGGAAGCGGAACCCAAGATGACGAGAATATTAAGTCGACTAATTGCCGCTTTATGATCAATAAATTTAGGATAATTTTAGGTTTAATATTGATTTGGTATTTCCTTCCATCAAACTTGCTGGCACAGGATTTAAAAACGAATATCAATGCCAATAAGAAGGCACAAGATTCTATCCGAAGAGCCTTAGATGGAAAAAAAGATTCCGTGGTATTTACCGCCAAATATATCCGATATACCACTTTACAATTATCCAAAGATAGTGTGCAAACTTTGCCATTAGACACGAGTATTGTTGACTTTCAAAATTTCTCCGCTATTTTTCAGCCCTATAAACCCATGGTGAATACGGGTAATTTAGGACTGGCTGCTCGACCATTACTTTTTGAACCCAATAAGAATATTGGATTTGAATCGGGATGGAACAGTTTAGATTTATATGCTTTAAATCACGAAGATATTAAATACTATAAAGCCAGAACCCCATTCTCCAGTTTGTATTATGTGACAGGAGGGGAGAAAGAACAAGTTTTTAAAATAATCCTAACCCAGAACGTTAAGCCAAATTGGAACGTAGGCTTTAATTATAATCGAATAGGGGCAAATGGTTTTTATAGAAGACAGCGAGGCGACCACCTGAACGGCGCTTTCTTTACTTGGTATGAATCTAAGAATCACCGTTATAATTTATGGGCTGATGCTATTTTTAATACGTTGAAAGCTCAGGAAAATGGTTCCATTTTAAACCGTGATATTTTTGTGCCAGGTACACCTCAATTAGTGAATCCGAGTGCTGAGGCGGTGCGCTTAAATAACAGTCGTCAATTATGGCGAAAAAATAATATCATGCTTAAACAAAGTTATTTCGTAGGTAGGATAGATACGAATGCCATAGCTAATTCCCAAAGAATTTTACCTACCAATAAAATTACGCACACCTTAAGCTACAATAAAGAGCATTATACTTTTTTAAAGGAAGAAACTGATGAATTTGGGGTTTTCCCAAGCACGACTTTTTATAGCAATAGCTTTACAAAAGATTCTACTTTTGTCTCGCATTTGCAAAATGAGTTTATATATAGTTTTTTCTTGCGGGCCAAGGGCAAAGCATACACTAAAAATGAATTTAAAATTAATGCCGGTATTCGTCACGATTTATATTCATGGCAACAAAGAAGTTTTATAAGCGCCTTGGAAGAAGCTAATTTAAATAAAAGAAACTTTCAGAACACGACTTTATTAGGCGAATTGAGTTATAGATTTTCGGATAAAATGGATATTAATTTTAATCTGGCTCAAATCTTTCAAGGTGAACATATAGGGGATTTTCTGTATGAAGCTAAAACTAATATATTGCTTGGGAATAAAGCAGGTCTTGTTGAATTAGGCGCCTTTTGGTCAAATAAATCACCAGCTGAAATTTATAATCAATATCAGGGGAACCATTATCAATGGGATAATAGGGCAAATTTAGATCGCACTAAAACCATTAATTTTAGTTTTAAGTATAAGAATCCAGCCCTAAAATTAGAAGCAGGCGCAAATTATTATTTAATTGATAATTATCTTTATTTCCAAGGCGAAGCGAATCAACAAATTTCCGTTGCTCAATTAGGTTCAGCCTTAAATCTATTGAAGGTTCAAGTAGCTAAAGAATTTAATTTTGGCAGCTTTAGATGGAAAACCTATGGGGTCTATCAAAAATCGGATCGAATGGCATATTTGCGAAGCCCTGAACTATACCTATATAGTTCTATTTCCAAAGAACAAATATTTTTTAAATTATTCCGTACCGAGTTTGGATTTGACCTAAGATGGAACGCAAAATATGATGCGCTTTCCTATAATCCCGCGATTAGTCAATTTTATAATGGTGAGTCTTTACAGTTCGGAAATCAACCTATTGTAGACGCTTGGCTTAAGGTCGGTATGAAAAGAGCAAATGTTTTTGCTCGCTATGATTTTGCTAATCAAGGTTTCAATACCAATGGATACTATAGTGTTAATGATTATCCGATGCCGCTTCGCCTTTTAAAAATAGGTGTAATCTGGAATTTCTACGACTAAGATTTTGAATTATTTTTATAAATTTGAGCTTTACTATAAAAATTATGAGCAAAGCAATAATAAAAACTGAAAAGGGAGACATGACGGTGCAGTTTTATGACACGGATGCCCCAAATACAGTAGCTAATTTTAAAAAATTAGCCAGTGAAGGATTTTATGATGGAATCGCTTTCCATCGTGTTATTCCTGATTTTGTCATTCAAGGTGGATGTCCGAATTCCAAAGACCCTGCAAAGGCACATTTAGCTGGTACAGGTGGCCCAGGTTATAAAATTGATTGTGAATTAGATGGCGGAAATCAATTCCATGATAGAGGGGTATTATCTATGGCGCATGCTGGAAGAAATACAGGTGGTTCTCAATTTTTTATTTGCCATAGTCGTAACAATACTGCTCATTTAGATCGTCATCATACTTGTTTTGGAAAAGTAATTGAAAATGTAGATGTGGTGGATGATATACGTCAAGGTGATAAAATTTTAAGTATTGAATTGATCGAAGACTAAATATATAACCCCCATGTCAATATGGGTATGCTAAACAAAAAATAACATGAATTTAAGAGGAATCGTAGCTGTATCTGGCAGACCAGGATTATTTCAATTAATTGGGCAAAACAAAGCTGGATATGTACTTGAAGGGCTTGATGCACAAAAATTAAAAATCGTAGCTAATTTAGCTACTACAAAATTAGCTTCATTAGAAGATATTACAATTTATGGTGAAGATGCAGAGCTAAAATTAGCTGATGTATTGATGAGTATGGCTTCTCATCAGGATATTCCGGATAGCAAAGCTGATGGCCATGCATTAAGAGCTTTTTTTGATACTGTTGCTCCAAATCACGATAGAGAGAAAGTATATACTTCAGATATAAAGAAAATTATAACTTGGTTTAATATTCTAAAGGATTTACCAATTTTTACCGAGCCAAGTCCTGATCAAGGTGCTGCGGTAAATACGCCGATTATTGAAGATAAACCAGAAGTAAAAAGCAAGACAAGCAAAGCGAAGCCTAGCGCAGCGAAAGCTCCTACAACAAAAGCTTCAGCTCCAGCTAAAAAGGCTAATATGACCGCTAAAAAAGGCGTTTAATCGTATTATTTAATTTGATTTATAAATGCAGTACTTCTATGAAGTGCTGCATTTTTTTTACATTAAAAAATACCAAAGCACAAATAAAATTAACATGGTAATAATAATTACCCAATTTAAATAACGGTTAGTTTTGCTTTGATCCGATCTAAACTTATAGTTTCTTTTAAAATTATTTGGATTCATATTTTCATTTTTATTAGAACCTTATTCATGATGATAAGGTTCATTATTTAAAATACTAAACGCCCGATATAATTGTTCAACAAAAAATAAACGTACCATTTGATGGGAGAATGTCATGTTCGAAAGCGATATCAATTGATTAGCTCGGACATATACACTGTCGTCAAATCCATAGGGTCCACCAATCACAAAAACCAAATGTTGTACAGAACCCACCATTTGTTTGTTGATAAACTGAGCAAACTCTATTGATCTAAAGGATTTTCCTTTTTCATCTAATAAGACCAATACATCTCCATTTTGAACTTGTTTTAGAATAAGTTCCGATTCTTTTACTTTTTGCTGAGCCTGAGACATATTCTTTACATTTTTAATATCAGGTATAATTTGCAAGTTAAATGAAATATAATGCTTCAATCGCTTGACGTATTTATCTATACCTTCTAAAAGATATTTGTCTTCTGTTTTTCCTATAGCCAGTAAAGTAATTTTCATGCGCTAAAAAAGGCGCTTTAGTCTTTAACTAAAGCGCCTGTAAAAAAAATTAATATAAAAAACGCTTATTAAGAAGCTTTATTTGCCGCATCTCTACGGATGATGTTTAAAGCTCCACCAGCTTTGAACCATTCAATCTGTTGTTCATTATAACTGTGATTAACTTTAATCGTCTCCGAACTTCCATCTGCATGATTTAAAACTAATTCTAATGGAACATTAGGGCTAAACGTAGTTAAACCTAAGATATCAATCGAATCGTCCTCTAAAATTTTATTATAATCGTCCTTGTCCACAAATGTTAAAGCTAACATTCCTTGCTTTTTCAAATTTGTTTCGTGGATACGAGCGAATGATTTAACTAATACCGCTCTAACGCCTAAATGTCTAGGTTCCATAGCAGCATGTTCACGTGATGAACCTTCGCCATAGTTTTCGTCGCCAACCACAATAGAACCGATGCCTGCAGCTTTATATTCTCTTTGCGTGGCAGGTACTGGTCCATATTCTCCAGTTAAAGCATTTTTAACTTCATCCGTTTTATCATTAAAGAAGTTAACAGCTCCAATCAACATATTATTAGAAATATTATCTAAATGGCCTCTGAATTTTAACCAAGGTCCAGCCATAGAAATATGGTCGGTTGTACATTTACCTTTAGCTTTAATTAAAAGTTTTAAGCCTTTTAAATCTTCACCTTCCCAAGCTTGGAATGGATCTAATAATTGTAAACGATGCGAAGTAGGAGATACAATAACCTCTACTTTAGAACCATCTTGAGCTGGAGCTTGATAACCCGCATCTTCCACCGCATAACCTTTAGGTGGTAATTCTTCTCCTACTGGTGGATCTAATTTAACGGATTCACCTTTGTCATTGATTAAGGTGTCTGTTATTGGATTGAATCTTAAATCGCCTGCGATAGCTAATGCAGCTACCATTTCAGGTGAAGTAACAAAGGCAAAGGTATTTGGATTACCATCCGCTCTTTTCGCAAAATTTCTGTTGAAAGAGTGAACAATCGTATTTTTTTCTTGTTTCTCAGCTCCTACACGATCCCACATACCAATACATGGTCCGCAGGCATTAGTGAAGATGGTCGCATCTAAATCTTTAAATGTACCTAAATAGCCATCTCTATCAGCCGTATAACGAACTTGCTCTGAACCTGGATTGATTCCGAATTCAGCTTTAGTGCCTAAGCCTTTAGCAATCGCTTGTTTAGCAATGGAAGCGGCACGAGATAAATCTTCGTAAGAGGAGTTAGTACATGAACCAATTAATCCCCATTCAATTTTAGTAGGCCATCCATTCGCTTCAGCAGCTTGTTTCATGGCTGAAATAGGCGTAGCTAAATCTGGTGTAAAAGGGCCATTTAAATAAGGCTCTAATTCATCTAAGTTGATTTCGATTAATTGATCAAAATATTTTTCTGGTTGCGCGTAAACTTCTGGGTCACCGGTTAAGTGATGGGCAATACCATTAGCTAAATCCGCCACTTCATCTCTATTGGTTGCTCTCAAATAACGCTCCATACTTTCGTCATAACCAAAAGTTGACGTTGTTGCACCAATCTCAGCACCCATATTACAAATAGTACCTTTACCTGTACAACTTAAGTTTTTAGCACCTTCTCCAAAATATTCTACAATTGCACCTGTACCACCTTTAACCGTTAAAATACCAGCAACTTTTAAGATAACATCTTTGGCTGAAGCCCAACCATTTAATTTGCCAGTTAATTTAACGCCAATTAATTTTGGAAATTTAAGCTCCCAAGGTAAACCCGCCATAACGTCACAAGCATCTGCTCCACCAACACCAATAGCAATCATACCTAAACCACCAGCATTAACCGTATGGCTATCCGTACCAATCATCATTCCTCCAGGAAAAGCATAATTTTCTAATACCACTTGGTGGATAATACCCGCTCCAGGCTTCCAGAAACCAATACCATATTTATTAGACACAGAAGCTAAAAAGTCGAAAACTTCCTTGCTTTCTGTATTGGCTTGAGGTAAATCAATTTCCGCTCCAGCTTTTGCTGTAATTAAGTGATCGCAATGTACGGTTGAAGGTACGGCAACTTGCGGACGACCAGCTTGCATGAACTGTAATAAAGCCATTTGAGCCGTAGCATCTTGCATCGCTACGCGGTCTGGTGCAAAATCCACATAATCCGTTCCTCTTACAAAAGCCTTGTTGGCTTTTCCATCCCACAGGTGGGCATATAATATCTTTTCAGAAAGGGTTAAAGGTTTACCCACTATTTCACGCGCCGCGTCTACACGCTCGCTGAAGTTAGCATAAACCTTTTTGATCATTTCAATGTCGAATGCCATGGATATTTAAATTTTATGTTTATAATCAACTTGTAATTCGCGAATTTACGAAAAAAATAGGCGAATAATCCCATTTACATTTCATTATTTTTTTTAAAGAAAAATAAAATTGATTTATAACAGTCCGAATTTATAGCCTCTTTTGAGGAGTTCTTCAATACAAAGGGGCAAGCTATAGGCCAATCGATCCCAAGCTTTCAGACTATCGTGAAATACAATGATTGAGCCATTTTGAATATTTTTTAAGACATTTTCGGTACAGGTAGGTCCATCAATTTTAGGATCAAAATCACCGCTTAATACATCCCACATGATAATTTTTGCGATTTGAGCAGGGGCAAGGTCTTGCTTCAAAATTTCGAAAACTTTTGGGATTTGACTCAATCTAATCCTTCCGTATGGCGGCCTAAATAAATGACTTTGCGTTAAAGCTTGGCACTTTTTAATATCCTCTAAATAGGCTTCGTTAGGTGTTTTCCAGCCATTATAATGATGAAAGGTGTGATTACCAATTTGATGTCCAGCTTCTTTAATGCTTTGAAAGATCGCTGGATGCTTTCGAATATTGTCGCCAATACAAAAGAAATTCCCTTTTATGCCGTAATTTTTTAGCGTATTTAAAACAAATGATGTAACATTCGGTATTGGTCCGTCGTCAAAGGTCAGATAAACGAATTTTTCCGATCTTGATTCATGCCAAGTTAATTGGGGATACAAGATTTTAAAAAATGATGGACTCTTTGCTAAATACATATTTCAAAAGTAATAAATTATTTGAGTTGAAGGCAGTAAAGGCGGTTAAAGCCATTTTAGTTTATTTTAAAAGGTAGTTTTATATATGAAAAAAGGAAATTTTCCAAGATTATTAAGAAGAGCTTATTTGTCATTAGGCCTCTTAACGATTTTGGGTGCCATCCAAGAGGTGCAGGCTCAAGAAATCATAACAGTTCAGCAAGCCATCGAAAAGACACTGCAAAATAATTTACAAGTTAAAAATGCGCAGCTTAATGAAAGACTTTCCGAAGTGAACTACAATCAATCTAAGTTCGCTTTATATCCTTCCTTAAATTTTGGAAATTTTCATAATATGAACTGGGGTCGAAATCAAAGTGCTTCTGGTTTATTCGAAAATACGCAGCGTTACAACATGAGTGCTAATTTGAGCACTAATCTTGATTTATTTAATGGTTTCTCTAAAATCAATCAGATTAAGCAAAACAAAACCTTGTTATCGGCTAGCGAAACCTCTACAGAAAAAGTAAAGAATGATTTAATTCTTCAAGTTATAACGTCCTATTTACAAATTTTATTCAACAAGGACTTATTGATTGCAGCGCAAGACCAATTAAAAGTGGCTAAGCAAACCTATAATCAACAAGAAATTTTAATGAATGAAGGAAATAAAACTTTAGCAGATGTTTCTCAAGCCAAATCTCAAGTAGCTACTGCCGAATTAAATGTAACGAATGCAGAAAATAATCTGACTATTTCTATGATCACTTTAGCGCAATTAATGGATATTCCATCCTCTACTGTGTATGAGGTGAAGGTACCAAACATCGCTGATATTTCTTTTGATCAGAGTCAGGTTGATGCCGAAGAAATTTTTCGTTCAGCCTTAAATACTTTTCCTGATATCCGATTAGCTCAACGTAATACAGAAGCCTCAAGAATAGGTATTTCGATTGCTAAAGCTAGTATGATGCCAAGAGTTGGATTCAGTGGATCGGTTAGTACCAGTTATTTTTATAGCTATAATGCTAATATTCCTAATTCTACCTTTTCGGAACAATTCAAAAATAACCAAGGTAAAGGTATGGGGATAAGTATTCAAATGCCAATTTTTAGTGGCTTACAAATTCGTTCTAATGTGACTCGAGCACGCATTAATCTGATGCAAAATGAAACACAAGAACAATTGGCCAAGAATAATTTGAATAAAGTCATTCACCAGGCGGTAGCTGATTTAAAAGCAGCGCAAGCACGCTATTCCTCTACAACTAATGCCTTTTTAGCGCAAAAGGATGCTTTCTATGCGATCTCTGAGCGTTATAATGTAGGCTTAGTTAATTCCGTTGAATTTAATACGGCTCAAACGAATCGTAATCGTGCTGAACTCGATATGATTCAAGCTAAATACGATTTATTGTTCAGAGCCAAAGTAATTGATTATTACTTGGGTAAACCTATTAACTTATAATATTTAAATTAAACATATGAAACTTAAGCACATTTTAATTGGTCTAGGCGTATTAATAGCGGTTTTAATTGCCCTAAAAATGGCTGGCGTAATTGGAGGGGAGAAAACAGAAAAGGTAACGGTGGAAAAGGTTACAGATAGAAAAGTTATTGAAACAGTTACCGCCAGTGGAAAATTACAACCAGAAACGGAAGTTAAATTAAGTTCTGAAGTTTCAGGTGAGGTGACCGAATTGCTCGTGAAAGAAGGTGATGTGGTTAAAAAGGGACAATTGCTTTGTAAAGTTAGACCAGATGTATTACAGTCTGGATATGAAAGAGCCGTGGCTTCTTATAATTCACAGAAAGCTTCCGTAGCCGCTTCTCAACAACAATTGGCACAAGCGCAAGCCAACTTTGATAATGCGGAGGCAGCCTATCAAAGAAATGTAGCTTTATATAATAAAAAAGTAATTTCTGCAGCAGAATTTGATGCTGCTAAAGCTTCTTATTTAACAGCAAAGGCAACTTTAGCGAGTGCTAAGGAAAATGTAACTGCAGCTCGATTTGGATTAGAACAAAGCGGAGCCAATGTTAAGGAAGCAGGAGCTAACTTAGCAAAGACTACAATTTTTGCTCCAGTTGATGGCGTGGTATCTAAACTATCAATTGAATTAGGTGACAGAATTTTAGGAACCTCTCAAATGGCAGGTACGGAAATTATGCGCATTTCTAATTTATCTTCTATGGAAGTGAATGTAGAAGTGAATGAGAATGATATTAACCGCGTAAATGTAGGGGATAGCGCTATTATCGAAATTGATGCGTTTTCTGATAAAAAATTCAAAGGTATTGTGACCGAAATAGCCAGTTCATCCACTAATGTAGGTGCAAATACGGCTTCGGTAGAACAAGTAACTAATTTTGCGGTAAAGGTGCGCATTTTAGCTGAATCTTATGGTGATGTGAAAGGTGCTAAAGATTTACCTTCACCTTTCCGTCCAGGTTTATCTGCTACAGTAGATATTGAAAGCCAAATGGAAAAGGGATTAGCTATTCCAATTCAAGCGGTATTTACTTCGGATGCACGTGAAAATAAATCGACAAACTCTTCGACGGAAACAAACGAGAAGAAAAAAGAAACGGTTAAAAAGGAAGTGAAACAATATGTATATACTTTCGACGCTAAGGCAGGAACGATTAAAAAGGTAGAAGTTAAAACAGGTATTCAAGATGATCAATATATTATCTTAAAGTCAGGACTTAAATTAGGCCAAGAAATTGTGAGTGGACCTTATTCCGCTATCCAAAACAAATTAAAGGATGGAGACAAAGTGGAAGTGACCACAAAGGATAAATTATTTAGTACAGAGACTAAAAAATAGCCTGGTTTTAAATTATATTCCTTAATTTTGAAGAAAGAGGTTTAAGTGCGACAAACACTTAAACCTTTTTTATTTGCAAATGAAGAGAA
Organism: uncultured Pedobacter sp.; assembly: GCA_964592575.1. Lineage (GTDB taxonomy): Bacteria > Bacteroidota > Bacteroidia > Sphingobacteriales > Sphingobacteriaceae > Pedobacter. The sequence goes on from CAZQFF010000009.1 coordinate 46,548, forward strand.
TATGGGAAGTAAAATAGCCATGATAGGAGGTGGTAGCTGGGCTACGGCTATCATTAAAATGTTATCGGATAACGAAACGGAAAAAGAAATTTATTGGTGGATGCGTAATAAATCTGCCATTGCCCATCTGCAGCATTTTAAGCACAATCCAAATTATCTAAGTTCTGTAGAAATTAAAGTGCCAGCTGCACATATTTCTGATCAGCTAAAGAATATAGTTCAACAAGCAGAATATTTAATTTTGAATGTTCCAGCAGCTTTTTTGAAAGCTACCTTAGCCGAACTAAGCATCGAAGATTTAAAAGGAAAAAAAATTATTTCGGCTATCAAAGGTATTGTGCCAGAAGATAATTTAATCGTCGGTGATTTTATGCAACAACATTATCAAATTCCGGCAACCGATATATTAGTGATTTCTGGCCCCTGTCATTCCGAAGAGGTGGCATTAGAAAAATTATCTTATTTAACCATAGCTTGTAAACAATTAGCTTTAGCTGAAACCTTTGCGAATTTTTTAAGAAATCGCTATATCCGGGCTCAAGAGTCGGACGATATTTATGGTACAGAATACGCTGCGGTATTAAAAAACATTTATGCCGTAGCTTCAGGTATCTGTCATGGGGTAGGCTATGGTGATAATTTTCAAGCCATTCTAATCTCTAATGCTATTCGGGAAATGGAAAACTTTTTACATGCTGTTTACCCGATGCATCGCGATATTAATGAATCGGCTTATTTGGGTGATTTACTCGTGACCTCTTATTCGCAATTTTCTAGAAATCGAACTTTTGGAAATATGATAGGAAAGGGCTATACGGTTCAGTCCGCCCAATTAGAAATGAATATGGTTGCCGAGGGCTATTATGCAACTAAATGTATGCAAATTATTAGCGAACAGCATCAGGTTAATATGCCTATTCTGCATACGGTTTATCAGATATTATATCAACATGTTCTTCCTAAAACCAGTATCAAAGCATTAGAATCTTTATTAAATTAAAAAGGGCCACTTTATTAAAGTAGCCCTTTTCGTATGGTTTTTTAACGTCTGTTGCGATCTCTATTTTCTCTTCTACCCGATCCACGATCTTCTCTGCTTTTTCCAGAAAAATCTCTGAATCCTCCTGATCTTCTATCGGAACTTTGACGGTTGAAATCTCTACCACCTTCTCTGCCGCCTTCTCTACCACCATCTCTTCTGCCGCTAGAGCGTCTTCTTTCGCCACCGCCACCTTCAAAGCTTCTGCTTACAGGTGCTTCTCCGCTAACTTCAATACGAACTTCACGTCCATTGTATTTGATGTTTTTAAAATTTGTAAACAAGCTATCTAAGGCACCGTTTTCCACTTCAATAAATGAATAAACACCTTTTAAATCAATTTTACCGACCGATTTGCCGCCTATTTTACCATTATTACAAACAAAGCCTAATAAATCACCTCTTGTGAAATCATCCACAGAACCTACATTAATGAATAAACGAGTATAGGCGCCATCTCTCGAAGGACGACTAGAACGTTCACCTCTTTCGCCTCGCTCTCCGCGTTCTCCACGGCTAGAGCGATCTTCTGTAGCATTTAAATCTGGGGCGTTTTGATAATAAGATAAGAAACGATTAAACTCTAATGAAGCAAATCTTTTGATCACTTCTTCTTTGCTTAATTCCGCAAACTCATCCATAATTCTTGGAATATACTGTTCGATTTGCTCAACATTTACCTCCACATTTTGTACTTTATGAATTAAACTGAACAATTGTTTTTCACAAACATCAAAGCCAGTAGGTAATTCCGCACGCGTGAATTGTTTTCCAATAATTTTTTCTATTTGACGGATTTTACCAGTTTCTTTTGAATTGATAATACAAATGGAAACCCCAGTTTTACCCGCTCTTCCTGTTCTACCAGAACGGTGGGTATAACTTTCAATTTCATCTGGAAGGGAATAATTAATAACGTGTGTTACATTATTCACATCAATACCGCGAGCGGCAACATCCGTAGCAATTAATAATTGCATATGACGATCACGGAAGCGTTGCATCACTTTATCTCTTTGTTGTTGAGATAAGTCACCGTGTAAAGCATCAGCATTGTAGCCGTCTTTAATCAAGTGTTCAGCAACTTCTTGTGTGTCCATTTTGGTTTTACAAAATACCACACCAAAAATATCCGGATTAAAATCCACGATTCGTTTAAGCGCTGCATATTTATCACGCGCTCTTACAACATAGTACTCATGCTCGATGTTAACATTGCCCGTGTTTTTAGTGCCCATCGTGAGCTCTACGGGGTTTTCCATGTAATTTTTAGCAATTCTTCTTACCTCTGGAGGCATGGTTGCTGAAAATAACCAAGTTTTTTTATCGTCTGGAGTAGTGGATAAAATGTCATTAATGTCTTCCTGGAAGCCCATATTTAACATTTCATCTGCCTCATCCAATACCACGTATTTAACTTGAGAAAAATCAATGGCTTTACGGCCAATGATGTCTAACATACGGCCGGGCGTGGCCACTACGATTTGCACTCCATTACGTATTTCACGTAACTGTTGCATAATGTTTGCACCACCATAAACTGCCACGACATGGGCGTTAGGGGTGTTTTTTGAGAAATTACGAAGGTCATTAGTGATTTGTAAACACAGCTCCCGAGTTGGGCATAAAATTAAAGCCTGTGGCTTGTTTACATTGAAATCGATTAATTCTAACAGCGGCAATCCAAATGCGGCTGTTTTTCCTGTTCCTGTTTGGGCCAAACCAACAAAGTCGTTACCGCCGCTCAACAGTACAGGAATAGATTGTTCCTGAATAGGCGTAGGATTTTCAAAACCTAAAGCCTTTATGGCACTAACAACGTCATCATTTATCCCCAATTTACTAAATGGGTTTATCATTCTATGATTTTTAAATTGAGGTGCAAAGATACGATAAATAAATGGTAATTTATCTTAATCAGCTATTTAACTTTTTAAAAATCAGTTTTTAGCGCAGACGGTCAGCACTTTTTAATAAATTTTCGTCGCGTTTAATCGCTCGAACAGCGAGTAAACTAAACACGATAGCGATAGCTGGAATAAACAAACCTGGTTCCATGTTTTTTGTATCGGCTGTTCCAGGAATGGTCTTCACTAATTCCGTGCTCCAGTAAGCTATACCTAAAGCTAAAAAATTGGCTAATAAGCCTAAAGCTTTTTGAAAAGGACGTTTTTTGTATTGGAAAATGGCAAATACATATAAACCAATCAGTATGATAATAGCGAGTAAGAAGCTGCTATTTGAAGCGATATTTGTCGTTTTGTCCCCAGTCACTTCAAACAAACCTCGTCCATTAATAAAATAACTAACTTCAGGCAGTTGGCTTGAGGCTAAAGGAATAAATAATAAGGTAGATGCCGTCAGGGCTGCTAATAAAAACCAAATACTTTGAATTCTTTGTATCATTTTTAAAATTGAACTATATGCTTGTTTAAGCAAAATTATAAAAAGATTCTATTAAAACTAGCGCCTTTGAACTGATTTGAATTAAATTGGTTAAATTTGCCGCAGTGAATTTGCAGCGATATTTTATAGAACTAGCTTATGATGGCACGCCTTTTCATGGTTGGCAAATACAACCTAATGCGCCTACCGTGCAACAGCATGTAGATGCGGCCTTAAGCACGTATTTTCGTCAACCAATAGAAAGTATAGGCTGTGGTCGTACTGACACCGGGGTTCATGCGCGTCAATTCTTTGCACAATTTGATCTCGATACCAGTTCGGTTAATCATCAAAAGGATTGGGTTCAAGGTTTAAATTCTTTGTTGCCAAGAAGTATAGGGGTGTATCGTTTATTCCCAGTAGCCGATTCGGCACATGCCCGTTTTGATGCTTTGTCCAGAACCTATGAATATCATCTGCATTTTTGTAAAGATCCCTTTAAGCAAGAGCGCTCATGGCTTTATAAAGGAAAATTAGAGGTGGAAAAGATGCAAGAAGCGGCTAATTTATTGTTCGCTTACCAAGATTTCACGAGTTTTTCTAAATTGCATACGCAAACCTTCACCAATAACTGTCAAATTATGCAGGCTAGTTTTAGCCATCAGCCCGACGGCTCCTTGGTGTTTACTATAAAAGCGGATCGATTTTTACGCAATATGGTTCGCGCCATTGTGGGTACTTTAATCGAAGTTGGAAAAGGGCAAATGAGTCTGGCTGAATTTGCTGAAGTCATCGAGAGTAAACAAAGAAGTAAAGCAGGGCAATCTGTACCAGCTTGCGGATTGTATTTAGTTAATATAGCTTATACCTATGTCTGATATCAAAGGAGATTCATTTAATTTTGAATTACTGAAACGTATATTTCAGTATGTAAAGCCTTATCGGACGCTTTTTGTTTGGGCCGTTATCCTCACCGTTTCAACCGCCATCATTAGTCCGGTCCGACCTTGGCTCATTGGCTATACCTTAGATAATTTTATTCTAAATACCGATTATCCTGGCTTGGTTCGAATGACAGTTTTGATGATAGCCTTATTAATCATTCAAGCGGTTATTCAATATTTTCAAACCTTAATTACCAATCACATTGGGCAATCGGCCATCCGTGATTTGCGTATAAAAGTGTTTAATCATATTTCTAAGCTTCGCTTAAAATATTTCGATAAGACACCTATTGGGCAATTGATCACGCGTACGGTATCCGATTTAGAAACCATAGCAGATATTTTTTCTGAAGGGCTTATTGCGATGATTGGCGACCTTTTACAAGTTATCGTCATCGTTAGTGTGATGTTTTATATTGATTGGGAATTGACGCTGATGGTACTTATTCCTATTCCATTCTTATTGTTAGCGACTCGTATCTTCCAGAAAGCTATAAAAGTAGCCTTTCAACAAGTGCGAACCGAGGTGTCTAACCTCAATACCTTTTTGCAAGAACATATATCAGGTGTGAGCATTATTCAATATTTCGCTCGAGAAAAGCAAGAGTACCATAAATTTTATCAAATCAATAAGCGTTATCGCGATGCTAATATTCGATCGAATTGGTATTATTCCATATTTTTTCCCGTTGTAGAGCTTATCTCGGCCTTATCTCTAGGTATTTTGATTTGGTACGGCTCTAAAAGTATCATGGATAAGCCTTTAGATGTACAGCCAGGAACCATAACTTCCTTTATTTTGTTTTTAAATATGCTCTTTAGACCTATTCGAGAGCTAGCCGATAAATTCAATACCTTACAAATGGGTATGGTGGGTGCCGAAAGGGTATTTAAAGTGTTGGATACTGCTGAGCAAACCCCTAATAAGGGGCGTTTAGTTAAAGCGAAATTAGAAGGTGCCATTGAGTTTGATCGAGTTTGGTTTAGTTATGATCAGGATGGTCCTATCGATCAAATGAACTATGTATTAAAAGATATCAGTTTTAAAGTTAAACCTGGTCAAACCATAGCCTTAGTGGGTGCAACAGGTGCAGGTAAATCTACTGTAATTAATATTTTAAGCCGATTATACGAAATTCAGAAGGGTGAAATTAAAATTGATGGGGTTGAAATTCGAGCTTACGATTTAACCTTTTTAAGATCGCGAATTGCTACGGTATTGCAGGATGTATTTTTGTTTTCGGATTCTATATTTCATAATATCAGTTTGCATCATCCCGATATCACCCGAGAACAAGTTATCGAAGCAGCGAAAAAAGTTGGGGCGCATGATTTTATTATGCGATTACCTGGCGGCTATGATTATGACGTGAAAGAAAGAGGTTCTACTTTATCGGTCGGGCAAGCCCAATTGATCTCTTTTATTCGGGCCTTGGTATTCCAACCAGATATTTTGGTGCTTGATGAAGCTACTTCCTCTGTCGATACAGAAACTGAGCTATTGATTCAAAAAGCGATTAAAACCTTAATGCAAGATCGGACTTCTATTGTGATCGCGCATCGCTTATCAACGATTCAACACGCCAATTTAATTTTAGTGTTGGATAAAGGAGAAATCGTGGAAATGGGTAATCATCAAGATTTATTGAAAAAAGACGGTTATTATAAAAAACTCTATGATTTGCAGTTCTCTTCAAAGGGCATAGAAACGCTTTAAAAGATGGAGTCATTTCCTGTAGAATCACGCAGGACTTTCGGAGGAGCTTCGGAATTTGGAGAAAAAAGGACCGATGAAATGCGGATGCTAGATTGAGGCAATGGCGAGCTAAACCATAACCTAATTCAATTAAAATCTATTTTTTCTAACGAACAATTCTAAGACCGTACTACTGGTGTTTGGGTCGGCAGGTAAATTTCCTTGATTTTGTTGGAAAAGCACTTCATTCATCTTCACATAATTAATGTCCCAAATGCCTAAAGATTCTTTAAAGTCGATTTGATCGGCGTTTTCGTCTAGCAGGTAAGGGAAGAAGGGGCCATTATTGCGGGAATAGGTTTGTTCTAGGGTAAAGTGTAAAGAATCTCTAACAATAGAGTCAGGAAGAAATTCTCTCCCAAATCGCATGGTGTCTCGACTAATCACCCGACCATTACGCTCCAAAATTTGAATGCGCTCTTTTAGCCACCAGGAGCCTTGGAAGTGTTTAGCGGTAAAATCTTGGGGGCTAATCACTTCTTTTTTGCAGGCAAGGAGCATCGTTAAAGCGCTGAATAAAAAGGAAACAAAGATAAAAGCTTTAAAATTTTTCATGCTATACAAAGCTAGGGATATTATTTAAGATTTTTTCTTTAACATTTGATATTCCATGTCATTTAGCGTAAGTTTGCACAAAAAAATAGATATAATGAGTGTTTTAGTAAATAAAGATTCAAAAGTTATTGTTCAGGGTTTTACCGGTAACGAAGGTACTTACCATGCCGAGCAAATGATTGCCTATGGAACGCAAGTTGTAGGTGGTGTTACTCCTGGAAAAGGCGGTCAAACGCATTTGGGTAAACCGGTATTTAATACCGTGAAAGATGCTGTAGATCAAGCAGGAGCTAACGTTTCTATTATTTTTGTACCGCCGGCTTTTGCTGCTGACGCTATTATGGAAGCTGCGGAAGCTGGAATTAAAGTGATTGTTTGTATCACCGAGGGTATCCCAACTAAGGATATGATTATGGTGAAATCCTATATTGCTGACAAAGATTGTCGCTTAATTGGGCCAAATTGTCCGGGCGTTATCACAGCTGATGAAGCGAAAATTGGTATCATGCCTGGTTTTATTTTCAAAAAAGGAAATATTGGTGTAGTATCTAAATCAGGTACTTTAACTTACGAGGCGGTTGATCAAGTGGTAAAAGCGGGTTTAGGTATTACCACGGCCATTGGTATTGGAGGTGATCCAATTATTGGTACAACTACAAAAGAGGCTGTAGAATTATTAATGAACGATCCGGAAACTGAAGGTATCATTATGATTGGAGAAATTGGCGGTGGAATGGAAGCGGAAGCAGCTCGTTGGATTAAAGAAAACGGAACCAAACCGGTGGTAGGATTTATTGCTGGTCAAACCGCGCCTGCTGGTCGTAGAATGGGACATGCTGGGGCTATTGTTGGTGGAGCTGAAGATACAGCTGCAGCTAAAATGAAAATCATGGCAGAATGCGGAATCACCGTAGTAGAAAGTCCAGCTGAAATCGGTGAAACGATGGCTAGCTTATTGAAAAAGTAAGATCATTAATTTTAATGTCATATATAAGGCACCTTTCAGGTGCCTTTTGTTTTTTATATATATTTGTAGGGCAGGCTGTTTGAGCGGCTTGATCAATAATTAAAAAAATAAATATCATGAATAGAACTTGGCCTATTGCTGGAATTTATGTGGCATTTATGCTTTTAATGAGTTGGAGTGCCTGTGCGCAGACGCCAGCTCGTCAATCAGAACCAGAAAAAAAAGTTTCAACAGCTAAAAAAAAGGTAGATAGTATGGAATGGAATAAATTAACAAAAGAAGAGGAAGATATTATTGTTCGAAAAGGTACAGAGTTTCCTGGAACAGGAAAGTATGATAAATTTTATGAAAAAGGAACTTATCATTGTAAGCGTTGTAATGCAGCCTTGTATCAATCTGATTCCAAATTTGATTCTGGCTGTGGATGGCCTTCATTTGATGAAGAAATTAAAGGAGCAGTTGAACGTGTTTTAGATGCAGATGGTTATCGCATAGAGATTATTTGTGCAAAATGTAAAGGGCATTTAGGACATGTTTTTGAAGGAGAAGGATTTACCAAAAAGGATGTGCGTCATTGCGTGAATTCCCTATCGATGAACTTTGTACCGGCAGTAAAAAAGGATTAATTTTCCAGATTGATGAATAGGTTTTTGCTTTTAATTCTTTGGCTGCTCTGGTGCTCTCCGCTATTGGCTCAGCAGGTTTCTTCTTATCGTCCCTTTGCGGCAGGCTTTAAGGCCCTTCCTAAAAAGGTAGTGGTGAAGAAGCCCAAGGACACCATTACTAAATTGTGGTATACCACTTATTATGCTAAAAAATTTGAAGGACGTCGAACCACCAGTGGAGAAATTTATAGGGCAGCAAAATACACGGCTGCCCATCGTACTTTACCCTTTGGAACTCGTCTTTGGGTTAAAAATTTGCGCACCGGTAAGTCTGTTGCGGTGCGGGTTAATGATCGAGGTCCTTTTAGTCAAAAATTTCAACTAGATATCTCTGAATCGGCGGCGAAAGCTATCGGTATTTATCGCTTGGGTTATGCCAAGCTACAAGTTAAATATATCCGTTCAAAATAAAAGAAAATACCCGTTTCAAGCCTTCTTAAAAACTTATTAACACTCTTATTTGTGTTTGTAATATTCTGATTTTTATTTAATTACGAATTTATAGCCTGAAAATATCCATTTTAAAAATGAGTTCTAAGCCATATTTAAAAATGGATGTGTAAAACTTATTCTCCTCATCATATTGCTATCAATTATCTTTGTTAGAAGATGTTCTTTTATTACAATCCTTGACTTTGCCTTTGGAGTAGTTTGCTGTCGTGTTTTTTAATCATTAGCGATTAAATATGCTGCTGCTCGATGGATTCAGTGCAGGAATGTTACTTAAAAAGCTATCCGAATAATTGATCAGATTCAAACGTTAAAATTTATTGATTATGCCGCAAGAAGAAGAATTATTGCTTAAAGAGAATAAAGATAGATTTGTTATTCTACCGATTAAATATCCTGCCATCTGGGAAATGTATAAAAAAACGGAAGCGAGTTTTTGGACGGCAGAGGAAATTGATTTATCTGATGATATTAAACATTGGGAAGGTTTAAATGATGGGGAAAGACACTTTATTTCTCATGTTTTAGCCTTCTTTGCGGCTAGTGACGGGATTGTGAATGAAAACCTGGCCGTGAATTTTATGAGTGAGGTGCAACTTCCGGAAGCAAGATGCTTTTATGGCTTCCAAATTATGATGGAAAACATCCATGCGGAAACTTATGCCTTATTGATTGATACTTATATCAAAGATCCAGTTGAAAAAGATCGTTTGTTTCATGCGATTGATACGGTTCCAGCGGTGGGTAAAAAAGCACAATGGGCACTGAGATGGATTGAAAATGGAACTTTTGCCGAGCGCTTAGTGGCTTTTGCTGCGGTAGAGGGGATTTTCTTCAGCGGCAGTTTCTGCTCCATTTTCTGGTTAAAGAAAAGAGGTTTGATGCCGGGTTTAACCTTCAGTAATGAGCTGATTTCTCGTGACGAGGGTATGCACTGTGAGTTTGCTTGCTTATTATATTCTATGTTGAAGCACAAATTGTCACAAGAGCAAGTTCATGGCATTATTCGCGATGCGGTGGAGATTGAGCAAGAATTTGTGACGGACGCGCTACCGGTTGCTTTAATTGGAATGAATGCCAAATTAATGAACCAATACATCGAATTTGTAGCCGACAGATGGTTAGTGGAGTTGGGCTACGAAAAAATTTATAATGCCACCAATCCATTTGACTTTATGGAAATGATTTCTTTACAAGGAAAAACGAATTTCTTTGAAAAGAGAGTAGGGGACTATCAAAAAAGTGGCGTCCTAACCGCTTCCGAAGACAAGCAAAATGCTTTTTCTTTAGATGATGATTTTTAAAAAAAAAGACTAGCTCCCTTTAGGAACTAGCTACCAAATAAATAAACTAATGCTAAAAACCCAGTGCCTCTATTTCGGTATGCACTAAAATTATTTCAAGGATGTTTGTAATTAAAAGAGATGGCCGCAAAGAAGCGGTAAAATTCGATAAAATCACGGCTCGTATCGAGAAGTTATGTTATGGTTTTAATGCAGAATTGGTAGATCCAATTGATGTAGCAAAAAAAGTAATTGAAGGACTTTATGATGGGGTAACGACCTCAGAGTTAGATAATTTAGCAGCGGAAACGGCAGCCTCATTAACCACTAAACATCCTGATTATGCGTTGTTGGCGTCCCGTATTGCAGTTTCTAACTTGCATAAGAATACCATCAAGTCTTTTGCCAAGACGATGGAGATGTTGTATGAGTATATCGATCCAAAAACCGATAAAAAAGCATCTTTAATCGCTGATGATGTATGGGAAGTTATTAAAAACAATGCCGATATTTTAGATTCAACGATTATTTATGATCGCGATTTTGGCTTTGATTACTTTGGGTTTAAGACATTAGAAAAATCTTATTTATTAAAGGTAAATGGAAAAATTGTAGAGCGTCCACAGCATTTGTTTATGCGTGTGGCGGTGGGTATTCACAAAGAGGATATCGAATCGGCTATCAAAACCTATAATTTGATGTCGGAGCGTTGGTTTACGCATGCCACGCCTACTTTGTTTAATGCAGCTACGCCAAAACCTCAAATGTCATCTTGTTTCTTATTAACCATGCAAGATGATAGTATTGAAGGTATTTATGATACTTTAAAACAAACGGCTAAAATTTCTCAAAGTGCTGGCGGTATTGGATTAAGCATTCATAATATTCGTGCTACTGGCGCCTATATTGGTGGTACCAATGGTACAAGTAATGGTATTGTGCCGATGCTGCGTGTATTTAATGATACCGCTCGCTATGTGGATCAAGGTGGTGGTAAACGTAAAGGGGCTTTTGCTATTTATTTAGAGCCTTGGCATGCGGATATTTTCCCATTCTTGGATTTGAGAAAAAATCACGGTAAAGAGGAATTGAGAGCCAGAGATTTGTTTTACGCACTTTGGATCTGTGATTTATTTATGCAGCGCGTAGAAGAAAATGGCGATTGGAGTTTATTCTCTCCTGATGAGGCACCAGGTTTATCGGATTGCTTTGGAGATGAGTTTAATGAGCTTTATACGCGTTATGAGCGCGAAGGCAGAGCCCGTAAAACCATTAAAGCACAAGAGCTTTGGTTCGCGATTTTAGATTCTCAAATTGAAACAGGAACGCCTTATTTATTATATAAAGATGCGGCTAACAGTAAGTCGAATCAACAAAATTTAGGTACGATTAAGAGTTCAAACTTATGTACAGAAATTATTGAGTATACCTCTAAAGACGAAGTAGCGGTTTGTAATTTGGCTTCTTTAGCTTTACCTCGTTATGTCATCAATGGAGAGTTTGATCATCAAAAATTGTATGAAGTGACTTACCAAGTGACGTTGAACTTGAATAAGATTATTGATCATAACTATTATCCAGTTATCGAGGCTCAAAATTCTAATTTCAAGCACCGTCCAATTGGATTAGGCGTACAAGGTTTAGCTGATGCCTTTATCTTGTTAAGATTACCTTTTGAGAGTGATGCGGCTAAACAATTGAATAAAGACATCTTTGAAACCATTTATTTTGCGGCGATGACGGCTTCGGCTGATTTGGCAGAGAAAAATGGACCGTATCAAACTTTTAAAGGTTCGCCTATTTCAAAAGGTCAATTCCAATTTGATTTATGGAATGTGAAACCAGATAGTAATCGTTGGGATTGGGAAAAATTGCGCAAGCGCGTAATGAAAACTGGGGTTTATAACTCTTTATTAGTAGCTCCAATGCCTACGGCTTCCACTTCTCAGATTTTAGGTAATAATGAGTGTTTTGAGCCATATACCTCTAATATTTACACGCGTCGTGTATTAAGTGGAGAGTTTATTGTAGTTAATAAACATTTATTAAAAGATTTAGTATCCTTAGGCTTGTGGACGCCGGCGATGAAAGATAGAATTATTTTAGCCAATGGATCTATCCAAGATATTCCAGAAATTCCGGATTATATCAAGGAACTTTATAAAACGGTTTGGGAAATTAAGATGAGAAATATCATTGATATGGCTGCTGATCGTGGTGCCTATATTTGCCAATCGCAATCGTTGAACTTATTTATTAACGCGCCAAATACCTCTAAGTTAACGTCTATGCATTTCTATGCTTGGAAAAAAGGCTTAAAAACAGGTATGTACTATTTACGTACGCAAGCGGCTTCGCAAGCGGTTAAATTTACCGTTGAAAATCAAGCGGGTAAAGCCATGGAAGCGGTTATTCCAGCGGTAATTGCAGATAATCAAGCCGCAGAAGAAATCATCTCAGGTCCGGTATGTACCATGGAAGAAGGTTGTATCAGTTGTTCCGGATAATAAACTAAACGAATAGAGCGGCACATGGTGCCGCTTTTTTTTTGCCTAAAGATTAGCGCTTTTATTCTTAACTTTGGAGTCAAAATAATTTTAGCCCTAAGCGTTTTTTTCAAAAGAATAAAATATGAGAGATGTAAAAGTTGGCTTGGTTCAAATGACCTGTAGCCGTGATAAGCAAGAGAATTTAGATAAAGCGATTCAAAAAGTAAATGAAGCCGCCGCTCAAGGGGCTCAAATTGTTTGTTTGCAAGAGCTATTTACTTCCCTCTACTTTTGTGATGTTGAAGACTATGATAATTTTGATTTAGCAGAAGCCATTCCTGGGCCATCTACTGATGCTTTAGCCGAAGTAGCCAAGGCTTGTGGCGTAGTTATCATTGCTTCTTTATTTGAAAAACGTGCTGAAGGCTTGTATCATAATACCACCGCGGTATTAGATGCTGATGGTACTTATTTGGGTAAATATCGTAAGATGCACATTCCAGATGACCCAGCTTATTATGAGAAGTTTTACTTTACCCCTGGTGATTTAGGTTATAAAGTTTTTCAAACCAAATTTGCTAAAATAGGCATCTTGATTTGTTGGGATCAATGGTATCCTGAGGCTTCCAGAATTACGGCTTTAATGGGAGCTGAAATCTTATTTTATCCAACAGCTATTGGTTGGGCAACCGATCAAGACGAGGAAACAAATACCGATCAATATCAAGCATGGCAAACTATTCAAAGATCTCATGCCGTAGCGAATGGCGTTCCAGTAGTGAGTGTAAACCGGGTTGGATTTGAGCAAAATGGCGCGATGAAGTTTTGGGGAGGTAGTTTTGTGGCAAATGCCCAAGGTAAGCTATTATATCTCGCTTCTCATGATCAAGAAGAGACTAAGGTGATCAGTTTGGATTTAAAACAATCGGATTATTTTAGAAAGCATTGGCCATTTTTAAGAGATCGTCGAATCGACTCTTATCAGCCTATTACCAAGAGATTTATTGATGGGGACTAAACTAGCTTTAATTTAAAACATGTCTACGACTACGATTATAGAAGAATTAATCCAAAATCCGAATACGCCTAAAAACTTAGGCTACTCCTTTCCTGCCGAGTGGGTGCCGCATGAAGCGACTTGGTTAAGTTGGCCACATAAGGAGGCTTCATGGCCAGGCAAGATCGATACCATATACAAGCCTTATGCTGAATTTATAAAAGTGGTGGCTCAAGGTGAAAAGGTTAGAATTAATGTAAAAAATGAGGCCATGAAGGCTTTCGCTGAACAGCACTTGAAAGATGTGGGGGCAGATCTATCTCAAATTGAGTTTTACTTTTTTGAGTCGAATGATGCTTGGTGCCGCGATCATGGTCCAGCTTATGTGCTTAAGCAAGCCGACGCCGGTTATAGCAAAGCGATTGTAGATTGGGCTTATAATGCTTGGGGAGATAAATATCCTCCCTATGATTTAGATGATGTTATTCCGACTAAGATTGCTCAACATTTTAATTTACCTGTTTTTCATCCGGGTATCGTGATGGAAGGCGGTTCGGTTGAATTTAATGGTGCAGGCACCGTTTTAACGAGTAAAGCTTGTTTATTAAATGAAAATCGAAATCCACATTTGACCCAGGCAGAAATTGAAACTTATCTAGCGCAATACTATGGTATTGATCAGGTTTTATGGCTTGGCGATGGTATAATTGGTGATGATACAGATGGACATATTGATGATATTACACGCTTTGTTAACGAAGATACGGTAATCACCGTCGTAGAAGAAGATCCGAAGGATGAAAACTACGAGATTTTGCAAGAGAATTTAGCTTTATTGAAACAAATGCGTTTGAAAGATGGCAGGCCTTTGCAGATTATTGAGTTACCCATGCCAGCTCCAGTGATTTATGAAGACACGAGATTGCCAGCATCTTATGCTAATTTTTATATCGCTAATGCGGCTGTTATTGTGCCCACCTTCCGTGATAAAAATGATCAAAGAGCATTAGACATTATCGCTAAAGCTTTTCCAGATAGGCCCATTGTCGGCATTGATTCCCTAGATATCATTTGGGGATTGGGTAGTTTCCACTGCTTGAGCCAACAAGAGCCGGCCATTTAATTAATTAATTTTTTATATTTATAAACTAAACAGATTTACCCCAAATAACAGCATGAAATTATTAGCAGGAAAAACAGCCATCATCACAGGTGCTTCAAAAGGAATTGGTAGAAAGATTGCCGAGAAATTTGCCGAAAATGGTGCTCAAGTAGCTTTTACCTATTTATCTTCTGTAGAAAAAGGACAAGCCTTAGAAACAGAATTGCAAGCTTTTGGAACCAAGGTTAAAGGTTATCGTTCGGATGCCTCTAAGTTTGATCAGGCGGAACAATTAATCAATGATGTCTTGGCGGATTTTGGTCAAATTGATATTATTGTGAATAATGCGGGCATCACCAAAGACAATTTGTTGATGCGTATGACAGAAGATCAATGGGATGATGTTATTGATGTGAATTTGAAATCGATTTTTAATATTACTAAAGCCGCTGTAAAACCGATGATGAAAGCACGTTCAGGTGTATTCATCAATTTGAGCTCAGTGGTGGGTATCAATGGCAATGCGGGTCAGGCGAATTACGCTGCTTCTAAAGCAGGTATTATTGGTTTCACTAAATCTGTGGCTAAGGAATTAGGATCGCGTAATATTAGAGCCAATGTAGTAGCTCCAGGATTTATTAGAACGGAAATGACAGAAGTGTTAGATCCTAAAGTGGTTGAAGGATGGGAAGCGGCTATTCCTTTGAAACGTGCTGGTGAAACCGATGATGTGGCTAATGTATGTTTATTTTTAGCTTCCGATATGAGTGCTTATGTAACCGGACAAACTTTAACGGTTTGTGGCGGTATGCTATAATCTATTTTAAAAGATAGACTTATCAGGATAAGGGGTCTTCAGCTTTGCTGAAGACCTTTTTTTCTTTATTTTAGCTTATATAAGTGTGGATTGGTTTTTTAGAGAACAAAACAGGGTATGATCATGGAAATTACAACGACCTATGCCATTGAAACGTTAGGGACGATAGCTTTTGCGATATCAGGTTCATTTGCAGCGATTCAGCGTCGTTTAGATCCTTTCGGGGTTTTAATTATTGCTTTTGTGACCTCGATTGGAGGCGGTACTTTACGTGATTTGCTCTTAGGAGATACGCCTGTGGCTTGGATGCGCAATGTAGATTATTGTTTATTGATTTTAGTTACTTCCATTATCACCATCTTTTTTAAAAAGTATATTAAAAAATTTAAGATCACTTTGTTTCTATTCGACTCCTTGGGCTTAGGTTTGTTTACGATTTTGGGTATTCAAAAAGGTGTGGCCTTTGGATTAAGCCCAGGCATTTGTATTGCTTTAGGCACGATTACGGGTTGTTTTGGCGGGGTCATTC
The DNA here is from genome assembly GCA_964592575.1 of uncultured Pedobacter sp. Taxonomy (GTDB): domain Bacteria; phylum Bacteroidota; class Bacteroidia; order Sphingobacteriales; family Sphingobacteriaceae; genus Pedobacter. The sequence goes on from CAZQFF010000009.1 coordinate 62,526, forward strand.
GCGATACTTTGCTCAATACTATACCCTTGATTTTTAGAAAGGAGATTTATGCTACGGTTTGTATTTTGGGTGGAATACTCTATTTTGCCTTAAGGTATTTTCAACTCTATGAACAATGGTCTGAAATCATCGTGATTTTATTCATTTTCTTGTTGAGAATTATTGTCGTACGCTATAAATGGAGTTTGCCTAAATTTGGATAAGCGGCTATAGCGAATTTTCGGAGCTCGTGGCTGGGTAATTCTGTTTAATATAAGCCGTCATTTCAGCTTGATCATATTTATCCATCAATAGACTCAGTTCGCGCGACCAATCTTCTTTATGACTATATTTTTTTAAATAAGGCAGCACTAAATCTAATGCGCCTATGAATTTGTTTACACGGCTTTCCTGTGGATGTTTTATGCTATAATGGGTTAGGGCCGCCATAAAACTCAGCATATAATCGGTATTATTTTCAAAATAGAGAATGTCGGCAGGTTCTAAATAAAACAAATAGTCAGGGGTGCCGTTCATCCAGCGCATTAAAAATTGACCTGCTTTTCGACGAGAGGCTTTTTCTTTTTCTAAATCCTGGCGGAGTAAAAATTCGGTAGTCTTTAAGACGAGCGCTTCAGCATCTTTAAATTGGGCCTTTTTGTTTAGTCGAACTTTATTTAATTCGGGTAAGGCTTGCGCGTAAGTAAAGAGAGGAAAAATGAAGGCTAATAAACAAAAGGCTAGTTTTTTTTTCACTATTCTTCTTCCTTTGGTCCTTGATTTACAATGACGAAGACATCTTCATTATCTTTTTTCATGAAGTATTTTTCGCGAGCAAATTTTTCAGCACTTTGCATATTACTGTCTAATTCCTTTAAATCTTTTTTGACTTGCTCAGTTTCTTTTAAATAATAGGCTTTTTCCGCTTTAAGCTTTTTCACTTTATTGCTATAGCCGTATTGAGAAATCATATCATTTTTATCAAAAAACATCATCCAAACCCCAAAAATGATTAGGCTTAGAAAATATTTGTTTTTAAATACGCCAATAATATTTTTCATGATGTTTAAATATATAGAATCTGAAAACAAATTTAGTATTAAATTAAAAAAAAACACTTGAAGATTCAAGTCCTTCAAGTGTTTCCTGATACTATATTCAGCTATGCTGATTATTTCTTGGCGTATTTAAATTGGCTTCCAATAAATTTAGCCGCTTTACCTAATTCTTCTTCAATTCTTAACAGCTGATTGTATTTTGCAATCCTATCGGAACGCGATGCCGATCCTGTTTTAATTTGACCGCAATTCAAAGCTACAGCTAAGTCAGCAATCGTAGTGTCTTCAGTTTCTCCACTGCGGTGACTCATCACGGCGGTGTATCCATTGCTTTGAGCTAAGCTAACTGCATTAATAGTTTCGGTTAAGGTACCAATTTGGTTTACTTTAACTAAAATAGAGTTTGCTGTGTGGGCATCAATTCCTTTTTGTAAGCGTTTTACATTCGTTACGAATAAATCATCGCCTACTAATTGCACTTTAGTACCCACTAAATCGGTTAACATTTTCCAGCCATCCCAATCATTTTCATCCATACCATCTTCAATAGAGATGATTGGATATTTTTCTGATAGATCCGCTAAATATTGCGCTTGTTCAGCACTGCTGCGAATAGCGCCTTTATCGCCTTCAAATTTAGTGTAATCGTATTTTCCATCTTTGTAAAACTCAGAAGCGGCACAATCTAAAGCGAGGCAAACTTGTTTGCCTGGTGTATAACCTGCTTTTTCAATCGCTTGTAAAATGGTTTCAATTGCATCTTCGGTTCCAGCAAAACTTGGAGCAAAACCACCTTCATCTCCTACGGCTGTAGATAAGCCTCGGCTATGTAAGATAAATTTTAAATGATGGAAAATTTCTGTTCCCCAACGTAAAGCTTCAGAGAAAGAGGATGCACCTACTGGCATGACCATAAATTCTTGAAAAGCGATAGGGGCATCAGAATGTGATCCTCCATTGATAATGTTCATCATAGGAATAGGAAGCGTATTGGCGTTTACTCCGCCAATATAACGGAATAAAGGTTGACGGCTTTCCGCCGCTGCCGCTTTAGCTACCGCTAAGGATACGCCTAAAATAGCATTTGCACCTAATTTGCCCTTATTTTCTGTGCCATCTAAATCAATCATCAATTGATCGATTAAATTTTGCTCAAATACATCAACGCCTCTTAAAGCTTCGGCTAAATTAGTATTTACATTTTCAACTGCTTTTAATACGCCTTTACCTAAATATTGGCTCTTATCGCCATCGCGTAATTCTACCGCTTCGTGTTGACCTGTACTAGCACCTGATGGCACGGCAGCACGGCCAATAATGCCATTTTCTGTCATCACCTCTACTTCGATTGTAGGGTTACCACGAGAATCTAAAATTTGTCTAGCATGGACATCAATGATTAAACTCATATGTTAATTTTTTTTATAGTAAAACACCTTAGTGTATAATGTACAATTAGATCACTATCTCAAAGATAGTATTTTTCTTTAAATCTATCAATTAATCCCATTTAAAGGTTTTGACAGCGATGGTGTAGATTAAAATACCCCAAAGCATCATAATGCCCATTTGCATTTTAACGTCCCATAAACTAGCGCCTTCAAAGGCAACTTTACGTAAGGCATCGTTTAAATAGGTTAATGGTAAAGCTTTACTGATTGGTTGTAACCAATAAGGAAAGGCTTCCACACTAAAAAATGTACCAGATAGTAAAAATTGAGGGAGGGTAATGATATTCGAGATAGGGGGAATCGTACTTTCTGATTTAGCTAGGCCTGAAACGACAAAGCCAAAGCCCATAAAAACAATGACGCCAAGAAAGGCTAGGACTAATAAATTCAGTACCGTGGCTGCGCCATGAACGAGAGTAAAATCAAATAGGTAATGTCCGATCAAAATGATAAATAAAGCCCCACAAAGTGCAAAGCCTATTCGAGCGATAGCTTCACCTAGGATGATGCTTGAGCGTCTTACAGGCGTGGCGAAAAAGCGTTTAATGACTAAGTTTTGGCGTAAGCTAAAGAAAACAAAGGCGGTTCCAAAAACTCCTGTGCTTAGAAGTGAAAAGCCCAATTGTCCGGGTAAGATAAAATCGATCGTCTTAAAGGCTCTTCCTTTAACTGTAGTTTCTCTTATTTCAACGACTGGCTGATTTTGCTCTGAAGCGTTTAAACGATAAGCAATTTCGTTCAGAACGGATTTAAGAAGCTTTCCTACATCCATAGAGGCCGTGGTGTATTGAACCTGTGTCACATATTGAGGAAGGCTATCTGACTGCTTATCCACTTTAAGCAAAGCATCAATATTTCCCTTTTCTAGCCTTTTTTGTATGTCATCGGGATTGGTATAATCCACGATCTTAATTAGATTAGATTCCGCTAATTGCTTTACAATAGGGTTGTTGGGTGCAGATTGAGGATCAACAGCGATATTAATTCGTAATCCATTTCCGCCAATAAATCCAAATACTAAGATGAAAATTAAAGGGAAAGCCAAGGTGAAAACGACAGCCGAAGGGCTACGCATAATAGATCTTAAGCTGGCTTTAGCGATGGCTAAGGTTGCTTTTAAATGATTATATGATTTTAACTCTCTCGCCATTCTTTGCCCGTTAAATGGATAAATACATCTTCTAAGTTTGCTTTTTTTACTGGTTTTTCACGTTCAAATCCAGTGGCTACTAATTGATCAATTAAATGATCTGGAGTGTCTAATGCGATGATTTTACCTTTTTCAATAAAAGCTACTCGATTACACAAATATTCGGCTTCATCCATATAGTGCGTGGTGAGCACAACGGTGGTGCCTTGACCTTTAATTTCTAGGATTAAATCCCATAAATTACGACGTGCTTGTGGATCTAAACCCGTAGTGGGTTCATCCAAAAAAATAATTTTAGGTGAGTTAATTAATGTGGTTGCAATAGAAAATCGCTGTTTTTGACCACCAGATAAGGATTTAAAGCGTGCCTTAGCCTTGTCTTGCAGGTTTACTTTTTGCAACATCGCCATAGGGTCGATATCCACTCCGTAAAGGCCTGCAAACAATTCGAGTAATTCAACCAGGTTTAAATTAGGATAATAACCTGCCGATTGCAATTGTACCCCGATGATTTGTTTAATAGCACTAGGGTTTTCGTCAATCGCATGTTGATCTACCCAAACTTGCCCCGAGCTTTTAGGAATTAAAGTTTCAATAATTTCTAAGCTAGTTGTTTTTCCAGCGCCATTTGGGCCTAAAAGACCAAATATTTCGTTTTCATAAACCTCAAAGCTAATTCCATCGACTGCTTTAAATTGGCCATATTGCTTCACTAAATCAACTACTCGAATGATTGGCTTTGAGGTCATAAGATTATTTTTACCAAACTAATTTACCGTCAATCAAATCTACGAAATCATCGAATAAATAACGAGAATCGTGCGGACCAGGTGAAGATTCTGGGTGATATTGTACCGAAAAAGCTTTTTTACCTTTTACACGAATACCTTCGATAGAATCATCGTTTAAGTTAATATGGGTAATTTCTACTTGATCTGATTTTTTTACTTCTTCTGGAATAACCCCGAAGCCATGATTCTGCGAAGTCACTTCACAATGATTTTTGATGATATTTTTAACCGGATGGTTCAAACCACGATGTCCATTGAACATTTTCATGGTTCCAATTCCATTCGCTTCGGCTAAAAGTTGATGGCCTAAGCAGATTCCGAACAAAGGTTTATCTGCAGCCAAAATTTCTTTTACGGTTTCGATAGCATAAGGCATCGCTGAAGGGTCACCTGGGCCGTTTGAAATAAAATAGCCATCTGCTCCCCAGGTTTGCATCTCTTGAAAAGAAGTTTTTGCTGGGAATACTTTCACGAAAATATCGCGATCGTCGAAATTTCTCAGAATATTCTTTTTAATACCAAAATCTAAAGCGGCTACTTTTAAACGTGCATTTGGATTTCCGTATGTATAAGCTTGTTTGGTGGATACTTGTGAAGAAAGTTCTAATCCAGCCATCGAAGGCACCGCATTTAATTTAGCTTTAAGTGCTTGTATGTCGGTGATTTCTGAGGAAATAATGGCGTTCATCGCGCCTTTATTACGAATATGTTGAACTAATGCTCGAGTATCTACTTCGCAAATACCAACAATATTTTCATTTTGAAAATTATCTTGGATAGATTCTTTAGCTTCTTTTCGAGAATATTGAATATTAAAGTTTTTACAAACTAATCCCGCGATTTGTATTTGTTCCGATTCAATTTCATCTTGATGCATACCATAATTTCCGATATGCGTATTGGTAGTCACCATAATCTGACCGAAGTAAGATGGGTCAGTAAATACCTCTTGATAACCTGTCATACCTGTATTAAAACAGATTTCTCCAGTAGTGGTGCCGATTTTACCGGCAGCTTTACCATAAAATACAGTGCCATCGGCAAGTAACAAAATTGCAGGCAACTTGGTGTAATTAGTCATTGGAAAACAAATAGGGTTTAAATAAAAAATTTTCCTGATAGAGGAAAATTAGCGGGTGAATTAAAATAAAAAAAAGAGTGTTTTGAACGGAATACCCGTTTAAATACGATAAAATTTCATTCTGATTGAACGCACTCATTTCGGGTTACAAAGATAGCTATTTAAATATTATTTTTTATCTTAATTTTGTTTAAAAATTGTGTCATGTCTGTAAACAAAGAAATTAAACGTATCACCACACACATTTTGCAAGAAATGAAAAATCGTGGCGAGAAGATTGCTATGCTAACCGCCTATGATTTTTCCATGGCGACGATATTAGACGATGCAGGGCTAGATGTATTATTAGTTGGTGATTCAGCTTCAAATGTGATGGCGGGACATGAAACCACCTTGCCGATTACCTTAGATCAGATGATCTATCATGCTCAATCTGTCGTAAGGGGAGCAAATCGTGCTTTTGTAGTGGTTGATCTACCTTTTGGCTCTTATCAGGGGAATTCCTTGGAGGCCTTGAATTCCGCTATTCGTATTATGAAAGAGTCGGGGGCGCACGGTGTAAAATTAGAAGGGGGAGAGGAGATTGTAGAATCTATTAAACGAATTATTACAGCGGGTATTCCGGTGATGGGACATTTGGGTTTAACACCGCAGTCTATTTATAAATTTGGGACCTATACGGTAAGAGCTAAAGATGAGGCAGAAGCTGCGAAATTAAAATCCGATATCTTGGCTTTACAAGAGGCAGGATGTTTTGCTGTAGTTTTGGAAAAGATACCAGCTAAATTAGCTAAAGAGGTAAGCGAAATGGTACAAATCCCTACGATTGGAATAGGGGCTGGGCCAGATTGCGATGGACAAGTGTTGGTGGTGAATGATATGATTGGATTAACAAAAGGCTTTAGACCTCGATTTTTAAGACAATACATGGATTTATATGCTGGTATTAAGGACGCGGCTCAGCATTATATTCAAGATGTGAAATCAAAAGATTTTCCAAATCAGAAGGAACAATATTAATAGCTAAAATTACAGGAGAATAGAATGCCCATAACCGATCGAGATGTCTTGTATGAAGACAATCATCTTATTGCTATTAATAAACGTGCCGGGGATATTGTGCAGGTGGATGAAACCGGCGATGAGCCTTTGGATGAGCAAGTAAAAAAATATTTGGCTAAAAAATATAATAAGCCAAATGCCGCTTTTTTAGGCGTAGTGCATCGTTTAGACCGGCCAGTTAGCGGTGTCATTTTATTTGCTAAAACTTCTAAAGCTTTAGAGCGAATGAATGCACAGTTTAAGACCCGGGTAATTCATAAAACCTATTTCGCTGTGGTTCGGAAAAAGCCTTTAAAAGAGTCCGGTAACTTGGTGCATTGGTTGATTAAGAATCCGCAGAAGAACGTGGTAAGCGCTTATGATAAGGAAGTGCCTAATGCGCAGCGTTCAGAATTGGATTATGAGCTGTTAGGTGAATTAGATGGCTATTATTTAATTCAGGTTAATCCTTTGACTGGTCGATCACATCAAATAAGGGTGCAATTGTCGAGTTTACATTGTCCTATTGTAGGCGATAATAAATACGGTTATCCTAGAGGTAGTCGAAAGGGTAGTATTTGTTTGCATGCCAGGCAATTAGATTTTATACATCCGGTGAAAAAGGAACCGGTTAAGATCTTTGCACCATTGCCTAAAGATGGCTTTTGGGAGCGATTTGAAGCCTTTAAAGTGGTGGAGAAGCCGTTTTAACAAATTTTAACAGCTAAAATGCAGAAAATTTATTTTGGATTAATCGGGAATAACTAATTTTGCGAAAAATTAAAACATAAAAACATGAAAAGCAGAAAATTTTCAATTTTAACCTTAGCAGTCGTTATGAGTTTTGCTTTAGCTTGTAAAAGCGATAAAAAAGCAGAGGCAAATGGTGCGGATTCCGTAGCTAATGCGTTTAGTTCGGATACAACTGGCTTGTTTGTAGAGGCAGATTCTTCAAAAGTTGGAAGTGGGGCAGCTATTATTAATGTAAAGCCTGATGAAGCCCTAAAATTACCTGTTTTTTCAAGCGAAGATGTAAATCAGGGTATGGCTAAGTTTGAACCATTAAGAAAAGAATTGGAAGCGGCAGTTAATGCTAAAGATGTGGCTAAAATCAACGAGTTGAACACGAGATTCTTGGATTGGGCGAAAGTAGCTTCAACTTATGGGGCTAAACTTCCTCAAGATGAGAACCAACTTTATATTGATACTTATTCTAGTTTAGTTATGCAATGGGATAAGTTATTAGCTAAAAAATAATGCTATAAGCCTATCTGTAATGATATTATTGTAAAAGGTTTGTTCGTTTGGATAAACCTTTTTTATTTAAAATCTTTCTAAATTGATCCAAATTACAGCTTAATGACAGTTCATATCGCTTGGCTTATTACTTTTGTAACATAAAAAATAAACGGGGTTTAACCATTGGAATATTTAAAAGTAATTGCATTTACACACAAGCATATTGATCTAAAAGCTTTAGGGCGATTAGTTATTTGTGAAGAATCGCTTGATGAGAGATTAAAGAGTATCCAATCCGAACTAAATATTAAAGAAATATTTTATGTCGGAACCTGTAATCGCGTAGAATTTGTTTTTACTTCTGATCAAGTTTTAAATCGCCCCTTTATTGAAAAGTTCCTACAAACCCTGAACATGGGCCTTCCATTGGAACACCTCCAGCAATTTGTTGATAATGTTTCCACTTATGAGCAGATAGATGCCTTTAACCATTTACTACGTACTTCTTGCTCTCTAGAGAGTTTAGTGGTTGGGGAGAAAGAAATTTTAGCGCAATTACGCAAAGCCTATGAATCTTGCAGAAAATCGGGTTTTACCGGTGATTATATGCGGATGATTATGGATAGGGTGGTAAAGACAGCGAAAGAGGTTTATACATTAACTAAAATTTCGAAGAATCCGGTTTCCGTGGTGTCTTTGGCTTATCGTAAGCTTAAGGCTATGAATCTTAATCCGCAATCGCGCATTTTGATTATTGGAGCTGGTGAAACCAATCAGAATTTAGCGCAGTATTTAAAGAAACATAAATACGCTAATTTTTCAGTCTTCAATCGTAGTTTAGAAAAAGCACAGTTTTTAGCGGCTGCTTTGAATTCTTCTCAAGCTTATACCTTAGAGGAATTACCGAATTATGTAGGTGGCTTTGATGTGATCATATCTTGTACAGGTTCTACAGAGCCAATTGTTAATCCTGAGCTTTACTCGAAATTATTAAACGGTGAAGGCGGGAAGAAAGTAATCGTGGATTTAGCGGTACCGAATGATATCGATCCTCAGGTTATAAAACAGTTCCCGGTGAGCTATATCGAGGTAGAGTCTTTAAAAGAAACAGCCCGTAAGAATATCCAAGAAAGGTACAATGAATTAGTTCATGCTGAACAAATTATTGCGGATAATATTGAAGAGTTTAAATCGGTATTAAAGCAACGCAAAATTGAGATCGCGATGAGTGATGTGCCGAAAAAAATTAAAGAGATTAAAAATACAGCGATTAACGGTGTATTTGCTAATGAAATAGATGGCCTTGATGATCATGCGAAAGCAGTATTGGAGAAGGTTATGGATTATATGGAGAAAAAGTGCATCAGCGTACCGATGGTGATGGCTAAGGAAATTTTAGTGAAGAATAGTTAAGCTATACCCGCTAATTTCATCGTTTCTTTCCTTAAAATAAGTTAAATTTGCTCAAAATCAGAATTTACGGTGAAGAAAATTATAATCGGCACTCGAGGAAGTGATTTGGCTTTATGGCAAGCCAATTATACCAAGGATTTATTGGCTCAAATCGGAATTGAATCCGAATTAAAAATCATTAAAACCCAAGGTGATAAAATCCTCAATTTACGTTTAGATAAGTTAGAAGGAAAGGGTTTTTTTACGAAGGAATTAGAAGAAGAATTACTCCAGGGGAGTATAGATTTGGCTGTTCATTCCCATAAAGACCTACCGACAGAACATCCTGCAGGTTTAATTATTGCAGCGGTACCTGAGCGTGAAGATCCCTCTGAACTCTTATTAATCCTAAAGGATTGTGTAGATATAGAAAATAAACTTTCCTTAAAAACTGGGGCTATTGTAGGGACTTCATCTAATCGTCGAAAAGCTCAATTATTAGCTTTTCGTCCAGATTTAAATATTGAAGACCTGCGTGGTAATGTACCCACTCGTATTGATAAATTGAGGAATGAAAATTATGATGCTATTGTTTTAGCTAAGGCAGGTGTAAATCGTCTGCAACTTGATTTATCAGAATTCCATGTAGAAGTGTTAGATCCAGTAGAGTTTGTACCTGCTCCAGCTCAAGGCGCTTTAGCTATTCAAATTCGGGAGAACAATACGGAGTTATTTAAGGCATTACAAGCTATTCACCATGTGCCAACGGCAGAAACGATTGCGGTAGAAAGAAAAGTTTTAAGCTTGTTTCAAGGAGGCTGTCATATGCCTTTAGGATGCTACTGTCGAGAAGAAAATGGTCAAATTGAAGTATGGACAGCTAAAGCTAATGATGCTGAAGATTTTCCTGATCGTTTATTTTTAAGAAGTGAGCGTACAGAAAATTTAGCCGAAAAAATTGTAGCTAAATTTGACAAGGATAGAAATTTACCAAGTAAAGTTTTCATCACCAGAGATATAGGCGAACATTCTTATTTTAGAAAAGCCTTGGAAAAGCATCAGGTAGAAATTGAAGCTCGTTCTTTAATTCGCACTTTTCCTATCGTTAATCATATTGATCCATTTTTCATTAAACATGTTGACTGGATTGTTTTCAGTAGCCGCAATAGCGTTGAATATTTCTTCAAGCTAGAGCCTGTTTTACCTAAGAAAGTGAAATTTGCTGTCGTAGGAAGAGGTTCTGAAGATTCTTTGAGAAAATGTGGTCATTTAGCTGATTTTGTTGGCGAGGGTGGAGATATTGAAGATGTAGCAAAGGAATTGGCACTAATCGTGAATGACACAACCGTGTTATTCCCTAGAGCCCAAGATTCTTTACTAACAATGCAAAAGTTTTTATCTGCGGCTACTAAAATAGTGGATTTACCTATCTATGAAACGGTGATAGAAGAAGAGGTTGATCGAAGTTCAGCGGATGTGTTGATTTTTACTAGCCCTTCTAATGTGGACGCTTATTTTGCGGAAAATTTATTAGAGCCAGGACAACAAGTTATTGCTATTGGAAATTCTACTGGAAAGAAATTTGAAGCCATGGGGCTAAGTTTTACTTTGCCTTATTCTCCAGATGAAATCGGATTGGCTGAGGCCGTATTTGGAATCAATTAAATAAATTTTAAAAAAAACAATCATGATCAGACCACGTCGTTTACGCAAAAATCAATTAGTGAGAGATATGATAGCGGAAACCAAATTAAGTAAGGATATGTTTGTATATCCCTATTTTGTGGTTCCAGGAGAGCAGGTAAAGCACGAAATTGAGGCTATGCCAGGTATCTTTCATTTTTCCATTGATCGCTTAATTGAAGATGTAGAAATTGGCTTAAACTTAGGCTTGAATAAGATCATGTTATTTGGAGTAGGCGATGAAAAGTCTGAATTGGCAGAGTCAGCTTACCATCCTGAATCTTTAGTTCCACGTGCGGTACGTTTATTAAAAGAGAAATTTGGGGATGATTTATATATCATCACCGATGTTTGTGTTTGTTCTTATACGAGTCATGGTCATTGTGGTATCATGCATCATGATTATATTGATAATGATGAGTCTGTTGCGCTAATCGCTAAAATGGCATTAACGCATGCTCGGGCAGGTGCAGATATGTTAGCGCCATCGGATATGATGGACGGTCGTGTAGCCGCTATTCGTTCTCTTTTAGATTTGAATGGATATGTAAATACAGCGATCATGTCGCATACGACAAAGTTCGCTTCGGCATATTATGGGCCTTTCAGAGAAGCGGCAGATTGTGCGCCTAATAAAGGTGATCGCAAAGCTTATCAAATGGACTTTAGAAATATCGCAGAGGGTCGCCGTGAAGCCTTTTTAGATGAGCAAGAAGGAGCTGATATTTTAATGGTTAAACCGGCTTTAGCTTATTTAGATGTTATTGCAAGTTTGAAAGCACAAAGTGATTTGCCTATTGCTTGTTATAATGTTTCAGGGGAGTATTCTATGATCAAAGCAGCGGCACAAAAAGGTTGGATTGATGAGCAGAAAGTAGTTATGGAAACCATGTATGCTTTTGCCCGTGCAGGAGCTAGTGTGATCACGACTTATCATATCCGAACGATGTTAGAGAATAAATGGATCTAGGGCTTAAAAATTGTTGTTGAAATATGTTGAATTCGATAAAAAAAATATTCACTTCGGAAGAAGATTTTCCTATAAACGATAAGTCTAAATCGGATATTAGTCGTGAAAAATCTGCGCAGTTGTACGAAAAAGCGAAGAAGTATTTTCCAGGTGGGGTAAACTCTCCAGTAAGAGCATTTAAATCTGTTTATGGCACGCCTTTATTTATCCAAAAGGGAGAGGGCTGCTTTATCTATGATGCAGATGGTAATCAGTTTATTGATTTTTGTGGGAGTTGGGGGCCTTTGATTTTAGGTCATGCGCACCCAAAAGTGGTAGAAAAAGTGACGGAAACTATTACTCAAGGTATGAGTTTTGGCGCCCCTACCGCTTTGGAAAATGAATTGGCGGAGTTAATTATTGAGCATAATAAATACGTAGAAAAAATTCGCTTTACTTCTTCAGGTACTGAGGCTGTGATGTCGGCTATTCGTTTAGCTCGAGGATATACGAAAAGAAATAAGATTATTAAGTTCGATGGTTGTTATCATGGACATAGTGATTCCTTATTAGTAAAAGCAGGTTCTGGCTTAGTTACTTTTGGCGAAACTTCATCAGCTGGTGTTCC
>CAZQFF010000009.1:74977-86723 GCA_964592575.1 uncultured Pedobacter sp.
TCATTTGCAGCAGAAACTATTGTATTGCCTTTGGCCGATACAGGAGCTCTAGATCAAGCTTTTGAGCAGTTTAAAGGAGAGATTGCTGCGGTTATTATCGAAGGTGTTCCAGCTAATAATGGGTTGCTCATGCAAAGCCCGGAGTATATGCATTATCTTCGTGAAATTTGTACCCATCATGGTGCTTTATTAATTTTAGATGAAGTAATCACGGGTTTTAGACTAGGTTTTGAGGGGGCAGCGGCTTATTATGAGGTAAAACCAGATATTGTGACCTATGGAAAAATTATAGGTGGTGGATTGCCTGTAGGTATGTATGGGGCGTCGCACGAAATCATGGCGCATATTTCGCCTGATGGAGGTGTTTATCAAGCGGGTACTTTGTCGGGTAATCCAGTGGCGATGGCGGCCGGAATTGCGACCTTGACCGAGTTATTGAAATCTGGATTTTATAAAGATTTAAACAATAAAACGGAAGAGTTTAGATCGAGTATCCAACGATTTGCCGAAGCGCGTAATTATAAATTTAAGGTATTTGGTGTAGGTTCTATATTTTGGTTTGCTTTTACTCAAAAAGATAAAATTGTAAAAGCGACGGATATTGAGCATGAGAGTATGGAGAAATTCAAAATCATGCATCGTGAGCTGCTAAATAGAGGAATCTATTTCGGACCTTCAGGATATGAAGTTGGATTTGTATCTGGGGCGCATACCAAAGTAGAATTAGAGAAAGCTAAGCGAGCTATTTTTGAGGCCTTAGATGTAGTTTTTCAAAATAAATAGGATGAACTGATGAGAAAGTCCCTTTTAATCTTTTACTTTTTATTGCTTTACGCTGTATTCGAAATGTTTTGGTGGGGTAAAGTGGTTATTGAGTTAGAGCCTTCTAGAATGGCTATGATTTTAGGGGAGGGTTCTGTATTCTTGTTTTTGTTAGGTGTAGGAGCTTATTTTATTCATGCTTCTATCCGTCGTGATGAACGATTAAAGGAAAGACAGCAAAACTTTTTGATGTCGGTTACACACGAACTGAAATCTCCTTTGGCTGCTATTAAACTTTCTGTTCAAACGATTATTAAGAGAGATTTAGATAAGGCCATGCAAGTGTCTTTATTGAGTAATTCCTTAAAGGATATTGAGCGATTGGATGATTTAGTGGAGAATATGTTGTTGGCTACTAAAATTGAAAGTAAAACTTATTCCTTCCCCAAAGAGGATTTTGATTTCTCAGAATTGGTTACCCGTATCACAGAAAGATTACAGGTGCATTCTTGTGGTGATCAACAATTGATTAAAGTGGAAATAGAGCCAGGGATTACGATTCACGGCGATAAGTTTGCATTGTCATCAGTAGTTACTAACTTAGTTGAAAATGCAGTAAAATACTCTGGGCTATGTGCCGAAGTTGCAGTAAAGCTTTGTCAAATTGACAGCCATCCCGTTTTGGTGGTTTCTGATAAGGGAATGGGGATTCCTGACAAAGAAAAGATGTTAATTTTCGACAAATTTTACCGAGTAGGCGATGAAAATGTAAGAAAATCAAAAGGTACAGGTCTTGGCTTGTTTATTGTTAAAGAAGTATTACAAAGTCACAATGCTGATATTAGCGTGAAAGATAATGTACCTCATGGTGCTATTTTTGAAGTAACATTTAATTAAATATGTCACAAAAATTAAGAGTATTATTAGTCGAAGATGAAGAGCATCTATTAGATGCCATCAAGTTAAATCTTGAGCTCGAAGGATATAAAGTACATGCTGTAAAAGACGGTAAAACGGCTTTAAAAGTTTTTAAAGAAGAGCGTTTTAATCTGATTATATTGGATGTCATGCTTCCTGAAATGGATGGATTCCAAGTATGTGAAACGATTCGTTTGGAAAATTCCGAAGTGCCTATTTTATTTCTAACGGCAAAAAACACTTCAGAAGATCGTGTAATGGGGCTTAAGAAAGGAGCGGATGACTATTTGGTGAAGCCTTTCAACTTAGAAGAGCTTATCTTGAGAGTAGGTATTTTGGTGAAAAGAAGTTTAAAATCAGACGATTTAAAAGAATTAAATTCTTATAAAATTGGAGATAAAACTATTTATTTCAATTCCTTTGAACTGAAACAAGAAGATGGTACAGTTGTGCCTTTAACTAAAAAGGAAACGATGCTTTTAAAATTGCTTATTGAACGTAAGAATGAAGCTGTTTCTAGAGAGCAAATTTTGGAGACCGTATGGAATTATGATGTTTATCCATCCACGCGTACTATTGATAACTTTATTTTAACCTTTAGAAAGTATTTTGAACCGGATCAAAAGAATCCAGTTTATTTTCATTCAATTAGAGGAGTTGGTTATAAATTTACAGATACGTCAGCTTAATGTTTAGCGCAAAAGGAAGGTGTATTTTCATGGGCCTCTTTGCCCTATCTGCTATTGCTTTATTATTCTTAAGGCAATATGAGTTAGCGGTGGTGGGGCTTCTTTTTTTTGGGTTTGTGATCTTTACCCATTATCGTCATAGTTCCGTTTTATTGGCTTCTAAGCATTTTAAAAATAAGGATTATGAGCAAGCCGAATTCTATTTGGATGAAGTGCCTAATCCAGATCAACTTGCCCGAAGCAGAAGAGGTTATTATGAGTTTATGCGTGCCAATATCGCTTTGCAAGAAGAAGACTATGATAGGGCAGAGATGCATTTTCAGTTAGCTTCTCGCTTTCCACTTGGCGGTGCTAATGATAAAGCCTTTGTTTTAATTCATTTAGCCAATATCGCGCTTAGAAAAAAAGATAGAGAAAGAGCGCAAGCTTACCTTGATCGAGCAAAAGAATTAGCGGCCAGTAATAGGGCCAAAGAAATTATTAAAATTATAGAGAAAGAAGTCAGTCAAATGACTTAATGTATTATGGAGAACAACTTATTTTTAGACGCTGCCTTTTCAAAACCTACTTTTCGACCACCGGTATGGATGATGCGCCAAGCTGGAAGATTTATGCCAGAATATTGGGAAATCAAAAATAAATATTCCTTTTTGGAGATGTGTAAAACCCCTGAAATTGCGGCCGATGTAACGATGTTACCGGTAGATTTATTGGGAATTGATGCGGCTATCTTATTTAGCGATATCTTAGTGACTGGAGAGGCTATGGGAGGAGATTTGAGTTTTACGCAGGGAGTAGGTCCGAAATTTGCAAACCCAGTACGTACAGCAGCGGATATTGATAATTTACAAACCGATGTATTAGATCGTTTACAGTATGTAGGCGACGCGATTAAAGTTATTCAGCAACGTTTAAATGGGCGAATTCCTTTAATTGGTTTTGCTGGTGCTCCTTTTACGGTTATGAGTTATTTAATCGAAGGCGGTTCTTCTAAAGATTTTAAATTAACCAAGTTATTCATTCATAATCAGCCGGAATTAGCTCATCGTTTATTAAGTAAAATAGCTACAGTAACGATTGATTATTTGAATATGCAAATTGCGGCAGGGGTTAATGCGATTCAATTGTTTGATTCTTGGGCATTAGCTTTATCATGGAATGATTACCGAGATTTCTCTCATCAATATAATCAACAAATTTTAGCGGGCTTGAATCGTGAAAATGTACCTTTGATTTCTTTCTGTAAAGGGAGTTCAGTATTCGCCCCAATGATGGCTGAAGCTAAGCCTGATGTGATTTCTATTGATTGGAATGCCGATTTAAAAAATATCAAGCAAACTTTACCAGCCGGAATGGCGGTTCAAGGTAATCTTGATCCATTTATTTTATATGCGGATAAGCCTGTGATTAAAAAATACATTCTCGACTTATTTGAAAGAATGCGTGGTGAAAATGGATTTATTTTTAACTTAGGTCATGGAATCATGCCTGATATCCCATTTGATCATGTGAAGTACGCGATTCAAGTGGTAAAAGAATTCAAATATTAGGCTATTAAAATATAAACCCCAATAGCAGGCCTATGGAAGCCTATTATAATTACCTACTTGCTGTACACATTATATTTGTTGTCAGTTGGATGGCCGGACTCTTTTATGGGGTGCGGCTTTTCATCTATCATACCGAAGCTAATCTAAAGCCCGAACCGGAACGTCGTATTCTTATGCAAGAATATGCTAAAATTACAGCTCGCTTATGGAATATCATTACGATTCCAGCGATGGTTTTAACTTTGTTAGCTGGTTTTGCTATGTTGTATGCTATGCCTAATTGGCTGGCTCAGCCTTGGATGCATGTAAAGTTAAGTTTTGTTTTAGGCTTGGTGGTTTATCATTTCATCTGCCAAAGAATTATGAAGCAATTGCGCACTGGCGTGTTTAAATGGAGCTCTAATCAACTCAGGCTTTGGAATGAAGTGGCTACTATTATTTTGGTTGCCATTGTCTTTACCGTGGTTTTAAAGTCGGCTATGGATTGGCTTTATGGATTATTAGGTTTACTGCTTTTTTCTGCTATCATTATGACGGCAGTTAAAATTTATAAACGCTATCGCGAAAAAAATGAAGCTTAGACTTGCTATTTGGCTTTTAGTGGGCTTTTTCATGGCGAACTTGCCACTAAAAGCGCAAGTGCCTATTTCGCCGATTAAGGCAAGCCTTCCTACGGATAGCTTAACTGGACAACTGCGTTTAGGCTTAAACAATTTTAATTATTTTAGAAATTACGAATATAGTAATTCCTTTCATGATGGCTACACTTTATTTGGAAGTCAATTAGAAACGCAATTGCAGTATTTTGCCCATCCAAATTTATTATTGTCTCTTGGTGCATATATGCGCAAGGATTTTGGACAAGATGGATTATACGAGGTACAACCATTAATTCAAGTTCATTACCACAAAAATGATTTGAGCTTGATATTTGGACGTTTGGAGTCCAATACTGCACAGGCTTATATGGAGCCTTTGTATAATCCTGAATTTCGATTGACTCAGCCTTTAAACTATGGTACCCAAGTTAAAATTCAAGAGCCAGGCTATCGTTTAGATGCTTGGTTGTCTTGGGAAAAAATGATTTATCCTAAAGATGAGCAAAAGGAAGAAATTTTAGGCGGTTTAGTATTTGAACCAAGGCTTCTAAAGAAGTCTAGACACGATTTGACTTTACCCTTTCAGTTCTTGGCTTACCACAAAGGTGGACAAATTGATGCTTTAAAGAATATTCCATTAAGTACTTGGACGAATACGGCCTTAGGTTTAAAGTATCAATATCGCTCAACTGGAAGGATTCGAAATCTATTTACCGAGAATTACTGGGTCATTTCATCGGATCACTCCCCAGAAAAACAATGGAATTTTACCCAAGGAAAGGCTCTTTATGCGAATATAGGTTTGGAAAGTACATGGGGAAACTTAAAGTTATCCTATTGGAATAGTCGCGGTTTCATTAATTTTAGGGGGATGCCTTTATATTCTTCTGTTTCTAATACCGTTTATGATAAAGGATATACGCAAAGGCAAAGAGAGTTACTTTTGGTACAGTATGTTTTTCAAAAGGAATTAGTGCCTAATTTTTATGTAGATCTAAGGTTTGAACCTCATTTTGATTTAGGAACATCAAGGGCTAATTTGCAATTTCACCACTCGCTATTTTTGAGTTATAAAACTTCTTTTAAATTATTTGCGCCTAAAAATTAAATCTCATGCAACCTTTTTGAGATTTGTATCATCTACCTCATATAAACCAAACCATGGGGAATAATAAATATACTATTGAAGTACTTTTAGCGGGCTGTAAAGCGGGTAAACGAGAGGCGCAAGCGCAGCTCTACAGACTCACTGCACCTAAAATGATGGCAATATGTATGCGTTATTCCAAAGATCAAATGGAAGCAGAAGATGTGATGCAAATAGCTTATGTCAAAATCTTCCAAAAGATTGGCGAGTTTAGAGAGGAAGGTTCCTTTGAAGGTTGGATGAAGAGAATTGTCCTGAATTCAGCAATTGAAAATTATCGTAAAAACTTGAGAATGTTACAAGTAGTCAATATCGAGGATGCGCCTGAGCTAGCTAGTCAACAAGCAGATTATAGTAGTTTGGGTATGCAAGATTTGATGCGTGTGATTCAAAAGCTAGCAGATGGATATAGGATGGTATTTAATATGTACGTTATTGAAGGTTACTCCCATAAAGAAATAGCGGAAACATTAGGTATTTCTGAAGGTGCGAGTAAATCACAATTATCTAGAGCTAGAGCAATATTGCAGCAAGAAATTATAAAAATGGAGAACTATCAATATGGCACCAATGTCGGATAAAGAATTAGATAATTTGTTTAAGAACAAATTTGAAGACGCAGAATTTGCTCCTTCTGACGCGCTATGGGGTAAAATTGAAAAGCAATTAGCTAGCCCTAAAAAGCGTAAATATCCTATATTTTGGATGGCGGCGGCCAGCATCACTTTAGTGGTAGGAAGTTTTGCTCTTTTTCAAAAAAATGATAAAGTTCCACTACAATTAGGCAATAGTCCGGTTTTGACGCAGTCTACGACTATGGACAAGCCAAATTTGAAAATGGAAGATTCGAATATATTGGCGCTTGAAGAATCTGCCCAGCAAGATAGGCTTTCATCTACCTATGAAAAGCAAAATAGCTATGCTATTCAAGCTGTGGCAGCTATTCAAGAAGAACCAAAGCTGAATAATAATTCGGAGGCTATGCAACCAATCGAAAGTATCACTCGTCTTGATGATAGAAACCAAGAAACTTTGACTGCTACAGTGATGGAGGCACATTTAGGCATCGAAGCCGAACTGGCTAATGCTATTAAAACGGAATTTAACCCATCAAGCGAAGAAGAAGATCCAGAAAGAAAGCATTATAAAGGCGTGACAGGCATTGTGAACTTTGTGGTTGATAAAGTGGATAAAAGAGAGCAAAAAATCCTAAAATTCTCTCCCGATGAAGACGATAATATGCGTCTAGTGGGAATTAACATTGGATTATTAAAATGGAATAAAAAGAACAGATAAATAAACCTAGTCTATAAAATTTATGAAAACCCTATTAAAAACAACCCTAGCCTTTGGCCTTAGCTTATGTAGTTTAGGCACTTTACAAGCTCAAGATTTAAGTGTAAATGATCTTAAAGACGATTCAAAAGCTTTTAGCTTACGCTTAGGTTTTGAAAAGGATACGACGACAACTGAATTTAAGCCCAAATTTGTAGGCGGTGTTACTTTTACTCGATTTGATTTAGGCTTTACAAAATTAGTGGATAATGGGTCTTATGATTTGTCTGCTTCCAATAGCTTTTTAGCGTATAAACCGGGTAAAACTAGCCATGTCTCCTTTGATATTGTAGATTTTGGATATCGCTTTTCGCCTGGCTTTAAAGTTTATGTAGCGGGTGGATTTGATTGGACCTTAATCCGTTTAAAAGAAAATATTACCATTGATAAAAATACGCCTACTTTAAGTTATACACAGGAAAACATAAATTTTTCTAAGAATAGATTTTCTAGTAGTTATTTGCACATTCCTTTAAACTTTGAGTTTAGATCTAAAAAGGATAAAAACAGTCAGCGTTTCTATTTTATTGTAGGTCCTGAAGTAGCTTTCTTGTTGAATGGAAAAGTTAAACAAGTGAGTGATGCTAATGGAAAAGTGAAATTCAAAGATGATTATAATTTCTCTGCTTTCCGTTATGGCGCAAGCATTAGATTTGGATGGAGTAGCATAGCAGCCTTCGCTAAAGTTTATAACTCGGATATGTTTACTACTTCAGCACAAGACGGCTTAAAAAACATGGCTTTTGGACTTACTTTTGGTCTGAACTAAGTCAAATAAATAAAAGATAAGACAACACACAAATGAAACCTAATCCTGAGGAGCAAGCTCCCCAGGATTTTTTTATATCTTTAGCCGTGGATTCTCCAATTTTAATCGTCGAGCAAGTCAGCAAGCAACATGTATTTAACCTGCAGTTAGGCCATCAAGCTCCGCTCCTATCTGGTATTCAACAGATTTCCTTTTCTTTAAAGCAAGGTGAGGTTTTAGCCGTGATTGGGGAAAGCGGGAGCGGTAAGTCCACTCTTTTAAAAAGTATTTATGGCTTGTTGGATGTAGATGCTGGCCAGATTTTGTTTGAAGGTAAAAAAGTTAAAGGTCCGAGCGAACAATTGGTGCCTGGGCATCCTGATATGCGTTTGGTGGCGCAAGATTTTGCCTTAAATCCTTATGCAAAAGTATATGATAATGTAGCTTCTATGCTATCGAATACTGATGTAAAGGCCAAAAGAGAAAAAACTTTAGAGCTGTTATCCGATCTTCAGTTATTGGAATTGAAAGATAAAAAAGCAGTGCATTTAAGTGGGGGAGAACAACAACGTGTGGCTATAGCAAAGGCATTGATTAGTCCAAGTAAAATGTTGTTGTTTGATGAACCATTTAGCCAAATCGATAGTTTGTTGAAAAATCAAATTCGACAGGAAATTAAAAGAATAGCGAAAACCTTAAATAAAAGTATTATTCTGGTTTCTCATGATCCTAGTGATGGTTTGAGTTTAGCGGATCAATTGATTATTTTGCGAAAAGGGGAATGCTTAGCGCATGGGACAACTTTAGATTTATACGATAATCCTCCAAATTTATATACGGCTGAAATGCTCGGAAATGCTCAAAGTTTGGCGATAAAGGAAGCGGAATTTTTAGGCTTAAATCACCAGGGTAAGCCCATCTATTTTTATCCGGAATGGGTAAAGATAGTACCTGCTCAGTTTGCTGATCAGCGAGCTTTATTTGAAATTAAGGATATAGCCTTTAAAGGGGCTCACCAAGAATTGACACTGCAACTGGATAATATACGCATCAGGGCTTATAGTTATTATCCAATCCGCTATAAAAAAAGCGACTTAGTTGCTTTGAACATAAGTCGCTTTCAATATCTTTAATTTATTTTAAGTAACGTTTCGTGCGGCAATGATGACCACTTTAACTCTTAAAGTTTGGTTTGGTTTGATGGGCTGCGTGTCTTGATTGTCAGAACTTTGAATATCAATTTCTACTTTACCTTTACTAACCACTGTACTAAAAGCATCCACATTATACACAAAAGGCAATTGTAAATAAGAAGTGCCTTGATCGTAGGAAACATAAACTAATACTGCTTCATTATCTATCGTATATTGGTCTATTTCAGGAACGTTTAATACCGTATAATAAGTAAATCCATCAGAAGACAAGGTCCATGCATTTGGAGCTACGTTTAAAACGATACTACGGTTAGGCGTTTCATTGATGAAAGTGTCTTTTTTGCAAGAAACCAAACCTAGTGTGGTTATGCAAAGAATAAGGTAGGTGAGTTTTTTCATGATATCTGTGTGTTTTAAAGAGTACAATGCAAATTTGTTGCCAAAAACATAAAATAATTTAGACTCTATTATTCTTCATGTTGAGAGAGTGCTCTATTCGCCACTTTTCCAACGGTTAAACCTTGTACAATGATTGAAAATACGACCACAAAATAAGTAGCCGCAATTAGTGGGGCTTTATATGGGCCTTCGGCCATTGAGAGCGCTAAAGCAATGGACACACCGCCTCTCAATCCTCCCCAAACAAGAACTTTAATTGTACCCTTGCTGAATTTGTTTTTAAAGGGGATAAGTAGTACGGGAATATAAATAGATACAAATCGCGCAAAAAGTACTAATGCAATAGAAGCTAAGCCGATTTGCCAGTAGGTGGTTAGATTAGGGATAATCAATAATTCAAATCCAATGAATAAGAATAATACAGCATTTAAGATTTCATCGATCAATTCCCAAAATTTATTTAAATAATCCTTGGTGGTAGCTGACATAGCTGTGCGCTTACCATAATTGCCAATAACTAAACCGGCAGCCACCATGGTTAATGGCCCAGAAATATGTATCGCATGGGCAATAAGATAGCCACCCATAACTACGGATAAAGTAATTAAAACGGAAACTTTATAGTCATCAATCTTACGCATGGCATTAGAAGCACCTAAGCCCAGGCCAATTCCTAAAATAAAGCCCCCTATAGCTTCTTTAATTAATAACCAAGAAATATGTCCAAAAGTTAAATCCATATCCACACCTTGCGTCAATTGTAGTATTACGGCAAATATAACGACGGCCACTCCATCGTTGAAAAGGGATTCCCCCGCTACTTTTGTTTCTAAGGATTTTTTAACCTTGGCTTCTTTAAGTACACCCAATACAGCAATAGGATCAGTGGGGGAGATTAAGGCGCCAAATAATAGACAGAATATAAAAGGAATGTCTAATCCTAATAGCGGGGCAAGCAAAAATAATAAATAACCCACTACAAAGGTTGATATAACAACTGATACTGTTGAAAATATGATAACTGGGCCCCTTTGTTCTTTAAGATCCACTAAATTAATGTGAATAGCGCCCGCAAAGAGTAAAAAATTAAGCATCGCGCCCATTAAAACTTCTGTAAAATCTACATCTTTTAATAGACTTGAAAAGTGATAAAACGTTTGAGGTAATAAACGACCGGTAACCACTAGCATTATAGAAGACAATAGCGCAATAATCATAATACCAATGGTCGAAGGTAGTTTTAGATAACGATGATTTAAGTAGGCGAAAAAGGATGCCAAAACGATGAGTACTGAGAATGAATAATATAACTCCATATAATATTTGCTTGATTAGAGGCAATAAAATACTAATTTTTTAGGTAATTTGGTTAAATGTTAGAAAAATTGAATTTTATGCTTTATGCAATTTATAACATTGCATATAGAGATGGAAATCATATTTCGTCTGAATCCCCCAAATGGAATGTGCTGATGTTATTAATCGTATTTGAGTTTGCCTTTCTGTGTTTATTGTATATATGTTATCGATTTCTATATTTCCTAGGCTATGGTTTAATTGATCATAATGCTAACATGGGTAACACATATATTCTTTAAAAAGTTATACGATAAATATTCAAATCAGAATAAGTTGAGGGAGAAAAAATATAAAGTAATTGGGTTGATATTTTTCGTTGTCTTTAGCTGTATTTCTATAATTTCCATCGGTTTCTTAAAGACGTGGTTTTATAAATAAAATCCTGTGCTTATAAGTCATAAAAAAAGCCCTCTTCATTAGAAGAGGGCTTTTTTATAAATATTTAAAATGATTAAGCTAAAACTGCTTCGGCTAGAACGATAATTTTATCTTCTAAAACCTCAACCACACCACCTTTGATTTTAAAGGTTTCTTCTCCAGTATTATGCTTTACAATTACAGGTCCATCCTCTAATGTAGAAATAATAGGAGCGTGGCCTCTCAAGATTTGGAAAGAACCTGAAGTACCCGGTACAGTAACCGCACTTACTTCGCCTTCGAAAACTTTTTTATCTGGGGTTAATATTTCTAAGTTCATTCTTGTTTTGTATACACTAACTTGAGTAGACTCAAGGCAGCTTAGTTAGATTCAGCTAATAATTTTTTACCTTTTTCAATAGCTTCTTCAATGCTACCTACTAAGTTGAAAGCTGCTTCAGGATATTCATCAACTTCACCATCCATGATCATATTAAATCCTTTGATAGTATCTTTGATGTCAACTAATACACCTTTTAAACCTGTAAATTGCTCAGCTACGTGGAAAGGTTGAGATAAGAAACGTTGTACACGACGTGCGCGGTGTACGGTTAATTTATCCTCTTCAGATAACTCGTCCATACCTAAGATGGCGATAATATCCTGTAACTCTTTATAGCGTTGTAAAATCTCTTTTACGCGTTGTGCGGTGTTATAGTGATCGTCACC
>CAZQFF010000010.1:0-82298 GCA_964592575.1 uncultured Pedobacter sp.
TAAAAGAAGCCTTGTTAGCTAAACCTAACAGGGCTTTATTCGTTTATATGGGTTTTTTTCAATATATTAGATGTAAAAATCTTGACGAACTAGGCTTAAATTTTACTAAATCTCCTCTGAAAAGAACTTTATTATGTATCTTTGTTTTTTAATTTTTTAGCTAATGAATATTAATTTTGGTTCGCGCAGAGAGGTTATGCAACATATTGAGAAATATATGTTGAAGATGATGCCTGAATATCTAAAGCCTATCGACGACATTTGGCAACCAACTGATTTTTTACCAGATTCGAGTAAAGAAGATTTTTTTGATAAAATAAAGGATTTACAAGGTAGTGCAAGTGAATTGTCTTACGATTTAGTTGCTGTTTTAATTGGAGATACGATCACGGAGGAGGCATTGCCTACTTATGAGTCATGGTTAGCCATGGTTGAGGGTGTTTCTAAAAATGAAGAGGGTGGTTGGATGCGTTGGAATAGACACTGGACAGCAGAAGAAAATCGTCATGGTGATTTATTGAATAAATACTTATATCTAAGTGGTCGTGTTGATATGCGTCAAATGGAAATATCTACGCAATATTTAATTGCTGATGGTTTTGACATTGGTACAGGTCATGATCCTTATCGTAACTTTATTTACACCTCTTTTCAAGAGATGGCCACTAATATTTCCCATCGTAGAGTAGCTAGTTTAGCTAAGAAAGATGGAGATACTTTATTGTCTAAAATGTGTGGTGTTATTGCTTCAGATGAGGCAAGACATGCTAAAGCTTATAAAGATTTTATTAAACAAATTTTCAAAGTAGATGCTAATGAAGCTATGTTAGCTTTTGAGGACATGATGCGTAAGAAAATTGTAATGCCAGCTCATTTTTTAAGAGAAGTGGGTATGCCTATTGGGCAATTATTTGGTCACTTTACCGATGCCGCTCAACGTTTAGGTGTTTATACTTCAGTGGATTATGTAGATATTATGAAAACCCTAATTGAGGAGTGGAATATTGAGCATATGACAGGTTTAAACGAGGCTGGTGAAAAAGCTCGTGATTATATTCTTAATTTACCTGCTCGTTTATTACGCGTTGCAGAACGGATGAAAAATCCAGAAATGGGGTATAAATTTAAATGGATTTTAGCTTAATTTTCGGATATAAAAAAAGCCAAAATTTGCATTTTGGCTTTTTTTATGCTTATCATTTTGATTACATGTTTCGTCGGTATTGTCCACCTACTTCATATAATGCTTGACTGATTTGTCCAATAGAGCAAATTTTACAAACCTCCATTAAGCTTTCAAATAGATTTTCTCCTTTTATAGCTTTTATTTTTAAGTCATGAAGGGCCTTTGTACTTTGATCATTGTTTCTTGTTTTGAATTGATCTAAGGCTTTAATTTGATATTGTTTTTCATCTTCCGTTGCTCGTATAACTTCGCCTGGTATAATTGTTGGCGAACCATTTTTGTTTAAAAATGTATTTACACCAACTATTGGGAATTCTCCTGTATGTTTTAAGGTTTCATAATACAAGCTTTCTTCTTGTATTTTTCCTCTTTGATACATGGTTTCCATAGCCCCTAATACCCCACCTCTATCATTAATTCTTTTGAATTCTGCTAATACAGCCTCTTCCACTAAATCTGTAAGCTCTTCAATGATAAATGATCCTTGTAATGGGTTTTCATTTTTAGCTAAACCTAATTCTCTATTGATAATTAATTGAATAGCCATCGCTCTTCTTACAGATTCCTCCGTTGGCGTTGTAATTGCTTCATCGTAGGCATTGGTGTGTAAGGAATTACAGTTGTCATAAATAGCATATAATGCCTGTAAAGTTGTACGTATATCATTAAAGTCAATTTCTTGCGCATGTAATGATCTGCCTGAAGTTTGAATATGGTATTTTAATTTTTGGGAGCGATCGTTTCCTTTATATTTATTTTTTATCGCTTTAGCCCATATTCTTCTCGCTACACGTCCAATTACTGCATATTCAGGATCTATTCCATTACTAAAGAAGAAGGATAAGTTTGGTGCAAAATCATCAATATGCATACCTCTACTTAAGTAATATTCTACAAAAGTGAATCCATTACTTAATGTGAAGGCTAATTGTGAAATTGGATTAGCACCAGCTTCAGCTATGTGGTAACCTGAAATAGATACCGAATAGAAGTTTCTTATTTTATGATCGATGAAATACTGTTGGATATCACCCATCATACGTAAAGCAAACTCTGTAGAAAAGATACAGGTATTTTGCGCTTGGTCTTCTTTTAGGATATCGGCTTGTACGGTTCCTCTTACCGTGCTAATGGCGTGTTTTTTGATGTTTTCATAGATGTCGGCTGGTAATACTTGATCACCAGTTACACCCAGTAAAAGCAAACCTAATCCATTATTTCCCTCTGGAAGAGGACCATTATAGCTAGGA
Organism: uncultured Pedobacter sp.; assembly: GCA_964592575.1. Classification (GTDB taxonomy): domain Bacteria; phylum Bacteroidota; class Bacteroidia; order Sphingobacteriales; family Sphingobacteriaceae; genus Pedobacter. The sequence continues at coordinate 2,437 of CAZQFF010000010.1, forward strand.
ACTTCTAAACCTTTATCCTGATAAATTTTGGCAATTTTAGCTTTAGTCTCTTCTACTAAATTATGCTCTATAATGTATTTTTCACATTGCTGATCAATTGCTGCATTCATGAAGAATCCTAATAACATTGGCGCAGGACCATTAATGGTCATGGAAACTGATGTTGATGGTGCACATAAGTCAAAGCCTGAATAAAGTTTTTTGGCATCATCTAAAGTAGCAATACTAACACCGGAATTACCTATCTTTCCATAAATGTCGGGGCGAATATGAGGATCCTCTCCATATAAGGTTACGGAGTCAAATGCTGTAGATAAACGATGAGCAGGTTGTCCTAAAGATACATAATGGAATCTTTTATTTGTTCTTTCTGGTCCACCTTCACCCGCAAACATACGTGTTGGGTCTTCACCTTCTCTTTTCAATGGGAATACACCGGCCGCATAAGGAAATTCTCCTGGTACATTTTCAGTAAGTAACCATTTTAATAAATCTCCCCAATCTTGGAATTTAGGTAAAGCAACTTTAGGTATCCTTAATTTAGATAAGGATTCATAATATTGATCTAATTTTATCTCCTTATCTCTTACTTTGAAGGTAAAGAATGGTGAAGTGTACTTTTCTTTTGTATTAGGCCATTCTCTTAATAATCTTCGGCATTCACCATCTAAGCTTTCTTCAATATTGGTGTATAGTCGTTGTAATTCTTCTTTATTTTCTGAAGATAAACCATTTTCTAATTGAATTACACCTTGTAATTGGTATAATTTCCTAGCAATTTGTGCCTGTATTTCTACCCATTCTTTATATTGTTGATTATTTTCAGCAATTTCAGATAAGTAGCGAATACGATCAGGTGGAATAATGTAAATTTTTTCTGACTCCCCATATTCTTCGTGGAATTTTGCGGGGAAGTCAAAGCCAGTTTTTTCTTGCAGTTTATGAATGAGCGCTGCAAAAAGGCTATTCATGCCAGGGTCATTAAATTGTGAAGCCATGGTTCCAAAAACGGGTATGTCTTCGTCCTTGGCATCAAATATTTGATGATTGCGTTTGTATTGTTTTCTTACATCTCTTAAGGCATCTAATGCACCTTTTTTATCGAATTTATTGATAGCGACTAAATCAGCAAAATCTAACATATCGATTTTCTCCAATTGGGTTGCCGCTCCAAACTCAGGTGTCATCACGTATAGTGAAACATCGCAATGTTCGGTAATTTCAGTATCGGATTGGCCAATCCCAGAGGTTTCTACAATGATTAAGTCAAAACCTGCAGCTTTGCATATATCTATACTTTCTTGAACATTCTTAGAAAGAGCTAAGTTTGCTTGACGCGTTGCTAATGAACGCATATAAATTCTTTCATTATTGATAGAGTTCATTCGAATTCTATCACCTAATAAGGCTCCGCCAGTTTTTCTTTTAGAAGGGTCTACAGAAATAATAGCTAATGTTTTATCGGTAGATTCCATTAAGAATCTTCGTACTAATTCATCAACTAAAGAGGATTTTCCGGCTCCACCTGTTCCAGTAATTCCTAATACAGAGGCTTTTGATGGATTGTTTTTTTTGAGCTCAGCGACTAATTTTGATACTTTTTCCGGATCATTCTCCGCTAAACTTATAGCAGCAGCGATATGGTTTATTTTCTTTTGAGGAATTTCTTGGATATCCGCTTGATGTTTAGTCAATGTGTCGAAGTCTGTTTGCATCATCATATCATTAATCATGCCCTGTAATCCCATTTTACGACCATCATCAGGCGAATAAATTCGAGCAATTCCATAGCTCATTAATTCTTTTATCTCATCGGGTAGGATTACACCGCCGCCGCCTCCAAATATTTTGATATGTCCAGATTGACGTTCCTGCAATAAATCATACATGTATTTGAAGTATTCCATATGCCCACCTTGATAAGAGGTGATTGCAATACCTTGTACATCTTCTTGTATAGCACAATTTATAACTTCTTCAACGGAGCGATTATGCCCTAAATGAATAACTTCTGCTCCACTTGACTGTAAAATCCTGCGCATGATATTAATCGTGGCATCATGCCCGTCAAATAGGGCAGCAGCAGTAACAAAACGAATTTTATGTTTGGGTTTATAAATCTCAGTCGAACTCATATTTTATCTTAATAATTAATTTATAGCCTCAACAATAACATTTCCTATACTTCCGTTTGGCTCTTGAATTTTTAACAGCGCACTGATCGTTGGCGCGATGTCACTCATATAGTATTTTTTGTTGGTTTTGCCTGGCTTAATTCCCCAACCCATAAATACAGCTGGAATATGGGAATCATATGGATTCCATGCACCATGTCCAGTACCTGGCGAGGTTGATGGATACCAACCAGCATCCAAAATTATATAAATATCTCCACTTCTGCGGGCATTATAACCATTAATTATTCTTTCTTTTAATTCCGCTGGCAAGGTAGTTTCATGTATATTTTCAATGTCTACAGCATTTAAAATTCCAGTTTGTTTTTTCAAGTATTTAATAATGGTTTCTTTTACATCTTCAGCGTCTGCTCCTGCATTTTCGATGACTTCATGATCTAAAATAACTTGGTTATTCATGAGTGTGAATAATGCGCCTTTCATTTTATATTCTTTCTCTAATATTTCTTCTATTTCAGTTCTGAATTTTCTAGGTGCTAAACCACCTCCTGGCATTTTATTTTCAATAGAAAAACCTGGGGCATGTGTTGCTCCATGATCAGCCGACATAAAAAATAGATAATTTCCTTTGCCTACTGTTTTATCTAAATAATTAAAGAAATCTTCTAAATCTTTATCTAAGCGTAAATAAGTGTCCTCATTTTCAATAGAGTTAGGACCAAATTGATGACCTATATAATCTGTTGACGATAAGCTAATGGCTAAAAAGTCAGTGTCTTCATCTGTGCCTAATTTTTCTGCTGGAATAGCAGCTTTAGCAAAGTTTAGAGTCATCGTGTTGCCTTGAGGCATACTAGCGATCATTCCAAAATTTTTGTTTACAAAACCACTGAAAATATGAGGGAAACTCGAATTTTTTAATTCTGGAAATGGTCTTTCGTAGGTTTTGTTATCCTCTGTACTTTGTATATAGCTTTCGATAGGGTATAAAGTCTTCCAATCTTTAGCCATATATTGATTTGGCCATTTTTGCTGGTTGAATTCATCAACCCACTGTGGGAGTGTATTCATATAAAAAGTACTGGTAATAAAGTGCCCAGTAGCATCATCATACCAATATGAACCATTAGAAATATGTCCTCCAGGTAAAATTGAACCTCTATCTTTAATGGAAACGCTGATTACTTTACTTCTAAAATTGGTAGCCATACGCAATTCATCCGTAACCGTAGTAACTAAAAGATTTTTAGTAGACATTAATCCCTCATTACTTTTGCTCCCGACTGTTTGTACATTTTTGTCTTCAACACAATAGACATCTCTGCCTAATTGAGGGTCAAACCAATTGTTTGCAATAATGCCATGGATAGCAGGAACTGTTCCCGTGTATATAGTTGCATGACCACATGCCGTTTGGGTTGGGGTATAAGGAATTAGTGTGTTTTCAGCTGAAAAGCCTTCTTTTAAGATTCTTTTGAATCCACCTTCTCCATAGCGATTATAATATTTATACAAGTAATCCCAGCGCATTTGATCTACTACCAAGCCTACAACTAATTTTGGTCTTTCTAATCGATTAGAAGAAGAATTTTGGTTAGTGTTTAACTGCTTGGATTTATTTGATTGGGCTTGTGTACCCATAGTAAATAAAATAAGGGCAGCTAGCAAGTAAATTTTTGATTTTAACATAGCTTTGAATTTGAAAAATATCTCTGAAGAATATGGTTTTAAATGGTTTCTTTTCAGGTTACTAAATTAAGAAACCTATTTGATGTAATCAGGTTAATTTTATATTAATTCTGCTACAACAAATGTGCTTCCACCTATGAAAATGAGGTCGTCATAATTAGCTGATTTTAAAGCCTCTGCATAGGCGAGAGCTACTGAGCCATATGCTTTTCCATAGAGTTGGAATGGATGAGCTTGTTGCTTTAATTCTTCGGCATCTAAAGCTCTTTCCAGTGCTGGAGCACAGAAATAATAGTTCGCTTGTTTGGGGAGTAAATTTAGAATCTTAGTAATATCCTTATCTTTTACCATTCCAATAACCATATGTAGTTTTTCAAACTTTTCTGTTTGGAGATTGATTAGGACTTCTTGAATGCCTGCTTCGTTATGTCCAGTATCACAAATTACTTTAGGTTGCTTATTTAAAGTTTGCCATCTGCCTTTTAATCCAGTTAGTTTAGATACTTTAGATAAAGCTTGATAAACGTGTTCAGAAGAGATTTTATAGTTTAATGCTCTAAGTTTATCAATGGCAGCGACAACATTTAAAATGTTCTTAGCTTGATATTTTCCTTTTAAATCTAGTTTTAGCTTAGGGTATAAAATTTGATTGTCCTTTAGGATATCAAATAATAGATATAATGGCGTGGAACGAATTAATTGAGCTTGATAGTTTTGATTGGCAAATAGGATAGGAGCCTTAAGTTGAGCCGCTTTTTCCAGAAACACTTGGTCTGCTTGATGCTGTTTTTCACCAATTATTATGGGCACCTTAGCTTTGATGATACCAGCTTTTTCGCTGGCTATTTGAGGAATGGTATCGCCTAATAAATTGGTATGATCCAAACTTATATTGGTTATGATAGATAAATCTGGATGAATGATATTCGTGGAATCCAAACGTCCTCCTAATCCTACTTCCAAAACAACAACATCAACCTTTTCTGCTTTAAAATATTGAAAGGCTAGGGCCAAGGTAAGTTCAAAAAAAGAAGGTTCGATTTGAGGGATTAAGGCTTTATTATTTTGTATAAACTGGATGACCTTAGTTTTAGGTATCATTTTCCCATTTATTCGAATTCGCTCTCTAAAATCCTTTAAATGAGGTGAAGTATATAAGCCTGTTTTATAGCCAGCTTTTTGCAAGATGGAGGCTAACATATGCGATGTTGAACCTTTCCCATTGGTGCCTGCAATATGAATATAATGAAGTCCTTGTTGCGGATTGCCTAATTGATGACAAAGTGCTTGAATATTGGAAAGATCTTCTTTATAAGCACTAGCTCCAACGCGGGTAAACATAGGCAACCTACTGAATAGGAAGTCCAATGTTTCAGAATAATTCATTTTACTTAACTTTAAAATTGAAGATTACGATATAAGGTCTGCTTTCAGCGCCAGGAGTCATGTTGTCTAAGGTTGCACCTAAAATAGCTTCCTCACACATTCTAAATAATTTTTGATCTGAAAAAGTGGTGCCTTTAACTCCAGCGGTTGCTGATATTACTTTTCCATATCGATTTACTTCTACTTTAACGGCAATTCGACCAGTTTGTTGACCATTATCATCAATGGTTTTTACATTGTTGAATCTACTTAAAGCTAAAGGTGTGTTGCCAAAACCTGAACCACCTTCACCATAATTTGGAGCGAGTGGATCGCCGTTTATACTTCCTTGATTTCCTGGTGTAGAGCCAGTTCCATCGCCTTCTCCTCTGCCATTATTCTTATTGCCTTTGTATAAAGCATTCGGATTTATAGTAGGTTTTTCACTTGGATTTTCTTTCGCATTAGTAGGTGCTGCATTAGTTTTGGAAGGTTTAGTATTAATAGCTACAGCATCTTCCATGTTTTGTGTCATGATATCCTTTTCTTCTACACTAGATGAGGAGTTTTTCATCACTTGAGTTTCAGGAGTGATTTTATCTGGCATTTGTCCGTTGGCATTTGGATCCATGGAAGGCTCCTCAATGCTTGCATAATCATTACCCATACCTACTTCAACCGTACCATAATTAACAACCATACCTCCCATTCCTAATTCATCATTTGGATCAAAGGATTGAATAACTAAAAAAAAGCTTAAAGCGAGAAAGCCAATCATGATGATTGAGGCTATTCCAATGGCTTTAGGGTAATTATTTTCTTCAGATATATTCATTATTTTTTAGGATCAACAGCTAATACTAATTTTAATTTCAACTGATTGGCTACATCATAAGCCTGCATAATATTCTCTGCAGGCACATTTTTTGAGACATTTAAAATAATGGTCAAGTCAGGAGCAATCTGTTGATATCTTTCAATTTCGTATTTTAAGTTTTCTATGCTTACTGGTTTTTTATCAACGAAAAAGTTAATGTTTTCGTCTATACTAATGGTCACCGCTTTTTTAGCTGTACTTTGTTGACCACTATCCGATTTAGGTAATAATAATTTCACTACACTTGGATTGACTACAGCGGAAGCAAGTAGAAAGAACAAGAGTAAAAAAAACATAATATCATTCAAGGCAGCGGTATGCACCTCTACATTGACTTTTTTTCTTTTTCTTAGATTCATTATTTCCCTGGTTCTTCTAACAAGTCAATAAATTCAATCGCGTCAGTTTCCATTTTTAAAATGATTTTTTCTACCATCATATTTAAGATATGATAAAGCACATAAGCTACAATACCAATAATTAAACCTGTAGCGGAAGTAATCATTTTTGTATATAATCCACCTGAAATAGTTCCAATTTCAATTTCACCTTTTAAAGAAACATCGTGGAAAATAGTGATAACCCCAATAATTGTTCCAACGAAACCTAACATTGGTGCAATACCCGCAATAATACCCAGCACTCCGATGTTTTTTTCAAGTTTAGAAACTTCAAGTTTGCCCGTGTTTTCAATAGCTCCTTCAATATCTTTAATAGGTCGACCGATTCTTTTTAAACCTTTCTCTAACATTCTACCTAATGGTGATTTATTGTTTCTAGCTAAAGCAATTGCACTTTCTAAACGACCTTCGTGAATCATTTGTTTAATCTGAAACATCAAATTGGATTCATCTTTAGATGATTTTCTGATCGTAATATATCTTTCTATGAAAATAACTAAACCTAAAAATGCTAATAAAGCTAAAGGAATCATTACCCAACCACCTTTTAATAGGAGGTCAATAAAATGAATATCTTCAGCAGGTGGAGTTGTAATTTGATTCATTTGTGTTTGGCTACTATCAATGACTTGATTTAAAGTGTCAATAGCTGTTAAAAGCAAAGTATTCATGTTTAATTATTAGGTTTTACAGTTTGTATGTATAAATCAGGATTTTTTAAAACTTTTTTTAGACTATCCTTAACGCGGTTAGCTTCGTTGTATTCTGTATAAGAGCCGATACTTACTTTGATGAGTCGCCCTCCAGTATTTAATAGTTTTTTAGCTTCAATTCCGCGCTTAGCATAGTTAGCAATAATTTCTTCAGCTTTAGACTCTGTTCTCATGGCTCCCCCAATAATTTCGTAGGTGGCTACCTGGCTAGCTACTACGCTATCTACTTCTAAAGATTTTAATATAGAATCAGTTTTTAGCGAATCCGCAATTAGTAAATCATCTACCGCATATTTTGGGGTATCAATGAGGTTTTCATTTTCGATTTCATAACTCGGTGGATTAAATTTCCGAATTACATCCTCAATATATCTAGGGTAGAAAATATAGGCTAAAGAAAATAATATGGCTAAAGTCAGCAGGATATATGCTATCCAACTCCAAATGGATTTTTTACCATTAGGATATTCATCATCCTCATCATCAGCTGGATCATATTCATATTTTTGATTTACAGTTGGTTTCCAAACCTCAGCTTCTGATATTTCTGGCTTTTCTTCTACAATTGGCTCGGCTTTTTGAACTTCTGGTATTTTTTGCGCTTCTTTTACTTCTTCTATTTCTTGTACTTTTATTTCTACTATTGGAGTTGTAGCCGAAGTTTTAAGTTTAGGTAAGCCAAAGAATTGATTTGGACTAGAAAAGTCGTTGTTTTCAACAAATTTGAGTTCGTTATTGTCTAAACGTAGACGACCTAAGGGGCTTAAATCAGCCTCCTTTTGCTCCGTGATTTGTTGTAGTGCCTGTTGCGCAAAATTTAAGATTAAAGTATTAGCTTCTTTTAAGCTGATTTGTTTTTCTTTATGAATAAACTGGGCTAAGGAATCATCTCCATTTTCCAGTTTATGAAATTTAATCAGGAAAGAGGGCGGTAAAAAAGCTTGTTGAGTAGTGTCAAATTTACCAGGAACCTTAGCTTGGGTCCAAGTACCCAGTGTAGGCACTTCTACCGAACTTTGCTGAGCTAAAAGCTTAATTATTGAAGCTACTATATCCATTTGGTAAATTTAACTGATTATATTTTACTAAGCAAAATTCTAGGCTAAGCAAATTTGTTTTTATGCATAAGCTATTTATTAATTAAAAAGAATAGCTAATTCCTCCAAATGCATTTATGCCAAAAACATTGTAATATAGGTATTTACTGTATTTAGTGTTAAATACATTATTTACATTTACAAAAGCACCAAACTTGTTGTTAATTTTATAAGTTGCGCCTAGACCTAAATCTACAAATCCTTTTAATGTAGCTACTTGATAAGCAGCAAAACTTGGGTTTGGATTGGTAATGCTTGGATTAGGTGTGAATTGTTTTGCTTTAATATCATCCTGAATAACTACATTAGCTTGAAAGCCAATTTTTGGAGTTATTTGATACATTAAATTGGAGTTTACACGGAGTTGTGGTTTATAATAAGCGGCTTCTTCGGTAGCTGGTTTATAGTCATCAAAATTAACTTTTCCAGTCCATTTTAATTGATCACTCACTTGGATAGAGATTTCACCTTCTAAACCTACATTTTTCAAGGTGCCTGGATCGTAGATAACTTGGAAGACTCTACTTTTTAGGATATTATTTTGGAAAAAAGCAGCATCAGTTATTTCTCTGCTGTAGAAACGAACTTTATAGCCAAAACCTGGACCTCCTGAACCTTTCAGACCTAAACTAAAGTTTAATTTCTCTACACTATTTTGTACCTGGATTTGTGGCCCTAAAAAGGGATTCTCATCAGTAAATTTCTTCAAGCTATTACGCTCTACATCACCTTTTAATACAGCAAATAGTTGTAAATACTCTGGAATAAGTTCTACATCAGCATGGATATTTGGGAAGATGCGAGTTTTACTTTGATCACCTAGTTCTTGAACAACATTAACTCCCGCAGTAATATTTACTTCATTGGTTTTGAATTGTAGATGAGGGTTTAAACGAATAATATGATTAGCGAAAGAAGTATTTAGGTCTTTATTATTGCCTAATTCTGCATTAGCACCTAAACCAATGTTAAAGTTGTTTGATCTCTTATTGAAATAGCTTGAAATACTTAATAGATTTTCCTTCGCGTTATATTTATCACTCCATAAAGAGAAATTTGCCTTAATTGCATAATTAAAAGCATCTACTTCTTGTGAGAAACGTTTTACAAGGTCACCTTCTAGTTCTACAAAATTAAAATTTTGCTGCTCTGGACTAGGATTGGATTGGAGTGGGTCAACGCCATAAAAGTATAAACCATGACGCTCATAATTTAATCGACCATTGAGGGTTGATTTTTCTCCAATACTACGCCCGTAAAGACTAACTTTTGAACGACTTTCTTTTTGATTGAGTAATGAACCACTTTGATTTAGATGCTTAAAATAGGTAGCAGCTTGTAAAGCTTCATCTTTAGCATTTCCAAAATATCCTTCAGCGTACATGGTATTTAAGTTTCCTAAGCCTGCTCTAAGAAAATAGGGATGCAAGGTTGGCTCTTTTACCGTAGCTAATTTTTGTGCTTCTAATTTTTCAATATCCACATTGGTTTCTAACTTTCTACTAATTAGCTGATAGTCAAATTTTGCTCTATAAGCTTGTAAATTTTCTAAATCAGGACTCCTTCTTAATTTTACAGCTTCAGCTAATATGGGTTTGTAAGGTCTTATCACCTCAATTTCAGAGCTCTGCTTTTGCTCATTCTTAACATCTTGCGCAACCGCTAAACTGCTCAGTAAACTGAAGAAACCGATAGAATATATTTTATAGTGATTTAACATGTTAGATTTTCTTCTAATTAATGACATTAATTGATTTTAGCTAGCTTTTCTTTTGCAATGGTTAGAATATCATCATCCCCCTCATAACCATCTATGATACTCATTAATGTAGATTTAGCCTGCATTTTGTCGTTTAAAGCTAAATAGTTATCGGCAAGCAGGATAAACGTTTTGGCTACCCAATAATCGTAATTTGGTAAATTGTTAATTAAATCAAAACAAGTTTTTTGGGAAGCTTTATAATCTTTTTTCGCGAATTGTATATTCGCTAACTGATACTGAGCTTCAGCTGCTGCGACTGTTTTTGTATTTTTAACAACTTCCGAAAAAGCTGAAATTGCTTGAACAGTGTCTGCTTTGATTAAATGTGCTTTTCCTGCATAAAGGTCGGCACTATTTTTTTCTTCCTCTGATGATTTTTCGGCTTCTTTTATGGTCGCCGCATATTTTAACATGTCATCTGCTAATCCTAAAGCGCTATAAGCTTTAATTAAATTAGTAATGGCATAATTATAGTTGGCTTTATAGTCGGAAGTTGTTTCCAAGCGTTTTAAATATACAATGGCTTCATTATATTTTTTCTCGCGCATTAATACTTTAGAAACACTTAGCAAAGAACTTTCGGTGTAATCACTTGTCCAATCATTTAGTATGTAATCGTAATCCTTCACCGCTTCATCAATGCGATTTAATTTAACTAGTGACTCAGCACGCATAAATTTAGCTTCTTTATCGTGAATGGCTTTCGGGAATTTATCAAAGTAAGCATTTACGGCTTCAAAAGTACCTCGTACATCACCTCTTAAATATAAGTTTTTAGCTGCTTGGAACATGATGTTGTCTTGTTCACTTTGCGAGTAATTCCCTAATGGGGTAGTAGCGGCATAACTTATAAAACCAGTCGCATCACCACGTTCAATATAAATATTCTTAACGGTTTCTAAAGATTCCTTAGCTTCAGTTAAACTTGGATAATCTTGAATTACGCGTTTAAACGTAATTAATGCTTCTTCTTCCTGATCTTGATTATATTGAACTAGACCAATGGTTACTAAAGCTTTTGGAACATAACTACTTCTAGGGTATTTGGCAATTAATGAAGTTAAGTCTGATTTAGCTCTTTCAAAGTCTTTTTTATTGAAATAGGTATAGGCAATTTCAAAACCAGCATCATCGGCGTAATTAGATAAGGGAAATTGCTTTAATAAACCTTCCATGGTTGAAATTTTAGCATCTTCTTGGCCAACAAGACCTTGAATCATTCCTCTTTGAAATAAAGCATAATCTTCTCCTTTAAAGCGACCATTTATAATTTTATTATAATTGCTAAGCGCTTCAGGATAATTTTTGTTCACAAAATAGGAGTCTGCTAAACGTAAAATAGCATCGTGCACAGTTGATTGATCTTTGTCTGCACCTCTTAAAAACCTTTCAAAATATTGGGCTGCTTTAGCATATTTTTCATCTTCAAAAGCGGCGTAGCCTAATCCATAGTTTGCAAAATTATAGACTTCCGTTTTATTGGCAGCTGGTAGTTTTAAGAATTTTTCAAATGTGCTGACAGACTCCCCGTATTTTCTGAGCTCATACATAGCTTCTGCCATCCAATATAAGCTTAAGGCATAAATTTCTTTATCCTCATTGAAGTTTCCAGATCTTAAGAACATTGAAATGGAATTTGGGAATGCCCTTTCATTATAAAACTGTAAGCCTCTAAAATAAGTCGCCTTTTGGTAGGCTTCTTTTGCTGCTCCGTTTTTGTTCTGAATAGGCTCTAGAATGTCAATTGCCATTTGATAGTTCTTGCTGGTTAATAGGATTTCGCCTAATAGCACTTTGGCATCATTTATTTTTCTAGAGTTAGGAAATGTTTTTAAAAAGTTTTGAGTAGACTCTAGCGCTTGTGAATTAAACTCCAACTCATAACTTAATTTAGCATAACTAAACCAGGATTCTTCTTGAATAAGTTTGTCCATTTCTAGACGAGAAGCTCTAAAAAAGGCATTTCTAGCTTTCGATTTTTCATTCAATTTTAGATAGGCCTGACCTAGGGTAAACATACCGTTTTGTAAGTAAACATCGTCTTGGTTAAGCTTTTCTAAATAGCTTGTGGCTTCCTTAGTTTTATTATTTTGAAACAAAGAAAAACCATATTGATAAAAGATTAGATTATTTTTTGTTAATTTTTTATCCTTTAAAAAGAAATCAGCATAGTATTTTTCGGCATTTTTAAAGTCAGATTTAGCGAAATAGGAGGCAGCCACTAAACTGATCATCTCTGGCTCGAATTGCTGTTTAGTTTTATTTATAGACTCTAATGCGTATTGAATAACATCATCATAGCGCTCGTCCAAATAATACATGGAGGAGATGTAATATGGATAGCTTGCTTCATAAGTTGGAGAGCCTTTTAATTTCTCAAAGTTATTGAGGGCAGTTCGGTATTCTTTGTTTAGATAGTTAATGAAGGCAAAATAATAGGTGGCGCTTTCTTGGAATGGTGATTCCACTTTCTTTACGGCCTCAAAAAGTGGCTCTGCTAAATCATATCTTTCAATAACAAAATTGGAATAACCTTGCTTAAATTGGTACTCTACTCTTTGTTTTTGCGATAAACTTTCAGGATTTGATTTATTAAACCATTCTAAGGCTTTTTGGTAATTTTCCTTATTAAAATAGGATTTACCCATATAAAAATAGGCCAATAGAATATTCGAGTTAGTAGGGTAAAGTTCAATAAACTCCTTAAAAAGGCCTTCTGCATCTTCATTACCTAGTGCTAAAGCGCATACGGCTTGATAAAACTTGGCATTTTCCTTAAGAATACTGAGTTCGGCATAATTTTCCTTTTCAACAGCGGTTTTTAAGCTATTTCTTTCTACTAATTTGAATTGTTGAGCAGCAGCGGCAAATTTCTCTTCATTTAACAATTCAAGGCCAGTTTTGTATTCCTGATTAACTTTCACTAAAGCACTCATTTGTGCTAAACTGATTTGGAATGAACTGATAACAAGGAGGGGTACAATAAAAAGTCTTTTCAACATCTGGTTTCAATTATGCAAGTCACTAAAGTAAGCTAAAGTAGATTTATTAGCAACAGAAATAATCAACAACTGTTAGTAATAATCGTTAAACGAATAACTTACTCATTTGTTATTGGCCATTATACAATAGCCTTTTATATTAAATTTGAAATTAGCTTTAGTCGTTTAAGCTAGCGAGTAAATATAATACCGCCATACGCACAGCTACACCATTTTCTACTTGGTCTAAAATGATGGATTGCTTGCTGTCGGCTACATCACTGGTAATTTCTACACCTCTGTTAATTGGGCCAGGGTGCATAACGACAATTTCTTTATTTAAGTTGTCTAAAATCTCTTTATTTAGACCATACAATAAAGCATATTCCCTTTGACTTGGGAAGTATTTAATATCTTGTCTTTCCAATTGAATTCTTAACATATTTGCTACATCGCACCAGTTTAAAGCAGCTTTTAAATCCGTTTCCACCTTTACATTTAGTTTATCAATATGCTTAGGAATTAAAGTACTTGGGCCACAAACTCTTACTTCTGCACCAAGTTTTTGTAAGCAAAGAATATTGGATACCGCTACTCTGGAATGTAATATGTCACCAACGATCACAATTTTCTTGCCCTCCACTTCACCTAGTTTTTCTTGAATAGAGTAGGCGTCTAAAAGTGCTTGGGTCGGATGCTCATGAGCTCCATCTCCTGCATTGACAATTTGTGCATTAACATGTTTACTTAGAAAAACTCCAGCTCCAGCATTTGGGTGGCGCATGACAACCATATCGACCTTCATGGCTAATATATTGTTGACCGTGTCAATTAAAGTTTCTCCTTTATTTACGGAAGAAGAGGAAGCTGCAAAGTTTATCACATCTGCAGATAGGCGCTTTTGTGCTAATTCAAATGAAAGTTTAGTTCGAGTGGAATTTTCAAAGAATATATTGGCAATTGTAATATCTCTTAAAGAAGGGACTTTTTTAATGGGGCGGTTAATAACTTCTTTGAAGTTTTTTGCAGTTTCTAAAATTAATTCAATATCCTTTCGGTTAATATCTTTTATACCTAAAAGATGTCTATTAGAAAGTTTATCTGCGCCCATTTTAATTTACTTTTCTGATAATAAAACCACTTTGTCTTCTCCTTCATTTTCCTGCCAAGAAACTTTTACTTTTTGCGAATCCACACTGTCTACTTGTTGCCCGATATAATTTGGCTCAATAGGAAGGTGTCTAGAAAAACGCCTGTCAATAAGAACCATTAATTCAACTTTTTCAGGTCTTCCAAAAGCCAATAAAGCGTCCATAGCAGCTCTGATTGTACGTCCAGTCCAAAGTACATCATCGATTAAGATAACGCGTTTTCCTTCAATAAGAAAGTTTATATCACTACTATTTGCTGTTAATAAACCATCTTTTCTACGGAAATCATCTCTGAAAAAAGTAATATCTAAATTTCCTTTTTGAATAGTAGATTGAGGTAAAATTTGCTTGAGTTCTTGCTGTACACGATCGGCAAAATAAATACCTCTCGGTTGAATGCCAATTAAAACGCTTGAAGAAAAATCGGTGTGATTTTCAATTAATTGATGGCAAAGTCGCTTAATCGTTATTTGAAATTTCTGACCGCTTAAAAGTGTTCTCTTTTGCATGAAATAAGGATTATGCAAATATATATAATAAGTTTAACTTAATAGTTTTAATTTAAAAAATCTTAATCAGTGAGATTCTAAGCCTTAGTTTCTTGCAGGATTAAGTCCCATAATTGGTTGTTTATTCTTGATGTTATTGGGCCTACTTGACCATTTCCAATTTGAATATCGTCAATATGAGAAACTGCTGTGGCATTTTTAGTGGAACTACTAATAAATACTTCATCGGCCTTTAAGAGTTCATCATAAGTAAAATCTTTAGTCTTTATGGTATAACCTTCTAGCTTTAAATTTAAGATTTTTGATCTTGTAATTCCAGCTAATATTTCGTTTTTTGGGGTGATTACTTCATTTTCTTTGACCATAAATATATTAGCTCTTGGACATTCTCTTACTAAACCTTGATGGAGATAAATAATGTCGTCTAAATTTCTTGACTTTAGGCTTGGTTGTAATCGGATGGCTTGTAAATAATCAATTGTTTTAACCGTTGGAACTTGTCTTTGATGTTCGTAAGACATTAGGCGTAGTGGATTGGAAACCAATGATCTTTCCATTTTAAAATAATTTTGAGCGATAACGAGATTGGGCTGACTCAAAGTATAACCATCTTCGGAATAACCTCCAGTTAAAATGAATTTCAATCCAGCATCTGGCATGTTATTTACTTCAACTAATTTTAATATATGTTGTGTGAGTCCTTCTTTATCTATTAGAACCTCCATATACATTTCTTTGGCAGAATTATAAAAGCGATCGATGTGATTATTTAAAAATATAGGCTTGCCGTCCACTATTTTTAAAAAGTCAAATATCCCAAAGCCCCTTTGAATTGATAAGTCTTGGATAGACAATTTTGCTTCTTGTACTGGAACGATTTCTAGATTTATAGATGCGAATAATGGATTCATTTTAAGCGATTGTATTTTTTTAATAAAGGTAAGATTTCATTTGGATCTAATGCTTTAATGTTTGATTTTAAATGTCCAGTCATGTCTTCAGCCATAAATAATGAATTGATGATCGCTTCTTCCGTGGCTTCTATAGCTGACATAAATAGGGCTGAGGTTTGGTCATTATGCAGTAGCTCGACGTTTTGGGTTCTTCCTTTAGATTCATGCGCAATTCTATTTTTAGCATAAGTGGAAAAAGCTAATACATAATCTCCACTACCATTAGAAACGATACCCCCTGTTCTTCCAAGTCCTAAAAAGGCTCGTTTCGCTAACCTTTCTAAGTTTCGGGCATCTAATGGCGCATCTGTTGCTACAATTATCATACAAGAGCCATCAACATTATTAAGAAGTTGATTACTAAAACTAAATTTCTGTAGCTCTTCTCCAATAGGAACACCGTCAATAGTTAAATTTCCTCCAAAATTACTTTGCACTAGAACCCCTACAGTATAACCTCCTAAGCTTTCAGGAAGTAGGCGAGAGGCTGTCCCAATTCCACCTTTAAAACCAAAGCAAACCGTGCCGGTACCAGCTCCTACATTTCCTTCATCTATATTATCTAAACGTGCATTTTTGATGGCTTTTAGAACATGGGATTCTTGAATTACTCTGGCACGAATATCATTTAATACACCATCATTTGTTTCTCCAACAACTGCATTTATAGATTTTACTTTTTCATTGGCGACTTGATTTAGTAAATAGCTAGTCGCTGCAGACATAGCTACGGGTACACTTAGCGTGTTTGTTAAGATAATAGGGCTTTCCAGATTCCCCAATTCTTGTATTTGAGTGCTGCCAGCTAATTTCCCAAAACCATTTCCGGAAAACACGGCAGCAGGTACTTTTTCTTGAAAAATATTTCCTGTATGTGGGAGGATAGCTGTGACACCAGTTCTGATCTGTTCTCCTTCGATTAAGGTTTCATGACCTACAGCCACACCTTTAACATCTGTAATGGCATTTAATTTGCCAGTTGGCATTATACCAATTTGTATGCCGTAATCTCGTGCTCTCTTTTTGGTTTGAGCAAATAAATGCACATGGCATAGCATTAGTAGGAGTAGTAAAAGCTTTCTAATCATTTTTAAATTTAATTAAAATTGATATTCTTTATATAGTTTTTTATTGGATAAATTTGAATATGGTACTGGAAGAGACAGTCGTATTTTTCGATTCTACTTGCTTGTTTTGTAATAGGTCCATTAACTTTATTATGGACAACGATAAAAGGGCTGTATTTAAATTCGCGTCCCTGCAAGGTCCATTAGCTCAGCATCAATTAATGCAGGAGTTAAAAAAGAAGGATGAACAAATACCTGATTCTCTAGTATTGTGGCAAAACGGAAAAATTTACTTTAAATCGGATGCGGTTCTTTTAATTGCTAGTCAGTTATCGGGTATTTGGCCGTTTTTTTATTATTTCGGACGTATATTTCCTCGTTTTTTACGTGATTTTGTTTATGAAATGATCAGCAAGTATCGACATAAACTCATCAATTCAACAGGTGCATGTCGTGTGCTCACTCCATCAGAAAAAGAACGTTTTATAGATTAGACTCAATTTTTGCGTATTGAATACCCCAAAAGCGATAACGTTTGAGTTGCGTTTGTAAACGCTGTTTGAAATCTAAAAAGTTTTTGGAATGTTTAGGACTCCAGGTTATTTCACTTAAAGCGGAAAGCCTCGGAAATAGCATATATTCAATTTTTTTGGGATTACTAATATATTCTGTCCAAAGATTCGCTTGTGCTCCCCAGATATATGTTTGCTCTGTATTACTTAATACGGAAGGAACGGGGTCATAGGCATAAACGTTTTCCAGTGTGCTAATTTTTTTAACAGTTAGACTATCATCTTTTAAAAATTGACTGTGATTAAAGTACAAGATATGCTCTGGGCTCATGATGACTTTATGTTTTTGTTGGGCAGCAGAAATTCCACCTTTTTCACCACGCCAACTCATAACTACGGCATTTGGCGCTAAACCCCCATCTAAGATTTCATCCCAACCAATAATGGTTTTATTTTTACTATTGAGAAATTTTTCCATTCTGCGGATAAAATAACTCTGGAGTTCAACTTCTGTTTTAATTTGATGCTTTTGCATGAAGGCTTGCGTTTCTTTGGATTGTTTATACCATACTTTAGACGCTTCATCTCCGCCTATATGTATATAAGGAGAAGGAAAAAGCATCGCAACTTCTGCCAACACATCTTCTAAAAATGAAAATGTGCTTTCACTTGCTTGAAATACATTATTATATTTATTAAACATGCCCCATGTGGTAGCTACCTGTTTTTTAATATGGGGTTCAGTGCCAAGTTCAGGATAAGCCGCCAAAGCCGCCATACTATGTGCTGGCATTTCGATTTCGGGGATTATTGTAATAAAACGTTCAGCGGCATATTTAATCACTTCTTTAACTTCTTCTTGCGTGTAAAAGCCACCGTATTTAATGCCGTCGGTTTTGATTTCATGATTGGCAGGGCTTATTTTTATTTGATCTGGAAGTACTTGATATTTGATATGTTCATTGCCTTTACCAGGGAATAAACCGATAATCGTGCCTGATCTCCAAGCTCCAATTTCAGTTAGTTTTGGATATTTTTTAATTTCAATTCTCCAGCCTTGATCATCGGTTAGGTGCCAATGAAAATAGTTGAGTTTATGCAAGGCCAAATAATCGATGTATTTTTTAATCATTGGCACATCAAAAAAGTGTCGGCTAACATCTAAATGCATACCCCTGTATTGAAATCTAGGATAATCATATATACTTAAAGACGGAATTTGAATCGCTTGATAGCTAGTCTTTTCAGGGTGAAGTAATTGAATTAAACTTTGAATCCCATAGAATAGGCCCTCATTGTTTGCCGCAGAAATACGTATATGATTTGGTTTTACTTCTAATTTGTAGGCTCCATTTGGAGATTTTAGACTGGCATCATAGGCTAAATAAATGTTTGATTCTCCAGCAGTCAATTTAGGCTTATAATGCTGGTTTAAACTAAAATGATATTGTTCTTTAACATAGTCTTGAAAATAGTTAATAACTGGTGTTAAAAGGCTATCCTGATAGATAATTTGTGTTTGAGGGTTAAACGTAAATGAATTACTTATAGAGTCTAATTTAATTTCTACGGGTTTAGGTATAATATCTTGACCATAGATTTTTAAACTGGATAAGAAAAGTAAAAGAAGTAGAATGTGCTTGTTTAAATAGGACATGAATAATATTATGAGAAATTTTAGAACAATATAAAAAAAAATGCGCATAAAAAAAGAGCGACCCATTTGGGTCGCTCTTTACATGTTAAGCTAGGTTGGGAAATTAGTTTTTAGACTTTTTTTCTTCACCTTCCATTTGCTCTTTTAATTGAGCTAATACGCCTAAGTCGCCTAAAGTTGATTTCTCTACAGATTCTTTAACTTTTTTCACAGCTGTGTTAGCTGCTTTAGCTTCTTTTTTCTTAGTTGCTCTTTCTTCTTGTAAGGCTTCAGCTTTAGCTTCTTCCCAAATACGAGCGTGAGAAACTACGATACGTTTAGCATCTTTGTTAAATTCAATGATTTTGAAATCATTTGTTTCTTCAGCTTTGATTACAGAACCGTCTTCTTTAGCCATGTGTTTAGTAGGAACAAATCCTTCTACACCATATGGTAAAGCGATAACAGCACCTTTGTCTGTAACTTTAACTACAGTACCTTGGTGAACTGAATCTAAAGTAAAGATCGTTTCGAAAGTATCCCAAGGATTCTCTTCTAATTGTTTGTGACCTAAACTTAATTTACGGTTTTCTACATCTAACTCAAGCACAACAACATCTAATGTATCACCAACTTTAGTGAATTCATTTGGATGATTGATTTTTTTGCTCCAAGATAAATCAGAGATATGGATTAATCCATCAATACCTTCTTCGATTTCTACAAACACACCGAAGTTAGTCATGTTTTTAACTACTGCTTTATGTTTGCTTCCGATTGGATATCTTTCTGCTACATTACCCCAAGGATCTTGAGTTAATTGTTTGATACCTAAGCTCATTTTACGCTCATCTCTGTCTAAAGTTAAAACTTCAGCTTCGATTTCATCACCTACTTTTAAGAACTCTTGAGGGTTACGTAAGTTTTGAGACCAGCTCATTTCAGATACGTGAATTAAACCTTCAACGCCAGGGATGATTTCTAAGAATGCACCGTAATCAGCTACAGTTACAATTTTACCTTTTACTTTAGATCCTACAGTGATGTTAGCATCTAAATTTTCCCAAGGATGTGGAGTTAATTGTTTTAAACCTAAAGCGATACGTTTTTTCTCGTCATCAAAGTCTAAAACAACAACGTTGATTTTTTGATCTAATGTTAATACCTCTTTTGGATGTTCGATACGACCCCAAGAGATATCCGTAATATGTAATAAACCGTCAACACCACCTAAATCGATGAATACACCGAAGTCAGTAATATTTTTAACAGTTCCTTCTAATACTTGACCTTTTTCTAATTTAGAAACGATTTCTACTTTTTGGCTTTCTAAATCGTCTTCAATTAGGATTTTGTGTGAAACTACAACGTTTTTGAATTCGTGGTTAATTTTTACCACTTTGAATTCCATAGTTTTACCTACATAAACATCGTAATCACGGATTGGTTTAATATCAATTTGAGATCCAGGTAAGAAGGCCTCTACACCCATGATGTCAACGATTAAACCACCTTTAGTACGGCTCTTCACGAAACCATTGATAATGGTGTCATTGTCAAGTGCAGCGTTGATAGTTTCCCAAGAACGCTGAGTTTTTGCTCTCTTACGAGATAAAATCAATTGACCATTTGCATCTTCTGGAGCTTCTACGAAAACATCCACTGAATCGCCAATTTTCAAATCAGGCATATCACGGAATTCAGATGCAGATACTAAACCATCAGATTTAAATCCTACGTTTAAAACAACATCTTTGTTGGTAATAGATACCACAATACCGCTGATAATTTCACCTTGAGTGATTTGATTGAAAGTGTCAGAATACATAGCTTCAAACTTTTTACGGTCTTCATCATTGTAATTTCCGAATACTTTTTCATCTGCATCCCAGTCAAAATCTTGATCTGGAGTCGCTAATGAAGATTTGATTTGTTCGATCGATACTGAATCAGCTTCTGATTCAATAGTTTCTTTCTCGGCAAGACGAGCGTCTGCACCTTGTAGTTCGGCTTTTTTAGCCTCTAGTTCTTTTTCTGCTACTTGTTTTTTAGCCATTAATTAATTTTCTCCTTTGTTCCCTATTTAGGGACTGCAAAGGTATAAAAATCTTTTTTTATATAAAATAAAAATTAAATAAATGTTCTGATTCTTAGGAATCTATCCTTATTTTTTTGCTATTTAACATATTGACCTTTTAAAAAGCCGTCGCCTAATAAGGTCGTGTCGTCCTTAATTATCATTATAAACAGATTTTCATCTTGTTTAAAGTAAACCATTGAACCTTCTACTTGATAAGTAGTTCTATAGGTGGAATCCATGAGTTGATCGTAAATCAGCACTTCACCGCTTGGTTTAAATTCAAAGGTAGAAAATTGGTTATTAACTAGACTGTGGTATTTTCCTAAAACATTTTTTCGCTTTATGAAGCCTTGATAGATCGTGTAAGAGAAGATGATTAGGGCAATAAAAGCGAATGTTTTATAAAGATTTGAATTAACGTATTCGTAAATTAAAAAGAATAAAGAAAAGGCAACAATGTGAATGGAGATTATAAAAACCCAATGGCTTGAATGCATATAAGAAGCATACATAGAAGAGTTAAAAATACTACTAGAATTTGAACTTTGAGCTAAGCTATCAGTGCTCGGGCTTGGTTTGATTGAATCCACTTTTAAAGTTTCTGGGCTAGTGGCTTTCGCTTGTTCTACTGGATTTTTCTGAACTAAAGTGACAAACTCTCTACTAATCCAACCTTCTTTTTTTCTTAATTTAATCTTTATGAATTTTGGGTCTTTGTTGTCAATGACTTCTACAATTTCATTTTGAGGAACATAAGCTATTATCTTACTTTTTGGATCATTCGTACTTCTTACATTCAATTTATCTGCAGTAATTTTATATTTCTCTTGCGCAAATGAACCAAGACTCGTAATGGAAAATAAAAAAAGGATTAAAATAGATAAGCGCATAAGCGGAGTATAAAATTATTTGGAAAGTATAAAGTTAGGATAAATTGTTTTTAAAACTGACTCTAATTTTTGAGGATTATTTTTGTGTTTTTCTAAATTCAGTAATCGAATTGTTTTAAATTGGATGGGGTGGCTTTCACTTTGAATAGCGATATAGCCGCTTTTTAGTGGCTGACCATCTATTTTAATTTTGGGATCATAATTCAGCACATTACCGCCTCCAATCTTTGGATTTTTATAAGATAGTACAACTTCTTGATCTAAAACATGCTCTATCAATTGATCCCCTAAAACAATAATTTGTGCCTTTACCCAATTTTCACCTCTATAGGTTTTAGATTTTGATTCTATACAGTGCGCAGTAATTAATTTATTATTGATCTCTATCGTTGTACCAGGTGTGCATACGTTACTATTGCTTCGATTCCCTGTGGCATCCCCACCTAAAAACTGTGCTTCAATAGAAATTGGAAAGTCTTGATCAATTAACATCGTTTTAGGGTCTTGACTATGAAGCATAAGACCTGAATTTTTATAAGCCCAGCCTGGTCCTCCTTCTAGTTGAGTTCCAATGAAACGATATTCAATTTCTAAGACATAATAAGAATAAGGTTTGCTATAGAACAAGTGACCATATTGCTCATTAAAATTATCATATTTTGAGTAATCTACTGTTAAATAATTATCCTTAACTTGAAAAGTTTCTAAAAAATTATGTTGATAAGGGTGTTTGGCTATTTTAACTTCCCATTTGTTGAGGTTTTTACCATTGAATAGATTAGTCCATTTCTGCGCAAAAACTGAGGAAGCTTGTAAGCAAAAAAGAAGAATGAGTAAATAGTAAGCGCTTATTTTTGACATAAAATAAAATATCAATCAAGATAAGGCTTTACATGTGCATATGCAATATCTAATTGTTCTTCAGGACTTAATTCTGTATTGTCTAAAACAATGGCATCATCTGCTCTAACTAAAGGACTTTCTGCTCTTGTGGTGTCTGCATAATCACGATGAGCGAGATTTTCAAACACTTCTTCTAGAGTAGTCTTAGTGTCACCTTTTGCTCGGAGTTCTTTGAATCTTCTTTCTGCTCTAATCTTTGAGTCTGCTGTCATAAAGAATTTAATTTGAGCATCTTTAAAAACTGCAGTGCCAATGTCCCGGCCATCCATAACAATATTTTTTTGCTGGCCCATCCTTTGTTGTTGACGAACCATATCATGTCTTACTAATTTATGGGCAGATACGGCACTTACATTTTCAGATACAGGCATTTGCCTAATTTCTTCAGATACTTCTTCTCCATTGAGTAAAATGTGAGATTCATAATCTCGGGCATGAAAGTTAAGCGTAATATTTTTTAGTGCCTCAATAACTTCTTGCTCGTTATTAATGTCCACTTTGTTTCTCAAAAAATATAAGGTAACAGCGCGGTACATAGCGCCACTATCAATGTAAATGAAACCTAATCTCTTAGCTAGAGCTTTAGCTAATGTACTTTTTCCACAAGAAGAATAGCCGTCAATAGCTATCACGATGTTCTTTCTCATTGTGGCAAATATACGATTATAACTTAATTGAATTGGTAGTAAATACCAACACTAGCATATTGATGGGAGAGAGCAGAGCTTTTAACTTCTTTAGAATTAAAAATCATATGATAATCGAATCGGAATCGTTTTACCATAAATTGATAACCAATTTGAGCGGAAGTTACCCAAGCTTGGGGTTTGAAAGTGATCCGACTATTATTGTCAAATAAATTTCCTTGAAGCGTAGCATCTGTTGCTATAAAATTGAGTTGAGGCTTTAAATAAAAAAAAGATTCTAATAACCTACTCGAAGGGGAATCTTTGTGTTTTAAGTGACTAGAAAAAAAGCTAGATTGACTCAAAGCTTGGATACGTCCAAATCTGAATAATAAATGAAAATTAAGGTTATTATGGATTGTTCCTAAATTTATTGCTGATCCAAGTCCCCAATTAAATTTGGGGTGACTCAAGGATGTAAACTCTTTAAAATAGTCAAACTTTAATTGCGCTAGCCAAGCATTTTCTATTTGATATTCCCAACCCTTAACTTCATAAAAGCCTGCAGTTTGATGCAATAATTCTTGAGCTTCTTTACCAAGGGCTTTTGGTCCTATAGTTCCCCCTTGTATTGTCCACTTAAATAAGGAATGATTAGTGTAAAAATTACTCAGGGCATAACTAGCGAATAAGGAGGCTGCAAAAGGTCTATCGTGTTTTGTAGGATCTGGAGCATATCCGCTCTTGGGGTTAAACATTAATTGCGCAATTTCTAGATCCCAAATTTTATTATCTAATTTAGCGGTCTTGAAGTTTTTTGGATGAATGGCTTGTTTATAAGAAATAAACAAGCCATTGGTATAATATTGATCCTGTCCTTGAAATAGATAGGCGTCGTTATCTGATTGAAAGCCAAATTCATTCCTGAAATTTGAACTTTTGGATGACTCTTGAGCAAAAAGCAAATAAGAGTGAATGGTTATTAAGAATAATATACTAAGTTTCTTTAAACTCATTTTTTTGTGGAGCTTTATAACTTATATCTTGAGCATGTTCAACTTTATCTTTCGATAAGGCTAAGTTAATAACTTCACTCATGGATTCCACATAATGGAACTTTAAATCCTTAATATAGTCTTCTTTTATCTCTAAAATATCTTTCTTGTTTGATTTAGAAAGGATAATTTCTTTGATATTAGCACGTTTTGCAGCGAGTATTTTTTCTTTAATACCCCCCACAGGTAAAACTTTACCTCTTAAAGTAATCTCACCAGTCATGGCTAAATGACTTTTAACTTTTCTCTGGGTAAAAGCTGAAGTTAAGGCTGTTAACATGGTTATTCCTGCTGAAGGACCATCTTTTGGCGTCGCACCTGCAGGTACGTGAATATGAACATCATATTGATCAAAGATTAAAGGGTGTAAGCCAAATAATTCCGCATTTGAACGCATATAAGCTAAAGCTATGATAGCAGATTCCTTCATAACGTCCCCTAAATTTCCAGTTAAGGTTAATTTTCCTTTACCTTGGCTAAGGCTTGCTTCAATAAATAAAATGTCCCCGCCTACTTGTGTCCAAGCTAAACCTGTTACCACTCCCGCTACGCTATTACCCTCATATAGATCTTTTTCAAAAATAGGTGGACCTAATATTTGTTCAACATCTGCAAGTTCAAGATTGGTATCATAAGCTTGATCCATTGCTACTTTAGTAGCAATACCTCTAGTTAAGGAACCTATTTTTTTCTCTAAACCTCTAACACCCGATTCTCTAGTATAGTCTTCTACAATCCTTTCAATCAAACTAGGCTTTAAATTTAAATCCTTTGGCTTTAAACCATGTTGTTCTTTTTGCTTAGGAAGCAGGTATTTTTTAGCAATTTCAACTTTTTCTTCAATCGTATAGCCGTTAACTTCAATCACTTCCATTCTGTCTAATAAGGCCGGTTGAATTGTGCTTAATGAGTTAGCTGTAGCTATGAATAAAACATTAGATAAATCATAATCAGCCTCCACATAATGGTCATTAAAAGCTTTGTTTTGTTCTGGATCTAAAACCTCTAATAAAGCTGAAGAAGGATCGCCTCTAAAGTCAGAACCTACTTTATCAATTTCGTCTAAAACAAAAACAGGATTAGAAGCCCCAGCTTTTTTAATACACTGGATTATTCTGCCTGGCATTGCGCCAATATAAGTTTTACGATGCCCTCTGATTTCAGCCTCATCTCGAACGCCACCTAAGGCCATTCGAACATACTTCCTGTTAAGCGCTTTAGCAACAGAGCGTCCTAAGGATGTTTTGCCGACTCCTGGAGGGCCAACTAGACATAATATAGGCGCTTTCATATCTTTTTTCAGCTTTAAAACAGCTAAATACTCAATAATTCTCTTTTTAACTTTTTCTAAACCATAATGATCTTTATCTAAGATTTTTTGTGCTCTCTTTAAGTCAAAATTATCTTTTGTAAAATCATTCCATGGTAAATCCAAGAGTAATTCAAGATAGTTTAATTGTATGGAGTAATCCGGTGCAGATGGATTCATGCGGCTTAGTTTATCCATTTCCTTTTGGAAAAACTCGGCCATTTCTGTCGCCCATTTTTTCTTTTTAGCTCTTGATTTTAGATTTTCAATTTCTAACTCATTACTATTTCCACCTAATTCTTCTTGAATAGTCTTTAATTGTTGATTTAGAAAATAATCCCTTTGCTGTTTATCTAAATCGGTTCTCACCTTCGATTGTATCTGGTTTTTTAATTCCAGCATCTGCAATTCTGAAGTAAGTAATTCCATTACTCTTTCCGCACGCTTTCTGAGATTACCCATCTCCAACATTTTTTGTTTTTCTGCCACATCGGCATTCATGTTAGAGGAAATGAAATTAATCAAGAAAGAAGTACTTTCAATGTTTTTAAGCGCAATAGCTGCTTCACTAGGGATATTAGGGGATAATTGAATGATTTGCGCGGACATTTCTCGGATAGAGGCTACCAAAGCTTTAAATTCCTTGTCATTCTTTAATTTTGACTCCGCAAACTTAGCTACCACCACTTTAAAGTAGGGCTCTGATTGTACTTCTTGTACTAATTGGAAGCGCTGTTTTCCTTGAATAATAACAGTGGTGTTACCATCAGGCATTTGCAACATTTTAACAATTTGAGCTACCGTGCCAACGGCATTTAATTGATCAAATGTCGGGTCTTCAATATCTACATTTCTTTGAGAAACCACGCCGATTATACGATCACCTTTATAGGCATCTTTTATCAGCTTAATCGATTTATCTCTTCCAACTGTAATTGGTATAACTACGCCAGGAAATAAAACCGTATTTCTAAGGGGTAAAATGGATAATATTTCTGGGGTCTCTTCACTATTCATCTCATCTTCATCTTGTTGAGACATTAAAGGAAAAAATTCCGTGTCTTCGTTGATTATTGGTAGACTAAAACTAAAATCAAATTGATCTTCTTTACTCATCAATGCTATTTATTTATATGGAGTTTACGACAAACTGACAGCGTTTATCATAAAATATTCTTGTTAATTATTTTCTAGACTTGTTCAACTCTTATGCCAAAGATACTATTCGAAGTATATACTGTTAAAAAGTCAGCGAATTTTAGGATTAATTATCATATTTGGAAAAAATAAGCGTTATTGTATAAATTTGGAAAACCATAGAATAAAGAATCCCCTAAACATGAAACTATTAAAATGTATATTTTTAATCCTAATAATTTCTAATCAAACTGTTTTAGCGCAAGCTACGGATGCTTATGAGAAAATGGGTATGCAGGCTTGGATGAAGGGAGATTTTAAAAATGCGGTAATTAATCTTGAAAAAGCTGATGCTAACGAGGTTAATAATCCTAATGTATTACGTGCTCTAGGTTATTCTTATTTTCAGATTGGTGAGTTTGATAAATCGATTGGTACCTACAGTAAGTTATTAGCAGTAAAGCCAAATGATTATTCAGCTTATTATTATCGAGGAAAAGCTCGTTTAAATCTAGCTAATTCACCAAAACAGAACCAAGTTTCACTGCGTGAAAGTTTTTATACTTCTGCAATTAAGGATTTTACTAAAGCTATTGAAATCAATGGTGAGGAAGATATCCAGATTTTACAAAATAGGGGAATCGCCTTGAAAGACTATGCGATTTTCAAGTCCTATAGTATTAAACGTTCAGTCGATAAAACCGCTTGTGTGGGATTATTTAATCAATCTATTGCGGACTTTCAAAAAGTCTTGGTAACGCAACCGCTTAGAAAAGATATCGTTGATTTAGTTGACTATGTAAAAGCGCAGATCGCTAGCCTTAAATAGATGCTTTAATTAAATTGACCAATGATTTTATATTTTTTGGCGGCAAGCAGTTTAACTTTTTGAAATTTTCTTATTTCATAACCTGTTTTAGACTTATAAATCAGAGTGTCAATTGTATGGTATAGGATGTTTTTCCGCTCCATGATAATTTCCACTTTTTGAATCGTATCTAACCATTTGTGAATACTTAATTTTTTAACAGGTACATCCTTACGAAGACGGGTATACTGAATAATTTCTGCAGTCGAATCCTTTTCAAAACTACCTTGCCATGCTTTTTTATTGATATCCCCTTCTAAAAAGCTAGCTAATTCTTTCTCAAAATCTGGCTTGGCTATCGTTTTACTTTCCTCTGCGCCATTTACGGAGATTTCCTTTTTTAGTGCAAAATTTTGAGCATGTAGTCTTTTTATTTCAGTCTTCATAAAGCTACTTAGATCAAAATAACTCAAACTACTCACTTCAGTTGGAGCAGGGCTACAGGCCAAACAAAATAAGGCTATCAAACTTATAGTTATGATTTTACTTCGGTTTAAAATACTATACATGAGCCTGTCATCTCCTCAGGAGTTTGAATGCCTAAAATTTTTAAAATACTTGGGGCGATATCACCTAATTTTCCATCGGATAAATGATGAAAATCTTTGTCAATTAAAATGCAAGGCACTAAATTGGTGGTATGTGCCGTATTGACAGAAAGATCATCATTTAACATGTATTCTGCATTTCCATGATCCGCCAATACGAGGAAAGAATAGCCATTTTCAATTCCAGTATGAACAACTTCTTTCAGGCAGGCATCAACTTTTTCAACCGCTTTGATTACAGCGCCAAATACGCCTGTATGTCCTACCATATCTGGATTGGCAAAGTTTAAGCAAATAAAATCAGCCCATTTACTTTTTAATTCAGGTAAAATAGCCGCTGTAATTTGATCTGCACTCATTTCAGGTTGCAAATCATAAGTAGCTACTTTAGGCGAAGGAATTAATAAACGTTTTTCATTTTTAAAAGGTTTTTCCCTGCCGCCAGAAAAGAAGAAAGTTACATGGGGGTATTTTTCAGTTTCGGCAATTCTTATTTGATTTTTTCCTGCCTTTTCTAAAACTTCACCCAAGGTGTTTTTCAAATCATCTTTTTCGAATAATACTTTTACCCCTTTAAAACTCTCATCATAACTGGTCATCGTTAAATAATGCAAATTCAATTTATGCATCTCAAAATCTGGAAAGTCTTGTTGGCTTAAAGCTGTGGTAATTTCCCTACCTCGGTCAGTTCTGAAATTAAAACAAATGACAACATCGCCTTCGGCAATAGTAGTTTTAGGTTGGTAATCTTCCCCTACAATAACAACCGGTTTTAAAAATTCATCCGTAATTCCTTCCGCATAGGAGTTTTTAATGGCCTGAATGGGATCTTGATGAGCAATCCCAAATCCTTTAACCATTAAGTCGTAACTTAATTTAATGCGTTCCCAGCGATTGTCTCGGTCCATAGCATAATATCGCCCTACCAAAGAAGCTAATTCTGTATTTTTATTTTTTAAATAATCTTCTAAATCGGAAATATAAGATAAACCTTTATTTGGATCAGTGTCTCTTCCATCAAGGAAAGCATGGATATAGGAGTTCGTGATTTGTTCAGTTTCACAAATATCAATAAGTGCTTTTAGATGATTTATATGAGCATGAACACCTCCATCTGAAACCAAGCCAATAAAATGCACACTTTTCCCCATGCTTTTTGCATATTGAAGAGCGCTTAATAAATTGAAGTTTTGAGCTAATTCACCATTCACAATAGCTTGATTAATTCTTCCTAGCTCTTGGTATACTACTCTTCCTGCCCCCAGGTTCATATGACCAACTTCTGAATTACCCATTTGGCCAACAGGCAAGCCAACAGCCTCTCCAGAGGCTTGAAGTTTGGCGTTCGGATACTTTTCCAATAGATAATCAAAGAAAGGTGTATTTGCCTTAAAAACGGCATCTCCTTGGTTTCTATTTCCGTAACCCCATCCGTCTAATATGAGTAATACTGCTTTTTTATCCATCTTAAGCATGCTATATTGATATATTAATAGACAAATATAAGCAAAAGCATTGGGGAATATTAAAATCAAACTAATTAACATTGGCATAGTTTTAGCTAAAGAAAAGATGAGTGCTGAATAAAATGAAACCATTATTGTTATTCTTGTTAATTCTGATTAATAATCCTGTTAAGGGGAATATTAATAGCGATGTAATTGATGAAATTGCACTACATTTCAAGAATGCGAATAGCAAAGAGGTGGCTAAACATTTTGCCCAAACTGTAGAACTTATTATTATTGACCAAGAAGATGTCTACAGTAAAGCACAGTCAGAACAAATATTAAAAGATTTTTTTCTGAAGAATGCTCCACAAAAAATTCAGGTGACGCAAAAGCTTAATAATGACCCACTTTATAGGTTTGGTAGCTTTTATCTCTATGCTAAAAATTCCAAATTTAGGGTGCTCATCACCTTCAGTAAACAGCGAAATTCTAACGTCTTTTTAATAAGTGAACTCAGAATAGAACGCGAATGATATTCGGTTTATTCCTGGATTTTGCTAATTTTGAATCTAAATTCATAAACTTTGGATACAAGTACTATAGCTTTATTTGTTAAAAATGCCATTGCTGAAGATGTTGGTGATGGTGATCATACTTCCCTGTCAACTATACCTCAATCAGCAGAAGGACGTGCAAAACTGCTCGTTAAGGAAGAGGGAATTCTTGCTGGTGTAGAATTAGCACTACAAATCTTTAAGGAAATTGATTTCAACCTCAAGGTTGAACTCTTTAAAAAAGATGGAGATTTCGTTCAGGTGTCAGATGTAGCATTCCATGTTTATGGTTCAGTTCGCTCTATATTGTTGGCAGAAAGACTAGTCTTAAATTGTATGCAGCGTATGAGTGGTATTGCAACCACTACGCATCATGTTGTTGAAATTTTAAAGCCTTATCATACTCAAGTTTTAGATACACGGAAAACTACTCCTGGAATGCGCCTTTTAGAAAAGTGGGCTGTTAAAATAGGAGGGGGTGTGAATCATAGAATGGGACTTTATGACATGATTTTAATTAAAGATAATCATGTGGATTATGCAGGTGGTATTCAAGCCGCAATTCAAGCGGCCAACAAATATCTTGTTGAAAATCAAAAGAAACTTGAGATTGAGATCGAAGTTCGTAATTTCCAAGAATTAGAAGAAGTTTTAAATTGTGGTCAAGTGCAACGTATTATGTTGGATAACTTTAAACCATCCGATATTAAGCGAGCGCTGGAATTGATTAATCATCGCTACATTACAGAAGCCTCTGGTGGTATAAGCCTTGAAAATGTAATAGAATACGCTGAAACAGGTGTTGACTACATTTCTATGGGCGTCTTAACCCATTCCGTAAAAAGTTTAGACTTAAGTTTAAAGGCTTTTTAAGATTAAAATCATTGAAAAGAAGGAAAATTAGTATTTTTACAGGCTTATGATTTCGATCTATTCTATTTCGGCGTTGATTACGGCTTATTTATTGGGTTCTATCCCAACAGCTGTATGGATAGGCCAAGCCTTTTATGGAGTTGATGTTAGGGAATACGGTTCTGGAAATGCTGGAGCTACTAATACGTTTCGAGTATTAGGTAAAAAGGCTGGTATCGCCGTGATGATCATCGATATTTTGAAAGGATATACGGCTACTAAACTAGCCTATTTGATTGGATTTTCTGTTACGGGTCAGATTAATACTCCGCAATTTGTAAATTATGAATTAGCCTTAGGCGTAATTGCTGTTATGGGGCATTTATTCCCAATTTTTGCTGGTTTTAGGGGGGGCAAGGGGGTAGCTACTTTATGCGGTATGGTTTTAGCTATTAATCCTAATGCGGCTTTACTCTGTGTTTTAGTGTTTGTCATCGTACTTTTAACCACACATTACGTTTCACTAAGTTCGATTTGTGCAGGATTTGTATTTCCAATCGTAACAGTTTTTGTATTTCCATCTTCGGTTAAATCAGAGGTATTATACGGTATATCGGTGTGTTTACTTATATTAGTTACGCATCAAAAAAACATTGAAAGACTCTTAAAAGGTAAAGAATCCAAGGTTTATTTATATAAGAAAAAATGAAAATAAAGCAATTTTATATCTCCGGAATTTTAGCCATAACATTGGCTTTATCAGCTTGTACTACTACTGTCGTACCGCTTACTGGAAGAAAAGTGAAGACTTTTGGGGTAACTGCGGCTGATTTAGAGCAGCAAGCAGCTATAGCCTACACAAATTTACTTAAGGACCCTAAGATTAAAGTTGTACCCACTACAAATGCTCAAGCGAAACGTGTTATTAATGTAGGCGCAAAGATTCAGCAAGCTGTAGTTAAATACATGAATGAAAATGGACACGGAGAGTTAATCAAGGGTTTTAAGTGGGAATTCAATTTATTAGAAAGTCCTGAAATTAATGCTTGGTGTATGCCAGGAGGAAAAGTAGCGGTATATACCGGAATTCTACCTATTACTGCCGATGATTTAGGTTTAGCCACTGTTATGGGGCATGAAATTGCCCATGCCATTGCTCAACATTCCTTGGAAAGAGCGTCTGATATGATGAAAGCTCAAATAGGAGGAGTAGCCGTTGGCGTATTAGCCAGTGGTAGTTCTGAAGCTACACAATCCGTTTTAAATGAGATTTATGGATTAGGTGCTCAAGGTGTATATATCCTTCCAAATTCTAGGAAGCAGGAATTAGAAGCGGATAAAATGGGCTTATCATTCATGGCTATGGCTGGTTATGATCCAACATCCGCTGTGGCATTTTGGCAAAGAATGGCTAAAGCCAGTGCGAATGCACAAAAGCCTCCTGTTTTCTTAAGTACACACCCAACTGATCAAGATCGAATTGATCAAATCAATAAAGCGCTACCAGAAGCCTTAAAATATTATAAGAAATAAATTAATGTATGATTTTATAAGGAAGCTTTTAGCGTCTGGAATAAAGCCCGCGCTTTTAACAAAGTTTCCTTATATTCTTCCTCTATATCGGACAAGTCTGTTATCGCTCCACCAACTTGGAAGGATAAATAAGCTGCTGATTCGTTATAAAATAATGTTCTAATTAAGACATTAAAGTCAAAATCTCCATCTGGGCTGATCCATCCAATTGAGCCAGAAAAGGCACCTCTTTTACTTTTTTCATAATCCTCAATTAACTCCATGGCCCTAATTTTAGGAGCACCAGTCATCGAGCCCATTGGAAAACTCGATCTTATAGCCTCTGTAAAGTGCAAATCTGCCTGTAATTCACAGCTAATCGTTGAAATTAGTTGATGAACTTGTGGGAAGGTGTATAATCCAAATAACTCCTCAACTTTTACTGTCCCTGGTTTGGCACAGCGAGTTAAATCATTTCGAACTAAATCAACAATCATTACATTCTCGGCTAATTCTTTTGGATTATTTCGAAGCGTAATTTTAATTTGCTCATCTTCCATACTGTCTTTGCCTCTTCTGGCAGTACCTTTAATAGGTTGCGAGAAAATTTGCTGTCCTCTTTTGGCTAAATATCTTTCCGGACTTGCAGATAGAATAAATTTATCAGCTATTTTGAAGAAACTAGAAAATGGAGTAGGCGAGTTTTCACTTAGTAGGTAAAAGGTTTTAATAGGGTCAATTTTAGCCTGATCTGCATAAAACTCCTGACAAAAAGTAACTTCATAAATATCACCTCGACTGATATGATTTTTAAGGTGCTGCACTTGCTGCAAATAAACGGACTTATCCATTTTTGGCTTTAGGTGTAGATCCGCATTCGGTTTTAGATTTTGTTCTTTTCCATTAGTGCTAAAAGGATCCCTTTCGCAAGCTAGAATTTCCTGGATTAAATCTGGACTGCCTTTTAAAATAGTAACTTCATTATTTTTAATGCCCAAAACATATCTTGGAACAAAAAAGAATAATGGAGGAAACGCTAAAGGATCAGCTTTCGAAGAATTAAGGTTTTCTATCTCATTTTTTAAATCATAAGTTAAAAGACCAAACATCCAGTCCTGATGTTTTTCATGAAAGGCTTTCAATGCATCTAAAGCGTGGTTTGAAACGTTTAGACTATCTTCGGCATCTGCCCCTATAAGGATATCAAATTTAGCATAAGGATCGTTAAGGCTATATTGGTGGGAATGCAAACAAATGGCATGTTGAAATTTATCCAGCCAAACTAAAATTGCAGAAAGTGGAAGCTTCAAAGATTGCCTATTCATACCTAAGCACAAAGGTAAAAAAGAAAGCCCTAATCAAATAGGGATTAGGGCTTTCTTTTCTTTTTTATTTTAATTTTAAGGTTTGATTTCGGTCAGGACCTACTGACAAATATTCAATCTTAACTTCTAATTCTTTTTCTAAGAATGCAATGTAATCCTTCAATGCTTCAGGGATTTCATTAATTTCTTGAATTTTAGTTAAATCATATTTCCAACCTTTTATTTCTTTGTAAACAGGCTTAGGTTTGATGGTCTGAATATCATATGGCATATAATCAATAGTTTCGCCATTATATTCATAATGCGTACAAGCGTAAATGCTATCAAAGCCATCTAAAACATCGGCCTTCATCATAATTAAAGAGGTAACGCCATTTAACATAATGGCATATTTTAATGCAGGAAGGTCAATCCAGCCACAGCGTCTAGCTCTTCCAGTAGTGGCTCCAAACTCTCTTCCAATCGCTCTTAATGTTTCCCCGACTTCATTATCTAATTCTGTCGGGAATGGACCTCCACCTACTCTTGTACAATATGCTTTGAATATTCCATAAACATCGCCAACTTTGTTAGGAGCAATACCTAAACCGGTGCAGGCTCCAGCTGTCGTCGTATTAGATGACGTCACAAAAGGGTAGGACCCAAAGTCTACATCTAAAAGTGTGCCTTGAGCACCTTCAGCTAAAACTTTTTTATTCGATTTTAAATATTGATTAACCAAATGTTCCGAATCAACATGAGGAATAGATTTCAAGAATTCAATCGCTTCAAAAAATGCGGCTTCTTTTTCTGTTAAATCATATTCAAAATCATAATGCGAAAGAATATCTTTATGCTTTTCCACCAATTTGGTGTATTTTTCTTTAAAGTCAGGCATAGTTGTGTCACCTACTCGCAATCCATTACGACCCGTCTTATCCATATAAGTTGGTCCAATACCTTTTAAAGTTGACCCAATTTTACCAGCACCCATTTTTTGCTCATTGGCAGCATCTAACAACTGATGTGTCGGTAAGATAAGATGTGCTTTACGAGCTAGAACTAATTTTCCTTCTCCAATGGGATCATGACCTGCAAGTTTTAAATTATCTAATTCTCTTTTCAAGATAATCGGATCGATAACAACCCCATTTCCAATAAGATTTAAACTATTTTCATTGAAAATACCAGATGGAATCGTGTTTAATACAAACTTTTTACCATCGAATTCAAGGGTATGCCCGGCGTTTGGTCCACCTTGGAATCTAGCTATTAAATCGTATTTTGGACTTAAAACATCTACAATTTTACCTTTTCCTTCGTCGCCCCATTGTAGGCCAAGCAATACATCAACTTGCGTCATTTTTCTTTTATGTGTTATATAATTGTGAAAATAAATTAGTCTGCGTTTTTAGTGTGAGCTGCTTTAATGGCTGCGGCAGCACTACAATCAAAACAAACCCCATATAGATTTAAAGAATGGTGTTTAATGTCAAATTTTAATAAATCTCCCACCATGGTTTGAATTTGATGAATCCTAGGATCGCAAAATTCAACTACTTTCCCGCAATCGATACAAATTACGTGATCATGTTGATGGTAACCATATGATTTTTCAAATTGGGCCATGTTTTTCCCAAATTGATGTTTAGTAACTAAATCACAAGAAACTAGGAGTTCTAAAGTGTTGTAAACCGTTGCACGAGAAACTCTATATTTTTGATTTTTCATGTGAATATAAAGTGTCTCCACATCAAAGTGATCATTTCTTGAATAGATCTCTTCTAAAATGGCAAAGCGCTCAGGCGTCTTTCTCAGATTCTTGTTTTCGAGATAAGCTTCGAAGATTTTTCTAACTAATTCGTTGGTATTTTGTCCGGACATCATAATTGTATTCAAAGGTACAAAAAAAAATAATGTTAAGCCGATTTAAGCATCAAATCTACTCACGCCTGTTACCCCTTTAACTTCCAATAGATTTTGGATTAATTGGTCCAAATGTTCCTTATCATTTACAAAAACTTTGATAGAGCCTTCAAATATTCCATCATTGGTGTCAACTGTTATAGAGCGCATATTAACTTTAAAATCGTTAGAAATAACTTTAGTAATATTGTTAATTAAGCCCACGTCATCTATCCCGACAATGTGTAATCCGGTTAAGAAGGTTAATTCCTTTTGACGATTCCATTTAGCCTTTACAATTCTATAGCCATAATTAGACATGAGTTGTGCAGCATTGGGACAATTGGTTCGATGTATTTTGATGCCTTCATTAACGGTTACAAAACCAAATACATCGTCACCTGGAATAGGATTGCAACAGGCAGCCAAATTGTAGTCGATTTTTTGCATATCCTCGCCAATCAGCAAAATATCAC
Source organism: uncultured Pedobacter sp. (assembly GCA_964592575.1). Lineage (GTDB taxonomy): Bacteria > Bacteroidota > Bacteroidia > Sphingobacteriales > Sphingobacteriaceae > Pedobacter. The sequence continues at coordinate 38,755 of CAZQFF010000010.1, forward strand.
TTTCTGAGCTTTTAACTTTGGTTAAGACACTTTCGATTTGTTGATTTTCAACGAGCTTAGGATCTATTTGTCGGTTTTCAATTTCCTTTTCGCTGGCAACATATTCTTTTAAATCTTTTAATTCTATTTTTCCATTAGCCACTGAAACAAATAAGTCTTGCGTCGATTGAAGTTTAAAGAAATAAGCGATTTTATTTAGGTTGTCTGTATTATAGGTGACCTTTAAAGACTTTAATTTTCTTTCTAAAATTTCTTTTCCGTTTTCAGCTATTTTGCGTTTCTCTTCTTTGAGTGAAGATTTAATTTTTGACTTCGCTTTAGCTGTCACCACGATATTTAACCAATCTTCTTTTGGAACTTGCTTACTCGAGGTGATTATTTCCACTTGATCACCATTTTGAAGTTTATAGGAAAGAGGGACTAATTTATGATTTACTTTTGCTCCAATACAAGTAGCGCCTATATCGGTATGAATTTCAAATGCAAAGTCAAGTGCTGTAGCGCCTAAGGGCAATTGCAATAAGGCTCCTTTAGGGGTAAATATGAAAATCTCATCCGAGAATAAGTTCATCTTGAAATCATCCAAGAAATCTAGGGCATTGGCCTCTGGATTACTTAGCATTTCACGAACTTTTTGAATCCATTGATCTAAGCCATTATCGTTACTTGACTCTTTGTATTTCCAATGTGCAGCAAATCCTTTTTCGGCAATTTCATTCATGCGTTGCGTTCTGATCTGAACCTCTACCCATTGCCCTTTAGGCCCCATTACTGTAGTATGTAAAGATTCATAACCATTTCCTTTAGGTGAGGATACCCAATCTCTCAAACGATCTGGATTAGGTCTGTACAAATCCGTTACAATGGAATAGGCTTTCCAACAATCTGCTTTCTCTTTATCTGGAGCACTATCTAAAATTATTCTAATAGCAAAAAGATCATAAACCTCTTCAAATGGAATATTTTTCTTTTTCATTTTATTCCAGATGGAATGAATGGATTTCGGTCGTCCATAAACATTTGCAACTAAGCCCTGCTCGTGTAAAATCTCATTGATAGGTTCAATAAAAGTCTTTATAAAAGCATTACGCTCCGCTTTTTTCTCGTTAAGTTGGTTCGCGATATATTTGTAAGTATCTGGCTCTAAATATTTCATGGCAAGATCTTCCAACTCCGATTTAATAGCATATAAACCTAAACGATGAGCTAAAGGAGCATATAAATAAATTGTTTCAGAGGCTATTTTTAATTGCTTTTGACGAGGCATAAAATCCATTGTTCGCATATTATGCAAACGATCAGCTAGCTTGATTAAAATTACGCGAACGTCGTCAGCTAGCGTCAATAACATTTTTCTGAAATTTTCTGCTTGCAGCGAGCTATTGTAATCAAATACCCCAGATATTTTGGTTAAGCCATCGATAATGCGTGCTGTTTTTTTTCCAAACTCTCTTTCGATGTCCTCTAAACTGATGTCTGTATCCTCAACTACATCGTGTAAAAGAGCGCAAACAATACTCGTCGTTCCTAATCCAATTTCTTCAGCAGCTATCTGCGCTACAGCAATGGGGTGATAAATATATGGTTCACCCGATTTTCTACGCATATCTTTATGGCTTTCTAAAGCGAGGTCGAAAGCTTTTCTGATTTCTTTTTTATCACCCTTTTGCAAAGTAGATTTACAGGCTCTCAATAACGCTCGATAACGCTTTAATATCTCTTTCTTTTCGGCTTCTAAATCAATGACTAAGCTGCTTTTCATACGTAATAAAAAAGTAAAAAATTAGTTTATATATCGAAATATGGTTAAATTGGTAAGTAATACCAAGGAATGTAGTAATTTCGCTATAATTTTGTTTAGGCATAAATTTATGAAATTTTCCAGATTTTTTATTCTGTTTATTGTCATGATTAACTCTTTTTCGGCTTTTGGGCAGAAAATGATTAATGGAGTCATATGGCCAGAGACAGGTAAAAATGATACCATCCTAGTATCTGCAACCAATGAAAACGGATATATGATCCCTTGGATTGGACTTAAGGAGGTGAAGATATACGGAAAGCGCACCTTTAGGACGCCAGCAGATGAGGCCGCTTACAATCGATTGCGCTATAATGTACTCAAAGTATTGCCATATGCTAAATATGCCCGAGATAGGTATCAACAATTGGAGCGGGATTTAGCGGTAACTAGCGATAAAAGAAAACAAAGAAAGTTGGTTAAACAATGTGACGATGAGATCAAGAAATTATTTAATACTGAGATCAAAGAGCTCACCATCACGCAAGGTAAGATTTTAACTAAACTGATTGATCGAGAATTAAATCAAAGTACCTACGATATTGTAAGAGAGACAAAGGGCAAATTTGCTGCTTTTTCTTATCAACTAATTGCTAGAGTTGTAGGGCATAATTTGAAAACCACCTATAACCCCAATGAGGAGCGAGATATAGAAAATATCATCCGAAGTGTGGGTTATTATTAAAATCTATCAATTTGAAAGCAAACATTTATTCTATTCCTGTAACCGACATACAGGGTAAGACCTATACACTGGACAAATATGCTGGCAAAGTGTTACTTATTGTGAATACCGCTTCAGGTTGCGGTTTTACCCCGCAGCTTTCTGGTTTAGAAAGCCTTTACCAAGAATTCAAAGATCAAGGTTTAGAAATATTGGGCTTTCCCTCCAATGATTTTGGAAAACAAGAACCCATGGATAATGCCAATATTGCTAATTTTTGTCAAGTTAATTTTGGCGTAAGTTTTCCTATGCACCAAAAAGTTATGGTTAGAGGAACAGTAGCTCATCCTTTGTATAAGTTTTTATCAGATAAAAAATTGAATGGCAATCTAAATAGTTTGCCTAGATGGAATTTTCATAAATATTTAGTTAACCGAAAAGGCGAAGTAGTGGATTATTTCTATTCCTTTACAAAGCCTGACACAAGTCGAATTAGAAAACGTATCAAGAAATTATTAGCAGAAGAATAGGATATGAAGTTAGATTTATTAGTGTTCGCTGTGCATCCTGATGATGCAGAATTAGGTTGTTCAGGAACCATTATGAAGCATATTGCTCAGGGTAAAAAAGTAGGTATTATCGACTTTACTCAGGGTGAACTGGGGACTCGGGGAACAACCGAAACCAGAAAAGCAGAAAGTGAAAAATCTACCCAAATTTTAGGTCTACATTATCGTGGTAATTTGGGCTTTAGAGATGGATTCTTTAAAAACGATGAAACTCATCAACTGGAATTAATTCGTCAGATCAGAAAATTCCGACCAGAAATCATTTTAACTAACGCACTTCATGATAGACATCCTGATCATGGTCGTGCTTGTGATTTAGCTAATGATGCTATCTTTTTATCTGGCTTAAGAAAAATTGAGACCTCTTGGGAATCACAAGCTCAAGAAGCCTGGCGACCGCGTTTAGTGTTACAATATATACAAGATCGCTATATCGAACCAGATATCATCGTAGATATTACCGATTTTATGGATAGGAAAATGGAAAGTATTCTAGCCTTTAGTACGCAGTTTGCTTCATCGAATAGTGATGAGCCAGAAACGTATATATCACAACCAGGCTTTTTAGATACGACAATTGGAAGGGCTAGAGAATTTGGAAAAATTATAGGTACACAATACGGAGAGGGTTTTACCTCCAAAAAGCTATTGGGTACTCATAATTTATTCGATTTATTATAAATCTTATTTAAAAGGGTGATATAGTAGCCTAGAATTGCCCATGGCAAACTTTTCAAATCGAGCTACGCAATCGGGATTAAAGGTTGCAGAGAAATTAACATCACCCGGACTTAAATCTTTAGGGAAAGGTCTATTTTCTGGAAAGAAATAGACCTTTGTGTTTCCATATTTAAAATGAGGCATCATTTCTCCAAAAGCCTCATACTTAGCAACAGCAGTGTCTGCAACCGTAACAATATAAATTAATTGAACGGGTCCAACATTGTTCTCATTTCTATAGGTTGCAACCTCCGTGAATCCACCTGGTAAATTCTTTGGGTTTCCTTGTTTAAAAAGATCCATCCCCAACCATACCAAAAGAACCAAGGCAATTAATGCAATGATTACATTACTCTTCTTTTTAAACATGTTTATTGCATTATAAAGATTTTAGAATTTTTTTCATGACGGCTATTCCCTGATCAATATGTTCCTTTTGAATACATAAAGCAGGTCTAAAACGAATAGTTTTTGAGCCGCAACCTAAAAACATGACTTCATTCTCTAAGCCTAATTTAATAAACTCATTTCGCGCTTCTCCATTCGGGAAATCAAAGGCAATTAATAAGCCTCTTCCTCGTACATTAGACATAATAGGGAAGTTTTGAGCTAATTCTTTAAGCTGATTTTGTAAATATTCACCCATTTGAGCGGCATGTTCGCAAAGCTTATCTTCTTCAATGATTTGAAGGATTTTTGTTGCTCTAACCATATCCACTAAATTACCGCCCCAAGTCGAGTTTATGCGGCTAGGAACATGGAACACATTGTCTTTAACTCGATCCACTTTGTGCCCTACTAAAATGCCACAGATTTGCATTTTCTTACCAAAAGCAATAATATCAGGACGAGCTTTTTCACTAAAATGTTGATGGCACCAAAATTTACCCGTTAATCCTACACCCGTTTGTACTTCGTCATAGATAAGAAAAGCATCATTTTCATCAGCTAATTGCTTCAGTTGAATTAAAAATTCTTCTCTAAAATGGTTATCTCCACCTTCCGATTGAATAGGTTCTATAATGATGGCACAAATTTCATCAGGATTATCAGCAAAGGCTTTTTTAATTTGAGCTATGGAGATTTTTTCACTTTCTTCAACAGCTTTTAAATTCACCTCATTCAATGGAAAATGAAGTTGAGGTGTGGAAACTCTTGGCCAATCAAATTTAGCAAACCACTTTGTTTTATCTGGAAGTGTATTCGTTAAACTCAAGGTATATCCACTACGACCATGAAAAGCTTTTTCAAAGTGTAATACCTTAAATCCCTTTTCTTCTGTAATGCCTTTTTCGAAATTTTTCTGCACTTTCCAATCCATAGCTACTTTAATGGCGTTTTCAACAGCTAAAGCTCCGCCGGCTATAAAGAAAGCATGTGGCAAATAGTCTGGAATACCTACTCTCGCAAAAGTTTTAACGAATTCTGCATATTGTTGGGTATAAACATCAGAGTTGGAAGGATTGGCAAGAGCTGCTAAAAGTAAGTTTTTCTTAAAGGTCTCATCTTCCATCATTTTGGGGTGATTATATCCCAATGGAACGGATGCAAAGCAGGTGAAAAAGTCTAATAGCTTACGGTCGTATTTAGAATCATAAATATAAGCCCCAGCACTTTTTTCCATATCAAAAGTCATATCATATCCGTCAGCTAAAATATATTCGTTTAATGTAGAATTTACATCTTGAGGAGAAACACTTAGTTTATACATAATTATTAGGTTTTAAGCAAATTCAAAATTATAATAAAAAAGCAATTATTGAAGTATTTCTTGATAAACACATTCAAATCCGCGTTTCAGGATCTTATTGAATCCCTTATCGTAACCACCATTGGTGCCATTGCTAATCAATACTATTCCAAACTTTTCTTTTGGATGGAAAAACATAGTGCTAAATAAGCCATAAGCCGAACCGGTATGTCCAACTAATTCCAAACCAGGTATTAGGTCTTTTGTGCGCCTTAAGGCCAGACCATAATTTTCGTCAGAACTCAAAGGACTTTGCATGAGTTGAGCACTTTTTTTGGAAAGCAATCGCTTGCCATCAACTCGACCAAAATTCATGTGCATTCGCATATATTTTGCTAAATCAGCTGCGGAAATTTTCATGCCTCCAGTTGGCGAAAATATAGGTGTGGAATAAGCTAATTGATACTGGCTAATTTCAGCTGATCTTTTTGCATAAGCCGCATCCGATAATTTGAAACTTTTACTTTCGTTGTCATAGTTATATAAGTTTACCAGTTTTGAGGCAGGTAAAGCCTCCACTTGATAACCTCCCTCAAGGCCTAATGGACTTAAAATTTGTTGAGTTATAAAATGATCAAATCTAACCTGCGTAACTTTTTCTAATAAAGCACCTAAAAGATTAAAATTTAGATTACAATATTGATATTTTGATCCAGGCGCATAGTCATTATAAGCTTTTGCCCAATTCGTATTTTTATCTGGATGTATAGCGTCTAGCGTAAAATAACCCTCACTATCATTGATGCTAGAAGTGTGCGATAATAGCATTTTTAAACTTATCTTTTCATTGGGAAATTTTGGATTTCTAATTTTAAAACCCATCAATTCTCCGATATCATCATCCAAGTTTAAACGTTTGACATCTACCAATTGCAAAATGGCTGTTGCGGTAAATGATTTAGAAATTGATGCGATTCTAAACATATCATCGGTTTCCAGCTTTTCTCCGGTTTCTAGATCTTTTAAACCATATGATTTAACATAATGCAATTTGTCGTTTTTCACGACGGCTAATGCCAATCCTAGCGTTTGTGTTTCTTGCATAGCTTGTTTTAACAGGCTGTCCAAGCGCTCATATTGTGCCCAAAGCGTCGAATTAAAACTTATTAAGGCTATACAAAGGGTTAAAAGTGATTTTAACATAGCTAATTTTTTTAGATAAGGTCTTAGGTTCTAAATTTAATCATTTGGGAACTAAAAACTTAGCTTTTTATGAATTTTTTTTGACAAAAGAAGCCCAGATTAATGAATTTAAAGTATATATTTGCTAATATTTTTAGTATACCTATGTTAGTTACTGTTGTTCCTATTTATGCCTATGAAGTTCAGCCTTCGCAGCCTCTGCAAAAGGTGATGTCTGCACGATTAAAGAAAATAGCTGAGGATTTAGAGCAGATTCATTTGGCCTTTTTAGCAGGAGTAGAACCGGCTCAAGCTGATATTGTGATCTATATCTCTTATAATAGTAAATATACAGTGCGATGGCAAATCGTAAATGATGTGCCTGCTGAAATCGAATCTCAAGTAAAAGCAGTCTGTGCTAACTTAAATTACCTCCCTTGGAAGGTTTCTACAACGGCTTTTTTGGGTTTAAAGGGAAGAACTTTTTAGCTCCAAGCAAACCTAGTATGCCACCCGTGTGAATAGCTAAAATACGTGCATCAGCCTTTAATTGCCCTTTGTTAAATTGATCATAAATTGCATAAAATACCTTTCCAGTATATACATGATCAATTAGTATTCCAGTTTGCGATGTAAAGCGAGAAATAAATTGGAGTAAATCGGGTTTAGTTTTGGCATATCCCCCAAAATGATAATCATTCTCTATCACTACATTCTCCAGTACCTCCACATAAGAGGCGATGGTTTGATGTGTTGCTCCTTGATCTTTTAAGACAGGAACAACATGCAACTTACAATTTGATCTAGATTCATTCACTGCCCGCAATAATCCTGCTGCTGTGGTTCCAGTGCCTGCTGCACAAAAAATGTGATCATAATCGGCATGTACCTGATCTAAAATTTCCGCACATCCCCAAACAGCTTCTTCACAGGCGCCCCCCTCATTTATAAAATAGGCTTGCGGATCCAGGCTATAATGTTGATCAAATAATTTTTGTTTATCCCGGTAATCCGTTCTGGAAACAAAAGAATGCTTCATTCCAAAAAGCCGACTCAAGAAAAGCATTTCATTATCTACCTCTTCTCCTCTAACAAAGGCACTGCAAGTAAAGCCAAACCTAGCAGCAGCTGCTGCACAAGCTAATAAATGATTCGAGTAGGCACCTCCAAAAGTGACTAGATGATTTTTTCCTTGGGCTTTGGCCTCAGTCAAAATATATTTCAATTTCCGCCATTTATTTCCGGAGATGAAAGGATCAATTAAATCATCTCTTTTTACCCAAATGCTAGGGTATGATTCAAATTTGACTTCGTGTATGGGGCTATAAAAATCCAAAATTAATTTTTTGTGCCTAATGCAATACCGGCATTAGCATAGTGATAAGTGGCAAAACTATAAGCAGCGAACATTTTAAAAGGTCCAGCATACACTTGAAAGCCAAGTGTTGGGAAAAAGCCATGAATGTCTTTTTGTCGAAACGATATAGGGTTGATATAGATTCTTGTCGTTTCAGAAGTTGGCGAAACAGGAGGTACCTGATATTCGTATTGACCTTTGGCTTCTAAAAAAGAAAATGCCCTTTGATAACTGATGCTAGCAAATGGAGCAAATATTCCAATTTTTTTTGAGAGGATAAACTCTGTATTATAACCGTGAAACTTACTAATGATTTCTTGATCTTGAGTTGGTTGATCTGGAATGTCTAAATCCAAATTAAATTTAAGTGTCGAATAACCGAAACTTACAGCCATATTTAAGGGGAATTCCTCCTCCTTTTTCGCTTTAAAGAAAAGTGGACTAAGCTCTAATTTTCCACCTAAACCTAGTAAATGAATTTGCCCATCTTCTATTTTAACATCTGGAACATAGCGTAAAGAAATATCTAAATATTTAAATAAACCCATATTAAACTGCACCTGTGGGACAGGTACATAACTTAAACCCGTGCCTTTAGGCAAAGTGAATCGATAGGGACTTGGATCAGGATAAGCCGGATGATACAGCTCTAATTCAATGCCCTCATCCTCTGGTCCAAAAACAGTTGGGTTGATACTTTTCAGGGCATCTCTACTTCTTATATTTTCTAAATCTAAATCATTTATATTAAAAACTTTATCTTGATTTGGTACCTGAGATAAAATTCCTGAAAATTTAAAATCAAAATGGAAAGGCTTTTTGGTTTTAGCACTGTGATTCCAAGAACCGTTAAGACCTAAACCTATGCCTTTGAACATGGGATTCAAATAAGCTTTTAATAATTTTTCAGAATCTCTTGGACCTGCTTGAAAAAGATCCCCAATATCAGATTGAGCTTTTGATGGAGCAATGTTGAGTAAAAAACTGAAAGTAAAGGCGCTTAATAGTAGTTTTTTAAGCATATTTAGAAATACTGATTTAATTTCTAAAATAGATTTTTCTTATTAAATAAGGAAAGAAATTAAGTACAATTTTCAAGTTTTCGGCAAAATTTTTCATAGTCTTAGTAAGTTATGAAAATTATATCAAATAATAAGCCAAATCAAATAAAAATATCAAATTCCATTACTAAATTCTATTTTTGTACAAAAATAGTTTTAATACATGCAAACAGACTTGTTAGATCAAAACGAAGACGAGCAAGATTTATATGAACATTTAAATATTGTAGTCGATAAAGGACAGTCTTTATTGAGAATTGACAAGTTTTTAATGCATCGTGTAACGAATGCTTCTCGCAATAGGATTCAAAATGCCATTGAAGCTGGAAATGTCTTGGTTAATAAGAAAGTGATAAAAGCTTCTTATAAAGTAAAGCCACTAGATGAAATATCTGTTGTATTTGCTCATCCACCACGTGATACCGAAGTTTATCCCGAAAACATACCCTTAGATATAGTATATGAAGATGCCGATTTATTAGTTGTAAATAAACCTGCCGGTATGGTTGTGCATCCAGGATATAATAATTATACAGGGACTTTAGTCAATGCGCTAGTTTATCATTTTGATCATATGCCTAATTTACCAGGTAATGAGGGTCGTCCGGGCTTAGTACATCGAATTGATAAAGATACTTCAGGCTTGTTATTGATTTCTAAAAACGAAATCACGATGACTAAATTAGCCAAACAGTTTTTTGATCATAGTATCCATAGAAAATATGTGGCTTTAGTTTGGGGTGATTTAGAGCAAGATGGTCGTATAGAAGGTTATATTGGTAGAAGCCTAAGAGACCGAAAAGTCATGGATATTTATGATGATCCTGAAAAAGGCAAATGGTCGGCCACGAATTATTATGTGCAAGAAAGATTAGGTTATGTAACGCTAATTCACTGTCAATTAGAAACCGGAAAAACACATCAAATTAGGGCTCATATGCAGCATATTGGCCATCCCTTGTTTAGTGATGCCGCCTATGGAGGTGATAAAATAGTTAAGGGAACTAGTTTTTCTAAGTTTAAACAATTTGTTCAAAACTGTTTTGAAATTCTGCCCAGACAAGCGCTTCACGCGCAAAGTTTAGGCTTTATACATCCGAGTACACAAAAATATATGGAGTTTCAGGCTCCACTGCCTGATGATTTTAAAACGGCATTGGAAAAATGGAGAAGCTATGTGAGCGCACAAAACTAACATGAAGACGAGCTATATCAATATAAATGGCCAGTTAATTCCTCAAGAGGAAGCATCTATTCCAGTAAACAATAGGGCTTTTAAATACGGAGATGGACTTTTCGAATCGATGCGTATGCTCAATGGAAAATTGGCATTTGTAGAATTACATGCCGACCGTATAAAGCAGGGAATGAAGGCGCTGAAAATGGAAGGTTATAATCTTTTTGATAGTTATTTTCTGAAACAAAAGACTACGGAATTAATTAAAAAGAACAGGTGGTTAGGTAATGCCCGTTTTAGGTTGAGTATCTATAGGGTAGGAGAAGGCTTTTTTACGCCCATGGAAAATAAAGCAGCCTATGTTTTGGAAGCTATAGAGATGCCTAACAATTATTATGAATGGAACGCTAAAGGATTAATTATGGGGGTTTTTGATGAAATACCCAAGCCTATTAATTCACTTTCAAATTTTAAAACAATCAGTGCTTTGCCTTATGTAATGGCCGCCGTTAATCAAAAGCAAAAGGGATGGGATGAATCTTTCATACTTAATCAACATGGGTTTTTATGCGAAAGTACCAATTCCAATATTTTTATTTGCTTTAAAGATCAAATTTATACACCAGCTTTATCAGAAGGCTGTGTAGCTGGTGTGATGCGAAATGCTATTATGCAAATGGCTAAAATGGATAATATTCAAATAATTGAAGCGCAAATTAGTCCTGATATCTTAAAAGAAGCAGACGAAGTTTTCATTACCAATGCCAGTTCTGGCATACGTTGGGTGATGGGCTATAACCGCAAGCGTTATTTTAATGCCCTATCCAAGCAATTTCATGAAAAACTAAATGCGTATACCTCTTAAGAAATCTTGAATAGACATTCTTTTTTTTCCTTCATATTGAACATCTAAGAGTGATATAAACGCATCCTGTGCGGCAAAATATAAATAGCTTTTGCCATCCGTTTTCCAATGGCCTATTTGCTCTTGCTGATCAAAGGCTTTGATTTCTGCCTGATATACTTTTAATTTTTTATCCTCAAGATGTGTATAGGCAGCAGGATAAGGGCTTAAACCCCTAATATGCTGAAGAATATCTTTTGCTGGGCGATTCCAGTCAATTAAGCAGAACTCTTTAAAAATTTTAGGGGCTAATTTTAAGTCTAAATCTGTAGGCTGCGGTGAGCTTTTTACTTGTCCATTCGCAATATCATTCACCGTTTCTACTAAAACTTTAGCTCCCAAATCCATCAGTTTATCATGTAAAGTGCCCGCCGTTTCTTCTGGATTAATCGCTATACGTGCCGATCTAATGATTTCTCCGGTATCAATTTCATGCTGTAAAAAGAAAGTACTCACTCCAGTTTCCTTTTCTCCATTAATTATAGCGTGATTGATAGGCGCTGCACCTCTATATTGTGGTAATAAGGAAGCATGCAAATTGATTGTTCCCTGAGCAGGCATATTCCATACTTGCTCAGGTAACATTCTGAAAGCTACTACGACAAATAAATCGGCGTTCCAATTCGATAAAGCATTTAAAAACTCAGGATCCTTTAATTTTAAGGGCTGGAGGATAGGTAGCCCCATTTCAAGGGCGTATTTTTTGACTGCACTTTCCGTCAGTTTCTGACCTCTACCAGCTGGTTTATCAGCTGTGGTGACAACTCCAACAATATCAAAATTGGCTTCATATAATGCTTTTAAGGAGGCTACAGCAAAATCTGGAGTTCCCATAAAAACAATTTTTAATTTACTCATCTAGAATAGCTAATATAAATTTCTAATTAAGGATACAATAAGTACTTTTTACGCATTTGTTTGTACTGGCTAAGACCTGGTTCCCAACTGGCTCTAATTTCGGCCTCAGTTTTTCCATTGATAATTTGTTGTCTAAAATCACTCACACCAATTAATTTTTCAATGCTGCCCATTTGGTTAGACATTTTAGAATTAAAGAAATTTTCTTTTTCAGGAGAGTTTTTATAAAGATCCATTAACCAACTTAAATTGATTTGCTTAGTTTTTCTAAAGATATTAGTGTCATATTTTCTTAAATCTATGCCATAGCAAACTTGGTCCATAAATATTGGTGTTTCTGCCATACCTTTAATACCTTTTGGGGTAAAGCTAAACGTATATTTGCCTTTCATATAAGGCGCCCCAAGAATGGTAAAAGGGGTCATAGTGCCTCTTCCGTGGTTAAGGTAAATACCTTCAAATAAACAAGTACTTGGATAAAGTAAAATAGATTGCTGCGTGTTTAAATTCGGAGAAGGTTTAACTGGTAAGGTATAAGGCATATCATGCGTGTAATTCGCATTTTTAATCACCGTAATCTTGCATTTTAAACCATCTTTTAACCAACCTTCCCCATTTAACATTTGAGCATATTCCCCAACGGTTAAACCATGTACAATAGGGATAGCTTGTTGGCCAATTCCAGAACGATGTTTTAAATCTAAAATAGGCCCATCAATATAAAATCCATTCGGATTAGGGCGATCTAAAATCATCACTTCTTTATTAAATTGCGCACATGCCTCCATTAAATGTTGTAGCGTATTGATATAGGTGTAAAACCTAACTCCAACATCTTGTATGTCAAAAATTACAATATCCACATCCGCCAATTCGGCTTCAGATGGTGCTTTATGTTTACCATAAAGAGAAACCGTTTTAATCCCAGTTTTTGCGTCCACTTCATCGTCTACGTGAATCCCAGCACTGGCATGCCCTCTAAATCCATGTTCAGGACCAAAAATTTTAACAATATTAACACCTCGCTTTAATAAAGAATCAACGGTGGTTTCTTTACCAATGATAGAAGTTTGATTGGCTAAAATAGCTACTCGTTTACCTTTTAAAAGGGGCAAGTATACTTCTGTTTGTTCTGCGCCGGTTTTAAAGCCTTTTGGGGTCTTGCCATAAATAGCCGAAGCAGCATCATTACCTAATAAGGATTGCCCATTTGCACCAGGTAAAAAAGCTATTGAGCCTACTAATGCTAAACTGGAAGCAATAAATAATTTAAATTTGTTCATTTCTCTTAATTTTACATAAAAATAAGCTGTGAATGTAAATTCGAATCAGCATTTTTGCTAAGTTACATATAATCTGAAAATTTGAACCTAGAATATTTCATATCTAAAAGAATTGCTTTCAAAACTGAGCGCACCTATTCTAAATTAATCGTCAAGATTGCTATCATAGGGGTGATGCTGAGTTTATCAGTGATGATCTTGTCTGCTGGAATAATTCGAGGCTTTAAAACGGAGATCAAGGCAAAAGTTAGAGGCTTTATGGGCGATATCCAGCTATATCGAGCTGATTTGAGCGGTCCTTTTGATAAAGCGCCGTTTGAACCCTCATCTCAAACACTAGCCTATTTGAATAAAAATCCCAATATAGACTCCTATTATGCTTTTGCCACCAAGCCCGCTATTATGATCGCTAATGATGAAGTAGAGGGTTTAACATTTAAAGGGGTGGAGGCTAATTATGATTGGATTTTTATCGCTAAAAACCTAGTGGAAGGTCGGGTTATTCAAAAGCAAGATTCTCTAAATAACCCATTACTAATTTCCAAATATGTTGCTCAAAGAATGAAGCTTAAGCTTGGAGATCGTGTATTATTACAATTTGTTCAAAATCCACCAAAACCCAGAAAGTTTACCATTGTAGGTATTTATGATATAGGAATTGAACAAGTGGATAAAGGATTTGTGCTCGGTGAATTGAAAATGATTAAACAGTTAAATCAATGGTCTGATGTACAAATAGGCGGTTATGAAATTCGTGTTAAAGATTTTGAGCAATTGCCTGCTATCAGTCAGAACTTCCAGGATGCAATAGATCCTAATTTACATGCCCGCTCCATTTTAGACAGTAATCCCGAGATTTTTACCTGGCTTGATTTATTAGATGTGAACACTGAAATTTTATTTGTACTCATGCTAATTGTGGGTTTAATCAATATGGTAACTGCTTTGCTGATCATGATATTAGAGAAAACCAATATGATAGGCTTGTTAAAAGCTTTGGGCGCGACAACTGCTCAAATCATGCGCATATTTATCTATCAAATTTTATATATGGTAGGCTTGGGCATGCTTTTAGGTAATGTATTAGGCTTAGGTATTGCCTGGCTTCAAAGCAAAACAGAATTTCTAAAATTAGATCAAAGTAATTATTATTTATCGCATGTTCCCGTTGAAATTCATTGGAGCGATATATTGCTTTTAAATCTGCTCACTTTTGGAATCGGCGTTTTAGTGTTAAGCCTACCCGCTTTTTTAGTAAAAAAAATCAGTCCAATAAAAGCCCTACGATTTAAATAAGCTCTTCCCAATCTAGATGATTATAAAGTGGGAAAGCACAAGCTATGGGGCGTTGAATCGTGCGGTAAAAAACACCAGAAAGATATAATCCATTAGGTTGGCTAAAGGCAATTGGCGCTTGTTTGTCCAAATTAGTAAAATAACTTTCAAAGGTTTCCAAACTCATGCGCTCTTCTCCGACCTGTAAAATACGCCACATACAGATTCTAATCATCTTAGTTAAAAAGCGATTAGCAGCGATGTGAAATCTTAATTGCGTTCCATTTTTGTGAACAAATACTTGTGCCTTTTTTATTTGGCAACGGGTATGTTCATTCTTGTCTGGCCCGACGCAGAAATTTCTATAATCTTGATATTGAACTAAGAGCTTTAAAGCTTGTTTAATGGCGTCCAAGTTTAACTTTTTAAAGGGATGATAACTACTTGATTGGTTTAAAAAGGCGTCATTTTGGTTATGAATAAAAAAATCATAACTTCTCAAAACCGCGTCAAACCTAGCATGGGCTTTGTCTCCAACAGGAATAATTTCATGAACCACTATACTTTGGGGCAAGCGCATATTTAAGCGAAAAAGTAAATCAAAATCCCAAGTATCTGGTAAATCACAATGAAAATAATATTGTAAAGCATGAACTTGAGCATCTGTTCTTCCACATCCTACAATAGATATGGGCTCTTTAAATATTTCACTGATCTTTTCTTCTATTACAGATTGTACAGCGTAGGCATTGGGGTGTTTTTGCCAGCCATTAAAATTCCGGCCAAAATAACTGATATGAAAAAAGTAACGCACGTGATAAAGATAAAAAAAAGTCCTCCTTAAATGGAGGACTTTTAAAATGGAATATTCGTTTTATAAAAGAAAAGCTTATTTAGCGTTCTTTACATAGGTGTCTAACCAAGTATTTGTTTCCCATAATTGGTGTAAAATATTCTCTTTTGCACGATATCCATGACCTTCAAATGGTAAGAATACAAATCGAGTGGTACCCCCATGACCTTTAATGGCGTTAAATAAGCGTTCCGAGTTTATAGGGAAAGTACCTTGATTTTCATCCATGTCTCCGTGAATTAAAAGTAAAGGTGTTTTAATTTTATCGGCATAACTAAATGGACTCATTCGGTAATATAATTCAGGAGCTTGCCAATACGTTCTATCTTCATTTTGGAAACCAAATGGTGTTAAGGTTCTGTTATAAGCGCCTGAACGAGCAATGCCTGCTTTAAATAAATTCGTATGCGCTAATAAATTGGCCGTCATAAAGGCACCGTAGCTATGACCACCTACAGCCATTCTATTTCTATCTCCAACGCCTAAGTCTACTAATTTATTAATCGCTGCTTCGGCATTTAATTTTAATTGCTCTACAAAGGTATCATTTGGACGTTTTCCTTCTTGCGCTACAATTGGCATTTCTGCATTATCTAAAACGGCATAACCTTGGGTAACAAAGAATAAAGGTCCACCTGTACTAATATTTGTAAAACGATGTTGAGAGCCTCTAATTTGCGCCGCATCTGTAGCCGAGTTAAACTCTCTTGGATAAGCCCAAATTAACACGGGTAATGGGCCATCTTTTTCTTTATTATAACCTTTTGGTAAATATAAATCACCCGTTAAGTCAATACCATCGGCACGCTTATAAGAGATTTTTTGTTTGCTAACCCCTTCCATGGCTTTAAATGGATTTTCAAAATCAGTGATTTTTTGATCAGCAATTCTAGCCTTTAGGTTTTTGATATAATAATTAGGTACTTCTGTTTGACTTTCTTTACGAGTCAAAACCACTAATTTCTGTGGGTCCAAAATATCGGTTACCATTTCAAAAGTACCCTCTTTCGCACGCCATAACATTTCTGTTTTTTTAGTGTTTAAATCGAATTTAGTTAAGAAAGGTAAATCACCTTTTGGAGAAGCCCCTGTTGAGTTATTTAATAATATTTTAGTATTGTTCTCTAAAGTTAAGATTACTTCTCTATCAAATTGGTTTTTTGTAGTAACTGGCGAGCCAGGGCTATTATAAGCGTCAGTACTACTTAATTCGAACATTAAATCAAGGGCTCCTGTAGAAGGATTAAAGCGACTAGTTTTTGACATTTGTGCAGTTCTAGAGCTTTCTCTAACAATAGCGAAGGTCGAATTACCCCAAGAAATTCCACCAAAACGCCATTTGGTTTTTAAGATTTCTTTAGGACTTCCAGTGAAAGGAGCGTCTATACTGTAAACAGCATCGCGATAAGGCGCATTATTTTTAATTAAACCTCCATCTAAAGGTACAGCCCAAGTTACTGTAGCAGCTACATCATCTCTCCATGAAAAACTACGCGGTACATTTTGAACATTATCATAGCCCGATGGTCTTACTTCAGTTGAAGGCAATTCCGCTAAAGTTTTAATCACATTACCTGATCTATCTTGGATAGTTACTGTACTCGGGAATCCACCTGCTGACACTAAATAAGAGAAAGGCTTGCGGATTGTTCTCACCATCATATATTGTTTATCAGGCGAAAAACTAACAGAACTATAAATAGCTGGTTTTCCAATTGGCGTTTCCACACCACCTTTATTTTGAACTAATTGCGAAGTCGCATAAAATTCAAATAATTCTTCATCATATGGTGATTTAATTAAATCTTGAATGGTTGCACTAGGAGCCGCTTTTCCTAAACTCTCTTGTACAACAGGCCCTTTAGGCGCTAATGGTCTAGAAGGCGCTGCGCTAGCCGGTTTCGTGGTAACACGATAAACTAAAGTTTCTTCGTCTATCCAAGAAATTCCACCACCCATCACTAAATTTAAGGGTTGTTGATTCACTTTTGAAGCCGTTGCTGTAGCGACATCTATAACATATAAATCTACTTTATCTTGTGAGATAACGGTAACAGCAATTTTGGTTTCCTTTGGACTCCAACTGCCACCCGAAGCGTAAAGTGGGCTTGGGAAACCTGTTACTGGGCTAACTTTCCCCGTTTTAATATGTTTTAAGCTATAACCACTGTTATAGGTTTGACGGCTAGGTGAAAAATTCTTAGGGTTAAGACGCATCCCCGCTAATTTTAACTCAGGCATAGCGAGTTCTTCCACACTCATCAGCGAATTTCTTTCGGAAAATAAGATCCACTGGGCCTTACTGTCTATGCTTGTGCCAGGCGTAGGTTGGGCTAATACCAAGTCGGTAATTGCTTGAGCAGGCGTTTTATAAGTAATCGCATCTTGTGCGAAAGCTCCAAAACTTGCTCCAACCAATAACAATTGAATAAATATTCTTTTCATATTGAAATAGTTTTTAAATAGATTTCTAAAATACATAAAAACAAGATAAGCTTGGCTATGTATCAAGAATTTTAAAGGAGCTATTATTTTCAGTAATTTTGTCTTTTAAAATTTAATTATCTTTTAATATTCCCCCTCATGATTCGATTTGATCAAACCAAAATATCCAAAGCTTTAATTTCTAGAATGAGTCAATTAGGCTATCACCAAACTAAGGAATTACAAGCGCATGCTTTAAATCGAATTATCGGTGGACAAGACCTAATCGCCATTGCACCTGGTCCCAGTGGAAAAACAACAACCTATATTTTAGGTCTTTTGACACGCATTAAACAGGGTAGTGGAGATGCGCCTAAAGCTTTGATACTCGTGCCTAATAAAGAAAAAGTACTGGATATATTAGCGCAATTTGAAAAAATTAATAAAAATCATAGCATTCGCATTGTAGGCATACATAATGATGATCCAATTGATCAACAAGTTTACGAATTAACAGATGGGGTGGATATTGTAGTGGCTATCCCTACACGTGCTCGAGCTATTTATTTAAAGCTAGGATTGAATACGAATAAAATTAATCATTTAATCTTAGATGATGCCGATGAGCTGGTGAAACAAGGCATGCAATTGCAGGTTACAGAATTAGCACAAAGTATTCAAAAAGCTCAAGTTTTAGTCTTCACGAATGTGTATCATGATCGATTAGAGAAAATGATAGCGCCTTTAATGAAGAATCCAGCTATACTCGAATTTGCAGAAGAACATGAATTAAAAATAGCTACGCGAACCCAGTTAAGGTATCATCTACCTAATTTTAGAACCAAACTCAATTTACTACATCATTTATTACAAGATGCGGAAGTATTTGATAAGGTTGTGTTATTTGTTCAAACAGCACATACCGCTGAAACCATTTTAAAAGATTTATTTAATGGTAAATCCAATGAGGTTTTTCTTTATAAACCACGCTTTTTTGATTTGCCAAACTTTGAAAGTTTAGCGGCCTTTAAGTATTCTCCAACCGCTCGTATTTTAATTATCAGTGACGAAGTGGAAGAAGATTTTGATTTATCAGGAATTCCTTTTATATTTCACGTAGAGCTGCCGAAAAATATTGACCACTATATTCAGCGCGTTTTAGCTACGGAACAAGCAGAAGATATTTCTATTTTGTTAACGACAGATTTAGAATTAACAACTTTGAGAGCAGTGGAGTTGAAAATTGGTCAAAAAATGGAGTTAATGGATTTGCCAGAAGATTTATTTATCGATTAAGAATAAGCCCAATTTGAAAAACCAATTAAATTATATTAAAAAAATAACGCTTTAAATTTATGGAGAACGAATTCGAATCAACAGAAAATAATACGAACCAAGAACAAGAACACCATCCTCAAATGCAGATTACGGAAGATATGCGTAGTTATTTATATGAGGCGGCTAAATGGAGTAAAGTTATTGCTTTATTTGGCATATTTTTGTCTATTCTAATACTTATTATAGGGGTTTTTGGGACAGCTGTTGTAGGAAGTTTTGAATTATTAGGAAAACAAACTCCAATGATGGATAGCGGCAGTTTGATGATTTTTTTCATTTTCTACGCTGTGCTGATTTTTACGCCATCCTTTTTTCTGTATAGATTTTCCACGAAAACCATCACTGGCATATTGTATTTACATCCCGATAGTTTGACAGAAGGCTTTAATTACTTAAAAAGGCTTTTTAAATTTCAAGCTATTTTAATCTTAGTTGCCATTGCTATTTATTTATTAGCCTTTATTAGTGTATTGGCTAAATTCTAAGACATAAAAAAAGCCCTTTTAGAAGGGCTTTTTTAAAATTCTTTTTTAGTAAGAAAAGTCGCTGGAATCAGATTTAGATCCTTGGTTATAATCACCGTTCTCAGAATATTCATAGCGTTTTTCAACTACATCTTGATGTGATTTAATATAATCCACAGTTTCGTTTAAACCCTCAGCAAATTTTTCGAAGTCCTCTTTATATAAAAAGATTTTGTGTTTAACAAAAACACCATCTTCTAAGCGTTTTTTACTTTCGGTCAAGGTTAAATAATAATCACCTGATCTAGTTGCTTTTACGTCAAAAAAGTAAGTTCTTTTTCCTGCTCTTACTTTCTTTGAAAAAACTTCTTCTCTCTCTTTGTTTTCGAAATCTCCCATTGTTGTTTGTGGTATTGGTTTAAGCTGAGGGTAAATTAAAGGATTAATTATGAAACTTCAAAATAGAAATATTCGAAAAGCCTAAAATAATTTTACTTTAATCAACTATTTCCCGCTCTAATTGCTGGTTTTCATAAAGCTCAGCATAAACACCTCCCAAAGAAATTAAGCCTTCATGGGTGCCTTTTTCCACTATTTTACCTTCATCTAAGACAATAATCAAGTCCGCATTTTTAATGGTTGAAATACGGTGAGCTATAATCAAGCTGGTTTTACCTTTCATCAGTAAACCTAAATTACTTAGAATTTCTTCTTCCGTTTTGGTGTCAACTGCCGATAAGGAATCATCAAGCAAGAGCATTTTCGGATTTTTAATTAATGCTCTAGCTATGGAAACGCGCTGTTTCTGACCGCCAGATAGGGTTATACCTCTTTCGCCCAATAAGGTTTGGAAGCCTTTTTCAAAGGCCATTATATTAGGATAAACGGCGGCTTGTTTTGCTGCCTTTTCAACAATCTCATCATTAGCTTGATCTAAGCCAAAAGCAACATTATTATAAATGCTATCCGAAAATAAAAACACTTCTTGAGGAACAAAGCCTATTTGTTCTCTGTAGGATTTTAAATTCAATTGCTTTAAGTTCTTTCCACCTAATAGAATTTCCCCTTGATCGACATCATACATACGCATGAGTAAATTAGCTAAGGTGCTCTTACCTGAGCCGGTACGTCCTATAATGGCCACAAACTGACCAGGTTCAATTTTTAAATTGAGCTGATCTATCGCTAAAATTCCTGTGTCTGGATATCTGAAGCTTACATTTTTAAATTCTATTGGCTGCTCCAGATTAACGGGCTCCTGACTCTCCCAAGTGATATCGGGTTTTAAACTCAGAAACTCATTAATTCTTTTTTGTGAGGCTGCGGCCCTCTGAATTAAGGTGGTTACCCAACCCAGCATCGTTACCGGAAAAGTTAATTGATTAACATAGACGATGAATTCAGCAATATTTCCAGGTGTTATCGCGCCTTCCATAACTTGTCTTCCTCCAATGAAAACTGTTAAAATTGTGCTCACTCCAACCAATAAAAGCATCGTTGGGAAAAATAAAGCCTGTGTTTTAACCAAATTCATCGCTGATTTTTTGTAAGATTCACTCTCATTGGCAAAGATGCCTTGATTGTAATCTTCTCTGACATAAGCCTTGATAACACGTATGCCTGAAAATCTTTCTTGAACAAATGAAGAGAGTTTAGATAATTGCGCTTGAATCTTTTCACTTTTATGATTGATCATGGTATTTACCCGATAAATCAAAAAAACTAAAATAGGGAGGGGTAATAAACTGTAGAGGGCAAGCTTGATATTTACCGAAAACATAAAATAGATAATCAGCAAAAAGAGTACAAAAGTATTCAAAGTGTACATGATCGCCGGGCCCACATACATCCGCACCCGATTCACATCTTCCGTAGCCCTATTCATTAAATCACCTGTATTATTTCGACGGTAAAAAGCTAAAGTTAATTCTTGGTAATGCTGATAGATTTCATTCTTCATGTCAAACTCAATATGTCTAGACATTAAAATGATGGTCTGTCTCATGAAGAATAAAAATAGACCCCTTAAAATGTATAATCCGACAATTAACGCACCGAAAAACAATAAACTCATGCCTACAAGCTCATACATCAATTCCTGACGTTCAAAGCCATCGAGTAATCTATATAGCGTAATATTCTGTGTAATTAAATCGAAAGCATGCCCAACCACTTGCGCTGGTACCACGCCGAATATATTGGATATAATCACAAAGAATATCCCTGGAATCAATCTCCACTTATATTTTAAAAAGTACTTATTTAAATGTGCCAGGTGTTTCATGAATTACAAAGGTAGGAAGTTAAAAAGCAATTGGTATTATTTTTCAAAATATTAAATGAATACTTAATCAAATCAAAAGCTTGTTTCGAGAAAATTAAAACACTAATTTTGCTCCTTATCAATTCAACTTACGTATGGCTGGTAATAGTTCTCTTACAAATTCTATTTTGGATCAATTAACTGCCTTAGGGCACAAAAAAGTTGTATTCTGTAATGACCCTGACACGGGTCTAAAAGCCATCATTGCCATTCACGATACTACCTTAGGGCCTGCATTAGGCGGAACCCGTATGTGGACTTATAATAACGAAGCCGAAGCACTTTCTGATGTATTGCGTCTATCTAAAGCGATGACTTATAAAGCCGCAATTTCTGGTTTGAATTTAGGCGGGGGTAAAGCCGTTATTATCGGAGACTCCAGAAAGCAAAAAACAGAGGCTTTAATGCGTAGTTACGGTCGTTTTATCAAAAATTTAAATGGTGAATTCGTAACAGCTGAAGATGTAGGTACGACAACCAAAGACATGGAATATATCCGCATGGAAACCCAACATGTAACAGGTGTGCCGGAATCTATCGGAGGTGCTGGAGATCCTTCTCCAATTACAGCTAAAGGTGTTTTCTATGGTATCAAAGCCTGCGTTAAAGAGCTTTATGGTACAGATATGTTGGCGGGTCGCTCTGTTTTGGTACAGGGCATTGGAAATGTTGGAGAGCATTTGGTGGAATTATTGAGAAAAGAAAATGTAGAGGTTTATATTTCTGATATCAACGAAGAACGCTTGCAGCAAATTGCTCGTAAATACAAAGCTAAAGCCGTGGAGGCCGATAAGATTTTTAATACGGGAGCGGATATTTATGCGCCTTGTGCCTTAGGTGCAACGGTAAACGATAAGACCATTTCTAAAATGAAATTTTCTATCATTGCAGGATCAGCCAATAATCAATTATTAGACGAAAACATTCATGGTCAACGTTTATTAGAAAAAGGGATATTATATGCCCCTGACTATTTAATTAATGCTGGTGGTTTAATTAATTGCTATTCTGAACTGACTGGGTTTGGTAAAAAAAGAACCATGCAACTGACTGAAAATATATATGAAGCTACTAGAGAGGTGATTAAATTATCTAAAAATGAAAATATTCCTACCAATTTAGCGGCAGCGAGAATTGCAGAATCTAGAATTGAATCCATTAAGAAAATAAAATCCTCTTATTAGAAGCCTTAGACAGAATTATCACACACAAATCATAACACACAAATCGTTCTTATCATTTCATGTTAAATAGAAGACACCTTAGAATTAAAGCGTTACAAAGTATTTACGCTTGGCATATGTCCGAAATCAAAGACCTTCAACAAGGTCAAAAGGCTTTGATGAATTCCATAGATAGTATCTATGAGATGTACATTCGCATGTTGGCTTTAATCGTTGACGTTACCGAATATACTGCAGTTGATGCGACCGAAAGAGCTAACAAACACCTGCCTACCGCTGAAGATTTAAATCCTAATCAAAAGTTATTACACAATGCTTTCGTTCAAGTTTTAAAGCAGAACCCTGATTATGCGGCTTATGTCAATAAATATCAAGTGAATTGGCATGCTGATCCTGAATTAGTGAAATCTATTTTTAATTCCTTAAAAGAGAGTAAGGAATATACCGCGTATTTAGCGGATGAGAAGGAGGATTTAGAAAGTTCTAAGGAAATTATCAAATTTATCTTTCGTAAGAAACTATTAAAGGACCCTATTGTTATCCAAAGTTTTGAGGATAAATTTATTAATTGGCCAGTTGATGCCGAAGTAATGAAAGGCATGGTGGCCAAAACCATTAAGAATTTTATCAGCACTGATCCCTTTCAAAATAAATTGATTCCCATCAGTTCTGACTGGGAAGAAGATAGTCGTTTTGTAAAAGATTTGTATCAATACACCTTAAAAAACGATGATAAATATCAGGCCTATATCGCAGACAGAACCAAGAACTGGGAGTCGGAAAGAATCGCTGTAATGGATACCATATTGATGAAAATGGCCATTTGTGAGATGTTAAACTTTCCATCCATTCCAGTGAAAGTTACTATTAACGAATATTTAGAATTATCAAAAGATTACAGTACACCGAAAAGTAATACTTTTATAAATGGTATATTAGACAAAATATTAAGCGATCTTCAAAAAAATAATAGTATTAAAAAGATTGGTCGAGGATTAATAGATTAACAGGAATACATATTTATGAAAAGAATAACCGGATTAGGATTAGCATTGAGCTTATTTTTCTTAAGCGCTTGCTATCAATCGCACCCCCCTAAAGGCGATGTGGTATTAGATTCAACAGGTAAGGCGGTATCTGCCGTAGATGC
The DNA here is from genome assembly GCA_964592575.1 of uncultured Pedobacter sp. GTDB lineage: Bacteria > Bacteroidota > Bacteroidia > Sphingobacteriales > Sphingobacteriaceae > Pedobacter. Next base: position 63,032 of record CAZQFF010000010.1, read on the forward strand.
GCCAATCATTAGTTTTGATAAAGATATTCATAATTTTGGCGTAGTTACTGAAGGTGAAGTCGTGCAACATGAGTTCACTTTTACCAATACAGGGAAAAGTCCTTTGATTTTTTCAAGTGCGGAAGCCAGTTGTGGTTGCACGGTTCCGAGTATGCCTGATGCGCCAATTGCACCAGGTGAAAAGGGTAAAATATTGGTTTCATTCAATAGTACTGACCGAGTAGGTATGAATGATAAAGTCGTTACTTTCATTTCAAATGCAAATCCAGCTATGGCTTATGTGCATATGGTAGGTGAGGTGAAGCCTAAACAAACAAAAAATTAAATAAAAACTAAATAATATAAAAACATGCAAACTGTACTATTACAAGAACAAACTTCGATGTTGACCTCATTACTTCCGATGGTCCTTATCATGATTATCCTTTATTTTTTTATGATGCGTCCTCAGCTTAAAAAAGCAAAAGAGCATAAAAAGATGATTGGCGATCTTAATGTGGGCGATAAAGTAGTAACAACAGCTGGAATTCATGGGAAAATTGTAGGTACAAATGAAACTACTTTTTTAATTGAAGTAGAAGGTGGTACCAAAATTAGATTTGAAAAATCAGCCATTGCTTTAGATAGCACAAAAGCTTTACAAGCGACTAAATAAAATTAAGCACAATAAATTTAAAGCCGCCCTTTTAGCATTTTAAAAGGGCGGCTTTTTTTTGTACTTTTATGCCATGCCGATGATTAAACTCAATAAAATCGAAAGAAAACGTGTTTTTTCTTTGATTTTTTGTCTCCTATTAGCCATGGGAGCCTGGTTATTCATGGCTTTAAACCGCAAGTATACCTATGTTGCTGAAACGGTTTTAATCTATAAAGATTTTCCTCAAAACAGAGCCTTTAAAGCCCTTCAAAGTGATACAGTAGATTTAGAGATTGAAGGCACGGGATGGCAATTATTATTCGCTCGTTTAAGAGTTAATCCACCTAGTATTAATGTGAGTTTAGAGGCTTTAAATCGTAGGAATTATGTCTTGTTTTCGGATCAATTAAATGATATTAATCGTCAATTGGAGAGTTTTCAAAAAGTGCGTAAAGTGCTCCCGGATACCCTTTATTTCGATTTTTCTAAACGTAGAAATAAAAGAGTTCCTTTAAAACTTCGCTCTGATTTAGCTTTTTCTCCTCGCTTTGATATATCGGGTCCAATTCAACTTAAACCCAATTATGTCAATATATCAGGCCCAGCAGATGAAATTGCCGACATTGATGTGTGGTATACCGATACCTTAAAAGCAAAGGATTTAAAACAAAACTGGCAAACGCATATTGCAGTCTCTTCGACCAATGAATCCAATATCGGGGTTTACCCAGCTCGTGTGGGGGTTCAGGTGCCAGTTGATGAGTTTACAGAGAAAACGGTCGAAATACCCATTCAGGTAATTAATAACAATAATTTTTATACCGTTAGATTAATGCCTAAAAAAGTTCAGGTTACTTTTTTAGTCGCATTGACTAAGTATCAAGATATTACTGCTGACAGTTTTACCGCGCAGGTAGATTTAAGGGAATGGAAAGATAATAACCATGCGCAATTATTAGTTAAACTGAGCAGATTCCCGAATTACTGTAAATTAGTGAAGATAGTACCGGATAAGTTAGATTTTATAATTGAGCGATAGATGTTGAAAATTGGTATTACAGGTGGAATGGGTTCCGGAAAGACAACGGTTTGCCGAGTTTTTGAATCATTAGGTATTCCGGTTTATTATGCTGATTTAAAGGCCAAAGCACTGATGCAAAGTGATGCGCAGCTCATTGCCGCTATTCAGGCCGAATTTGGTGAACAGACCTATGACCAACATCAGCAACTTAATCGCGCTTATTTAGCCGAAAAAGCTTTTTCAAATGCAGAACAAACGGCTAAATTGAATGCTTTAGTACATCCTGCGGTTTATCATGATTTTGAAAAATGGGCTAAAACTTGGGAAGCGAATAAGCCTTATGTTTTAAAAGAGGCCGCCTTACTTTTTGAAAGCGACTCTTACAAACAATGTGATTATAGTATTTTAGTTTTAGCTGATCATCAGGTAAAAATAGAAAGAATTAAAGCCAGAGATGGCTTACAAGAAGAGCAAATTTTAGCTCGAATGGACAAACAATGGAGCGATGCACAAAAGCTTGAAAAAGCAAACTTTGTCATCCATAATAACGAAAACACTTCGATCCTCCAGCAGGTATTAGCTTTACATAGCCAATTTATTTTATGATATTAGACGATTTTATAGTTGAAGATGCTCGAGGTTTATACTGTCGTTATGGACAATTTTTTTTAGATCCAAAGGTTCCGGTTCAGCATGCCCTAATTTCACATGCCCATGGAGATCATGCTATTGCTGGACATGCGCAAGTTTATTGTACTTTGGCCACGCAAAAGTTTATGGAACATCGCTTTAAAAAGCGTGCAGCGCAGCATTTTCATGTGCTTGAATATGAGGCTTCCGTGGTAATAAATGGGGTAAAAGTGCAATTTTTTCCGGCAGGACATATACTAGGTTCTGCTTTAATCTTGATGGAGTATCAGGGGGTAAAATATCTATATACAGGAGATTTTAAAACTCAAATTGATCCCAGTTGTGAAGCCTTGAATTTACAAAAAGCAGATGTATTAATTTGTGAAACGACCTTTGCTGATCCTCAATATAGCCATCCTGATCCGGTGGCTGAAATTCAAAAACTAAATACGATTTCATCAAATATCATGCTGGGTACCTATGCGCTAGGGAAAGCACAACGTTTAATTGCTTTAATTAATCAATATTGTCCACAAAAGAAAATCTTATTGCATTATAATATTTACCCTTTAGCTAAACTGTACGAAGAATTAGGCTATGCTTTGGGTAACTATCAGCTTTATGATCGCAAAATCATGAAACAAGCCAAAGGTGATTATATTTATATGGTACCACCTATGGTTTATCATAGTTACATCAAGGCCATTGATGTGGTGCGTATTTTTGCTAGTGGATGGAAGCATTTACAAAATAGTCAAGCCTTATCTTTATTGATTTCGGATCATGCCGATTGGGAGGGATTATTGCAAAGCATTGCGCAGGTAGAAGCTAGTCAGGTATGGACTACCCATGGTTCGGGTGAGCGCTTAAAGGCGCATTTTGCCCCTCATATTTGGGTTAAAATGTTAAATTAAATGGAAGAGCATATCGACTTTTACTTTAATGAACAAGGGCTAATGGTTTTTACCAAAGCTTATCATTTAAAAAGGGGCTATTGTTGTAAAAACAACTGTTTGCATTGTCCTTGGAAAAAGCCTAAGAAAATAAACGCCAGCACCAAAGCGAAATAATTTTATCTGAAAGACTTAATGGCCTCCAGAGAAAAAGCCGATGAGCGCTACCCCAATTCCTAATAAAACCGCTATCATTTTTTGTCTATTGATTTTGTGCCCAGCACTGGATTCAAATAAAATGGTTGTCGAAATATGAAGGAAAATACCAATGACAATCGCCATAACTTTATCAAAATAAAGCTCCATACCACTGATTTCTCCTCGGCTAATCACATGCGATAAAAAGAAGCCTGCTGGGGCCATTAAAGCAAATAGGGATAAGGTTAAAAAGATGCTTGTTTTACTTTGTCGATGATGCTTTAAAATGCCTACTAATACAAAAGCTGCGGGTATATGGTGCAAGGCAATGCCGAATATTAATTCATTGTGTTGATCTTGAACTAAAGGCATACCTTCTAAAAAAGCATGTAAACACAAGCTCGAAACCAAAGCTATAGGAAAAGCATGGGATTGATCATGGTGATGCATGTGCCCATGTTCTACGCCTTGCGAAAACTGTTCTAGAAATATTTGGAGTAAGAAACCGATTAATATGTAAACGCCAATTTCATGAGGATCAGACTGAACATAAACATGTGGGATTAAGTGTAAAACCGTAATGGCAAATAGATATGCCCCACTAAAGGAAAGTATGAGTTTTAAAATTTTGGCATTGTCGTTTTTAATTAAATAGACACTCCAGCCTCCTAAAAAAGCGCTGCTAAATAAAACTAATAATTTCCACCATTCCATTAATCGATCAATTTAAACTTTTTAAAACTAAAAAATACCGAAACACCTAAAATGGTGCCTAATAAAGTGCCGAAAGCGATATCAATGGGATAATGAACACCGACGTAAATCTGTGCAAAAGAGATAGAAGCTGCCCAAGCAAAGGCCCAAAAAATAATGCCTTTCCACCTTTTATAAAAGGCTAAAACTAAAAACCAAGCTAAAGCAAAGTGATTAGTGGCATGAGCCGATGGGAAACTATAACCTGTTCCACAAGGTACCCTTTCCACGACATCGTTCACCAAGCTAATTTCATTACATGGTCTAATACGCTCAATATTTGGCTTAATTAAACGGGACGCAATTAAATCACCTAAAGCAAAGGTTACTAATAAACCTGCAATCAATAAATAACCCTTTTTTTTATATTCTTTGATACAAAAGATAATGATAAATAAATAGAGCGGAGCCCAGAAAAAGCGATTTCTGAGCAATGGCATGATCAAATCAAAAAAAGGATTACTTAAACCTTTGTTGATTTTCAAAAAGATTTCGGTGTCTAATTGCAGCAGCGTTTCTATCATAGTTTTTCGCAAATTAAAAGCAGTCTATCCGACTTTTCAGCATTAAATTCTCTTAAACTATAATCCCCAAATTTTGCTTTAATTCTAAAACCGGCTTTTGTCAGCATACGTTCAAAGTCAGCTAGTTGAAAGGCTTGTACTTGCTCCTCAAAAGCATATGATTTGTCTTTATGTTCAAAATTAATATGTTTATTTATTTTACCATTGGCCACAAACTTACTGATATGAAATTCTATGCCTTCAATGGTTTTAATTTCTTGCTGCGTTAAGTTCTGAATAATTTTTGTAGTATTGAAGTAATCTAACACAAAAATGCCATTTGGTTTTAAAGCTTTTCTAAAGGCCATTAAGGCATTTACATGATCAATTTCTTGGTCAAAATAGCCAAAACTGGTAAATAGATTAAAGGCATAATCGAAATAATTGATATACGATAGTTTACGCATATCATGTACATAAAAGTGCAGTGATTTTGACTCAAATTGCTTGGCGAATCGAATGTTTTGTTCAGAAAGATCTATACCCGTAACTTCATATCCCTTTTTATTTAAATAAACGGCATGTCGCCCACGTCCACAAGCAATATCTAAAATCTTGCTGTCTGCTGCAGGCGCCAAATAGGCTGATAAATTATCAATTAAATATTCTGCTTCGGCATCATTTCTTTGATTATACAAGATATGATAGAAGGGCGAATTGAACCACAATTGAAACCACTTGCGCTGCATTTTTATATGTTTTATACGATTTAAGAAGCAAAGATAGCATTTTGAGCTATATCGGTTTTAGCTATGTTTAATTTTTATTAAATTTGAAAAAAATATTTGCCTTGAACTTAATAAAATCTATTTCCGGAATACGTGGTACCATTGGAGGCCTGGCCGGAGAAGCGCTCACTCCACTTGATGTCGTTAAATTTACAGCCGCATATGGGGCTTGGGTTATTCAACATACACAGATAAAAAAGATTGTGATTGGTCGAGACGCCCGTATATCTGGGCCAATGATTAATCAATTAGTCGTAGGAACCCTGCAAGGTTTGGGTATAGAGGTCATTGACTTAGGATTATCCACCACACCAACCGTAGAAATTGCGGTGCCTATGGAAAAAGCTGGTGGAGGCATCATCCTAACCGCTAGTCATAACCCCAAGCAATGGAATGCCTTAAAACTGTTAAATCAAAAGGGTGAGTTTATATCCGATGAACAAGGGAAAGCGGTATTAGCGATGGCTGAAAATCCAGATTTCCATTTTGCGGATGTAGATCATTTAGGGGCACATATTTTAAACGATACCTATTTAGAAAAACATATACAAGCTATCTTAGATTTAGACCTAGTTGATGTCGAAGCTATTCGCCAAGCTGGGTTTAAAGTAGCCGTTGATGCTGTTAATTCAACAGGGGGTATTTTTGTGCCAGCCTTATTGAAAGCTCTAGGCGTGCAAACTATTTATCCATTATACTGCGAACCGAACGGACATTTTCCGCATAATCCAGAGCCTCTGCCTGAGCATTTAACAGAAATTTCAAAATTGGTTCAAGAAAAACAAGCTGATTTAGGCATTGTTGTTGACCCTGATGTAGATCGCCTTTGTTTCATTAACGAAGATGGTAGTATGTTTGGTGAGGAATACACTTTAGTAGCCGTGGCGGATTATGTTTTAAAACATCAACCAGGTAGTACGGTTTCTAATTTATCGTCTACTCGAGCTTTGAGAGATGTCACCGAAGAGGCTGGGCAAAGCTATACAGAAGCGGCAGTTGGAGAAGTGAATGTGGTGAATCAAATGAAATCAACGCAGGCCGTTATTGGGGGGGAAGGGAATGGAGGCATTATCTATCCAGCAGCACATTATGGTCGAGATGCTTTAGTAGGAATAGCTTTATTCTTAAGCCATTTAGCGAAAACAGGAAAGTCTATGACCGCTTTAAGAGCGAGTTACCCGCCTTATTTTATCAGCAAGAATAAAATAACCCTAAGACCTGATATGGATATTGATGCTTTATTAGAAAAAACTAAAGCCATTTATCAAGCTTACCCTCAATTAACCATTGATGGCCTAAAGATTGAATTTGAGCAATCTTGGGTACATTTAAGACGTTCCAATACCGAGCCTATTATTCGCGTTTACAGTGAAGCGAGTACAGCCGAAAAAGCCAATGCCCTTGCTCAAGAAGTGATGGGTAAAATCAATGATATATTAAATTAATACGGAGAATTTTAGCCTTATGCAAATTAAAAGAGTTTATTTAGACAACGCCGCTACCACACCTATCGATCCACAAGTAATTTCAGAAATGACGCATGTCATGGAAAAATATTATGGTAATCCTTCGGCTATTCATGCCTTAGGTAGGGAAGTGCGTACTTTAGTCGAAAAAGCCAGAAAAACCGTGGCTAATCTTTTAAATGCAGCTCCATCTGAAATTTTCTTTACTTCTGGGGGTACAGAAGCTGATAATACAGCCATTAGATGCGGAATTGCCGCCTATGGTATAAAACATGCGATTACCACTAAAATTGAGCATCACGCTGTAGAGCATACCTTGGCGATGTTATTAAAAGAAGGGGTGATCGAAAAATTAAGTTTTGTTAATCTGGATACGAAAGGAAATCTAGATTATGCCCATTTAGAGCAATTATTAGCCGAGAATGAGCGTTCTTTTGTTTCCCTAATGCATGCCAATAATGAAATTGGAACTTTAAGTGATATGGAGCGAATTGGGGATTTGTGTGAAAAATACCAAGCTATTTATCATGCTGATACTGTTCAAACCATGGGGCATTATGTACATGATGTGAAGAAATTGAAAGTTCACTTTTTAGTTTGTGCGGCTCATAAATTACATGGTCCAAAAGGAGTTGGCTTTTTATATGTCAACAGTGATATCAAAATTCCGCCAATGATTTATGGTGGTGCGCAGGAACGTAATATGCGTGGAGGAACGGAAAACGTTTATGGTATTGTGGGCTTAGCGAAAGCTTTAGAAATTGCTTATGCAGATATGCAAGAACACCAAAACTATATTCAAGGCTTAAAAGACTATTTAAAGGCGCAATTAATTGGTGAAATTCCTGGAATTGCTTTTAATGGAGAAACCGACGCGGATAAAAGTTTATACACGGTGTTGAATGTGTCTTTCCCTGAAATGGATATGGCCGATATGCTTTTATTTAATTTGGATATCAATGGCGTTTGTGCTTCTGGAGGTTCTGCATGCTCCTCTGGTTCTAATATAGGTTCTCATGTGTTAAATGGCATTAAAGCTGATCCAAATCGCCCAGCCGTTCGATTTTCCTTTAGTAAATATACCACCAAAGAAGAATTAGACTACGTGATGGAAAAAGTGAAAATGGTTGTTAAACAAAACGCATTAGCTTAAGATGACTTAGGGATTTGTGTCGGTGATTTATTGCTTTTTATCCGAAACTCCTCCGAAAGTCCACCGTAGTTTTTATAAAGTAGAATAGAACTAGTTACGCTTATTTTTTATTAATTTTAACTATGGAAAGAAGAGACTTTATTAAAAAAGCAGCATTAAGTGCAGCCGTTTTGGCCATGATAAAAGGGGAAGCTTTCGCTTCGCCCTCAAATTGGAGAGCTTTTAACTTTAAAGAGATTAGAAAAGGAGTTGGCTATTTTACCGAACAAGGGGGAACGATTGGTTGGTTAAATGCACGCACGGGTTATGCCGTAGTGGATTCCCAGTTTCCTAATACAGCCACTAATTTAATAACGGAGTTAAAAAATCTTGGCGACAAACCCATTAAATATTTATTAAACACCCATCATCACGGCGACCATACAGGAGGTAATATTGCCTTTAAAGGTATCGTTGAACAAGTGGTTGCCCATCAAAATGCTTTGGTTAATCATAAATTAACGGCAGAAAAGGCAAATAATGTAGATAAGCAGTTGTTTGCAACGACTACATTCGGGAAAGGCTGGAGAGCTCCATTAGGCGATGAGCGTATTGAAGCTTATTATTATGGCTCAGCGCATACCAATGGCGATGCCGTGTATCACTTTCAAGAAGCCAATGTAGCGCATTTGGGTGATTTAATGTTTAATCGCCGTTATCCATTTATAGATAAACCTGGTGGCGCCCATATCGGGAATTGGATTAATGCCTTAGATAAAATTGTCAATCAATTTGATAATGACACCATTTTTATCTTTGGGCATGCCAAGAAAACGGATAAAATAACTGGAAATAAAGACGATCTAAAAGCCTTTAGAAATTACTTAGATAGTTTGCTCAGCTTCGTTAAAAAGGAAATAGCAGCAGGCAAAAAACTAGAAGACATCTTGAAAGCCACCAGCATCCCAGGAGCCCCTGAATGGACTGGAGATGGTATTCAAAGAAGCTTAAATGCGGCTTATATCGAATTTACAGAAGGCTAATAAAATTAAGACTTCATCATTTTTAAGAAGCTCGATAATTTAGCTTTCATTTCACGACGGTCGACTATAAAATCAAGGAAGCCATGTTCTAAGACGAATTCTGAAGTTTGAAATCCTTTAGGAAGGTCTTTTTTAATGGTTTCTTTGATTACTCGAGGTCCAGCAAAGCCAATTAAAGCGCCAGGTTCCGCAATATTTATATCGCCTAACATGGCATAAGAAGCGGTTACACCTCCTGTAGTTGGATCGGTTAAAAGCGAGATATAAGGAATCTTCGCTTGGGCTAGTAAGGCTAGTTTTGCCGATGTTTTAGCCATTTGCATAAGCGAAAAAGCAGCTTCCATCATCCTTGCTCCACCAGATTTAGAAATCATCAAGAAAGGCGTTTTAGTTGCTAAACTATGATCAATAGCTCGGGCAATTTTTTCACCAACGACCGAACCCATAGACCCACCAATAAAATTAAAATCCATACAGGCAATGGTGATATCTTGACCATCTAATTGCCCATATGCAGCACGAATGGCATCATTTAAACCGGTTTTAGTTTTGGTTTCGGCTAATCGTTCGGTATAAGGCTTGCTATCGACAAAATTCAAAGGGTCGCCTGAAGTTAAGTTAGGGAATAGTTCTGTGAATTGATTATTATCAAATAACACTTCAAAATATTCTTTAGAACCTACACGTAGATGATAGGCGCAATACAGACAAACGTACTTGTTTTCCGTTAATTCCGTAATATGAAGCGCTTTTTTACATTGAGGACATTTGTTCCAAACACCATCTGGAGCTTCTTTTTTTTCTTCAGTGGAGGTACTAATTCCTTTTTTTTCTCTTCTAAACCAGGCCATATCGTTTTTTAATTGCGAGTACAAAGAAATAAAAAAAAAATAAAATATCCAGCATTTATCCTGATTAGGATAATTTTCCTAACTTCGACTTGATCAAAAAATATGAATATGAGTTTAAAAGGCTACACTGGCGTGATACATGGAAGCGCCCTTCAAGAGTTATTCGAACAAGCAAAAAAACATCAATTTGCTTTACCAGCAGTGAATGTAATTGGTACCAGTAGTATCAATGCGGTAATGGAAACAGCTAAAGCTGTAAATTCCCCAGTAATGATTCAATTGTCTAATGGTGGCGCGCAGTTTTACGCGGGTAAGAGTATGCCTAATGATCAATTACAAGCTTGTATTTTAGGGGCTGTTTCAGCCGCTCAGCATGTTCATCTTTTAGCGGAGCATTATGGTGTAGCGGTGGTTTTACATACCGATCATGCGGCTAAAAAGTTATTGCCTTGGATTGATGGTTTGTTAGAACATGGGGAAAAATTCTATGCGGAAACTGGAAAACCTTTATTCTCTTCTCATATGATTGATTTATCGGAAGAAAGCATCGAAGAGAATCTAGAAATTTGCGTGGATTATTTAAAGCGCATGTCGAAAATGGGCATGACTTTAGAAATTGAATTAGGTGTAACTGGTGGGGAAGAAGATGGGGTAGATAATACGGATGTAGATAGTGCTAAATTATATACGCAACCGGAGGAAGTAGCATATGCTTATGAGAAACTTTCGGCGGTGAGTGAGAAATTTACGATTGCGGCAGCCTTTGGAAATGTGCATGGGGTGTATAAACCTGGTAATGTTAAGTTACAGCCTGTTATTTTGAAGAATTCTCAGCAATATGTTCGTGAGAAGTTTGGCTTGGCGGCAGAGAAACCAATTAATTTTGTGTTTCATGGAGGTTCAGGTTCTTCTCAAGAGGAAATTAGAGAAGCCTTGTCTTATGGCGCCATCAAGATGAACATTGATACGGATATGCAGTGGGCATTTTGGGAAGGTGTATTAGCTTATTATGTTAAAAATCAAGCTTACCTTCAATCGCAAATTGGAAACCCTGAGGGGGACGATAAACCGAATAAAAAATACTATGACCCTAGGGTTTGGTTGAGAAAAGGAGAGGATGCTTTTGTAGCCCGTTTAAAAACGGCTTTCGAAGATTTGAATTGTGTGAATGCAAATGATAAATTATAAGGCTTAAGCCAAATATAATCGCATAAAAAAGCCCGGCATAGCCGGGCTTTTGTTTTTTTAAGGCTTCTTAAAAGCTGGTAGTTCTGGAAGTTTCCAGTCGGCTAATCCACTTTTATTACTCATCATTTTTTCAATATCAGCTATAGTACGTGGTGCCATAGCGGAAAGATTCTCAATACCATCCTTAGTAATTAAAATATCGTCCTCAATTCTTACGGCTATTCCCCACCATTTTTCATCACAATCAGAGCCTGGTGCGATATAAATTCCGGGCTCAATCGTAACGAGCATATTTTCTTTATACGTTCGAGAGGCCGATGGATCATGCACATCTAAGCCCAAATGGTGGCTTAAACCATGCGTATAATATTTGCGCACCTCTTTTTTATCCTTGATAATGCCTAGGCGGAGTAATCCTTCGCTAATCACTTCGCTTGCTGCGGTACTCGCAGCCGTCGCGTTAGCTCCTGGCTTCATAGTTTTGAAGGCCGCTTCTTGTGCATCAAATACGATTTGATAAATTAATTTTTCCTGCTCTGAAAACTTGCCACTTGCTGGTATAGTTCGGGTAACGTCGGCGGTATAACCATGATATTCGGCACCTACATCCATTAAAATTAAACTATTACCTACTTTAGTACGAGTATTGTCCACATAATGCAGAATACATCCATTTTCGCCAGCGCCAATAATAGAGCCATAGCCTACTTGTTCTGCGCCATATTTACGATGCACATATTCATGTAGTCCTCGAATTTCCATTTCACTCATTTGTGGCTTGGCGAGCTTCATCACTTCGATTTGTCCTTGGCAGGAAATTTCAATCGCTTTACGTAAAAGTACCAATTCTTCTGCTGTTTTAATTTCACGCAATTGGCCCATGAATTGTTTAAAGCCGCGTGTGGCATTTTTTAAATTCTCGGGTTGTGTTTGACTATTTAAATTGGTTTTTTTAACAAAAGTTGCCATTAAACCACCTAATCTGGCATTCTCCGTATTGGCTACTGGATAATCCACAGGCATTTCATAATAGATTTGAGAAAACTTACTGAAATCCAAGGTAAAGTCTTTAAAGTCTTTTCCATTATAGGCCACTGGAATACCTAATTTGTTTTGCACGCCTTCAATTCCTAAGCGTCTTCCTGTCCAGCTTTCGGCCATAGCATTACGTTCTTGCACAAAAAATAGCTCTTTATACGTGTTTCCTTTGTTATCACTTTGAGCTTCTTTAAAAAGGATTAGCACCGCATCACTTTCATTATAACCCGTTAAATAATATAAATTTGGATTTTGGTGAAATTGGAAGTCAACATCGTTTGAGAAATTACGCAAAGGATTAGCAAATACGACGGCTACGCTATTATTCGGCATTAGCGCTCGAAGTGCCTCTCGGCGACCCGCATGAAATTCCTTAGGTAAATAGTCGGTTGGCAAGTCTATTTGTGCAAAACTGTTCCAGGAGCACAAAAGAAAGCAGATAAGGAAGCTTAGTTTTTTCATTGTGAATTAGGTTGTTTGGTGATTTTAATAATTTTTTTTATCAGGATTTAAAAATTTGGTTAGCGTAGTTTAGGCTATTCATCCAAGCCTTTTGATTAATATTTAAGTTTTCTCCTAATTCCTGCAATTGCTGAAGGAGGATTTGCGTATCTATATTGCCTGTTAGGGAATCGCTTGCCATTGGGCAGCCCCCGAAGCCTAGAATTGCGGCATCAAATCGTTTACAGCCAGCTTGATAAGCAGCTTGTATTTTGGCTCGGCTTTCTGGAGCGGTACTATGTAAATGTACGCCTATTTCCAAAGTAGGATAGGCGGGGATGAGATGTTGAATCAGCATACTAATGCTCTCTGGCGTGGAGACACCTGTGGTATCCGATAAGGCAATGATTTTAGCCCCTCTTTGCGCTAATGCTGTTGTCCAATGGGCGACTAGCTCGGGACTCCAAGGGTCTCCATAAGGGTTTCCAAATCCCATAGATAAATAGATGACAGCTTCTTTTTGTGCTTGTGCACAGCGATTCAATAAGGTTTCTACGAGGGCTAAGGATTCGCTTATGCTGGAATTCGTATTTCTTTGTTGAAAGGTTTCTGAAATAGAAAATGGAAAACCTAAATAAGTAATTTCAGGATGAATAAGGGCGTTTTCTACACCTTTTAAATTCGCTACAATAGCCAACAATTTGGTTTGAGTGGAAGATAAATCTAAGCCGGCTAAAACTTCGGCTGTATCCGCCATTTGGGGAATAGCTTTAGGTGATACAAAGCTCCCAAAATCTAAGGTATCAAAACCAACTTGCAATAAGTGGTTTAAATATTCAATTTTTTTTGCGGTAGGAATAAATTCCTTTAGGCCTTGCATGGCATCCCGAGGGCATTCTATAATTTTCATAACAGCGGCTATTCTTTTTATTTCTGCCCTAAGTTATCTTTATTTTCTGAATTTGGCATATTTTTACGAAAGGGTCTAATAATTAATCGAGTTCCGCGATCATAGCTAAAATAACTCCAAACCCAATTCACAAATACCACTAGTTTGTTTCGGAATCCAACCAAGGTCATTAAATGGACGAACATCCAAGTGAACCAAGCAAAAACACCATGAAAATGGATTTTGTGGATATCAACTACTGCTCGATTTCTGCCTACCGTAGCCATGGATCCTTTATCTTTATAGACAAATAAATCGGGCTCTTGCTGAGCAATGATTTTACTGAGGTTTTTTGCTAGGGCTGCGCCTTGTTGAATGGCAACCGGTGCAACCCCAGCTAGCCCTTGTGGATATAGATCAGTTATCATGGCGGCCACATCTCCAATAGCGTATATTTGCGTATAGCCGACTACTTGATTATAGGCATCCACCTTTAATCTAAAGCCCCTTTCTATGGTAGCTTGGTCTAATCCTTCAGGAAAAGTTCCTTTTACGCCTGCCGACCAGATCACAGCTTTGGATGAGATTTCTCGCCCATCAGCGAATACGAGTGTTTCGCCATCATAACTTTGTACTCTAGTATCGGTATAAACAATAACGCCTAATTCTTCTAAAAAGTGTTTAGATTCTTCTTGTGATGCCTTAGACATTGGACCTAATAAGCTAGGAGAGCCTTCTACCAAATAAATATGCACATCATCCATTTCGAGTTCGGCATAATCACTTGGAAGCACATGCTTTTTAAGTTCAGCCAAAGCTCCTGCTGTTTCTACACCTGTTGGACCACCTCCAACCACCACAAAGTTTAAGAGTTTAGTTTGGCTTAACTTATCTGTTTCAATTAAGGCGGATTCTAGGTTTTGTAAGATCAAACTTCTTAGATTCAAGGCTTCCGGAATAGATTTCATGGGCATTGCATGTGTTTCCATTTCCTTTTGTCCAAAGAAATTTGAAGTTGAGCCAGTGGCCAGTACTAAATAATCATAGGAGATTTCTCCTATACTAGTATGCAGTTTATGTTTAGCAGCATCGATTGTAAAAACCTCTGTTACTCTAAATTGTAGATTCTTTTGGCCTTTGAATATTTTTCGAATAGGAAAGGCGATAGACTCTGCTTCCAAGCCCCCAGTGGCTACTTGATAGAGTAGAGGTTGAAATGTATGATAGTTATGCTTGTCCAAAATTAAGACTTGAACAGCCACATCTTTAAGTTTTTTTGCGAGCTCTATACCCCCAAAACCTCCTCCAATGATGACAACTTTTGGCCTTTCTTGTTTCATATTCATAAAACAAGTTAGCAATAAAATCGTTTTAAAAAAAAGCATCGCCCTAAAGGCGATGCTTTTACAAACTTATAAAAGGTTTTTTTATTTTTTTTCTGCTTCTGCTTTTGATAAATCAATTACAATTGGAGTAGAGATACATAATGAAGAATAAGTACCAATAATACGTCCAATTAATAAAGCAAAGATAAATCCGCGGATACTGTCTCCACCAAAGATGAAGATAACAAGTAATACGAAGAATACGGTTAAAGAGGTTAAAATGGTACGTGATAACGTACTATTTAAAGCGAAATTAATTAATTGGTTACGCTCTTCACCATATACATCATCTTTTCCTTTTTCAGTTAAACGCTCTCTAATACGGTCGAATACAATTACAGTTTCTGTCATTGTATAACCCATTACCGTTAACACTGCCGCAATAAAGTCTTGACCAATTTCTAAAGAGAATGGTAAAACGCCATCTAAAATGGTGTAGAAAGATAATACTAAAGCCACATCGTGGAATAAAGCGATTACCGCACCTAAACCATATTGCCATTTCTTGAATCGAACTAAGATGTAGATAAACATCACGATACAAGAGAATAAGATTGCACCATAAGCACCGTAAACGATATCACTCGCTACTACAGGTGTTACTTTGGCTCCACCTTCATTGGTGTATTTTACGCCAAGTGGCTCTAAACCAGCGTGTAAAGCGTCTTCTACAACTTTATCTGCATTATCTTGGGTATCAAAAATATGGTAAGTCGTTGTGATTTTTAATTCTTTTGGTGAACCAGCGGTTACAACATGTGTGTTTTCCTCTACACCAAAAGTTTTTTCTAAACTCGCTTTTACTTCTTCTACATCCATATCTTTTTCGAAGTGAACGATATAAGTACGTCCGCCTTTGAAATCAATACCTAAGTTTAAACCACCATGTTTAAAGTAAAATCCGATACCTAAAGCAATGATGATCGCTGAAGTGATATAGTATTTTTTACGGTGTCCAACAAAGTTAAAGGCTAAGTTTTTGAAAGCATTACGCGTGATACTGTTATCAAAAGTGATAGTTGATTTTTTAGTTAATAAACGATCAAATACAACTCTTGAAATTAATACCGCTGCGAATAATGAGGTAGCAATACCCACACAAAGCGTCGTTGCGAAACCTTGTACTGGGCCTGAACCGAAGATAAATAGAATTAAACCTAAAATGAAAATGGTTACGTTAGAGTCAATAATTGATGACATTGCGTGTTTGTAACCTTCTTTAATAGAGGTTTCTGTGTTTTTTCCTTGCGCTAATTCTTCACGTACCCTTTCAAAAATAAGGATGTTCGCATCAACCGATAAACCGATTGTTAAAACGATACCTGCAATACCAGGAAGGGTTAATACCGCTCCAAAGGAAGCTAGAATACCCATGATGAAGAATAAGTTGATTAATAAGGCTAAGTTAGCTACCCATCCTGCTTTGTTATAATAGAAAGCCATGAAAATAAGGATAACTACAAAGGCAATCACGAAAGAGAATAAACCTCTTTCAATTGCTTCTTTTCCTAGAGTTGGACCAACCACATAATCTGAAACGATTTTAGCTGGCGCTGGTAATTTACCTGCTTTTAAGATGTTCGCTAAATCTTTTGTGTCTTCTAAAGTAAAGCTACCTGAAATAGAAGAAACTCCACCTGCAATTTCATCTTGTACCGTTGGTGCAGAATAAACGGTATTATCTAATACTACGGCAATGGCTCTTTTATTGTTTGGATCGGCCACTGCTTCTGCAGTAAGTTTTTTCCATTTTGCAGCACCATCGCTTGTCATATACATTGAAACTTCAGGATTGTTGTTCTGATCATATCCTTGGATAGCGTTAGATACCGCTTCTCCACCTAAGTCTGGACGACCATCTAATGAAGTTACTTTAATAGCATATAATTCAAAAATCTTAGAATCAGCAAGTGGTTTTAATCCCCACATGAATTTCATGGTAGAAGGGATTAAAGGTTGAATTTCAGGTTTTGCAAAGTAAGCGTTTACTTTTGTTGTATCTTTTTGGTGTACCCAAGCTACTACTGGACCTGGTCTCAATGCTTGTTGACCATTTTCTGCCGTATAGGTTGGAATACTTAAAATAGAGAATAAAGGATTTTTCTTCTCTACTTCTGATTCTTTATTGATGAAATCTTTTACAGCTGGTTTTGCACTAGTTAATCCGGCTAATTTACTGGATGATTTGCTAGAGTCAGCTGCTGGAGTGGCTGCAGGTGTTTCTGTAGCACTGGTTCCAGTTATCGCTAAAGTTTGGTTAATATTTTCTAAAATACCAACGGTTTCTTCAACTTGGTAAACTTTCCAGAATTGTAATTCAGCTGATCCTTGTAATAATTTACGAACACGATCTTTATCCTGAATTCCTGGCATTTCAATGAAGATACGGTTCGTACCTTCTTGTTTTTGCATATTTGGACTCACAACACCAAATCCGTCAATACGAGATCTTAAAATCGTAAATGAACGGTCGATAGCGCTGTTACCTTCTTTGGTTAAAAAGTTTTTCACTTCAGCATTCGAAGCATTCGCTTTTAAGCTTTGCGAATTTTCAGCTGTAGAGAAGAACTCGGCTAATTTACCTCCAGGTACTAATTTTTCATATTCGCTTACAAATGCTGATATAAAATCATTGTTTCCTTTACCCATATCAGCTTGAGCGTTTTTAATCGCTTGGTTGAAATTAGGGTCGCTGGTGTTGTTGGCTAATGATTTGGTTAATTCGGCTAAAGAAATTTCCATGGTCACGTTCATACCACCTTTTAAGTCGAGACCTAAGTTGATTTCTTTTGCTTTGATTTGTTGATAGGTTAATCCTAAAAGAGGATAAACTTTCTCTGTGGCCATAGAATCTAAGTAGGCCTTTTCTTTTACCTCATCTCCACCAGCATATTCCTTGGCTTTTTTCTCTACATTATATGTAACGAGATTAAATGAAAGTGAATACAAACAGACAATACCCAATAGTACTGCCATGAATTTTATTATACCTTTTCCTTGCATTTGTTTGTAGTTTTTTTTTCTATAGTTTGTTGATTTTGAACAAGTCGGCAAATCTAATTATTTTTTTAAATAAAAAGTGTGCGTAATGTAAATTTATTGCTTAAATTTTTCGCCTTTCCAAGGTTTGTATGGAATAAGCATATGGGTTTTTTTCGTCAGGTTTAAAGCCTTGTTGCTGAGTGATTTCCCAATCTTTTTCAGAGATTTCCGGGAAAAAGGTATCGGCTTCAAATAGAGCATGAACGCGAGTTGCGTAAATTTTCTGTGCTATATTTAATGCTTGAGCATATACCTTTCCTCCACCAATAATAAAAACTTCCTTTTCTTTTTCTGTTAGGGCTAAAGCTTGTTCGAGGCTATTGGCAACCTCAATTCCAGGGGCAGTCCACTCTTTTTGCTGCGTAATCACAATATTTCTTCGGTTTGGTAAGGCTCTGCCGATGGATTCGTAGGTTTTACGGCCCATGATAATACTATGCCCCGTAGTTAGGTTCTTAAAGTATTTTAAGTCATTAGGTAAATGCCATAGCAATTGGTTGTCTTTTCCAATAGCCCAATTTTCGGCAAAGGCCACAACTATAGATAGGATACGCATGATGTTATACCGCTACTACGGCTTTTATATGTGGATGGGACTCGTAATTTTCTAATTGGAAATCTTCAAATGTAAAGCTGAAAATATCTTTTACTTCAGGATTAATGCGGATGCTTGGCAAGGGTTTAGGATCTCGGCTAAGTTGTAGTTTTGCCTGTTCAATATGGTTGCTGTAGATATGCGCATCGCCTAAGGTATGTATAAACTCACCATAGCCTAAATCACACACTTGGGCAATCATCATCGTTAATAAAGCGTAAGAAGCGATATTAAATGGAACGCCTAAAAAAATGTCGGCACTTCGCTGATAAAGTTGGCAGCTCAGTTTTCCTTCAGCTACATAAAACTGAAAAAAAGCATGACAAGGTGGGAGGGCCATATTTTCAATTTCTGCTACATTCCAAGCAGAAACAATAAGTCTTCTGGAATCAGGGTTATTTTTGATTTGTTGAATGACTTGTTGGATTTGATCAATATGTTCACCATTTGGTTTTGGCCAAGAACGCCATTGAGATCCATAAACTGGACCTAAATTTCCATGTTCATCTGCCCATTCATCCCAAATGCTAACCCCATTTTCTTTGAGGTATCTGATATTGGTATCGCCACTTAAAAACCAGATTAATTCGTGAATGATAGATTTTAAATGCAGTTTTTTGGTGGTTACCATCGGAAAGCCCTCTTGTAAATCAAAACGCATTTGATAACCAAATACACTATAGGTTCCGGTGCCTGTGCGATCTTCCTTTTTTACTCCGTTATCCAGCACATGCTGCATTAAATCTAAATACTGTTTCATATCAAGACAATATT
>CAZQFF010000011.1:0-10569 GCA_964592575.1 uncultured Pedobacter sp.
GGATCTTTTAAACCTGCTCTAGTACGTTGAATAGCTTTAGTTAATTTCTTAATTGCTTCATCTTGACCAATAATTTTATTCGCTATGCTATCATACATGTTTAATAGCTTATTGCTATCGGTTTGCCCCACTTTTTGCAATGGAATGCCTGTCATCATAGAAACTACCTCAGCTACACTATCCTCATTTACTTCATAGCGTTTCAATTTGGTTTCCTCTTCCCATTTCGCTTTAGCTTGCTCCAAATCCTCATTCATATTCTTTTCCGTATCACGCAAGCGAGCAGCTTCTTCATATTTTTGATCCTCAATCGCCACTTTCTTCTCCAACTTAATTTCCTCCATCTTATTTTCTATGGCTAAAATATTATCTGGAACATGGATATTGGTTAAATGCACGCGTGAACCCGCTTCGTCTAAAGCATCAATTGCTTTATCTGGTAAAAACCTATCGGTAATATAGCGATTAGTTAAATTCACACAAGCTTGAATAGCATCATCAGTATAGGTTACACCGTGATGAGCTTCGTATTTTTCCTTAATTCGATTTAAAATTTCAATCGTCTCATCAGGGCTGGCAGGTTCAACCATCACCTTTTGAAATCTTCGATCTAAAGCACCATCTTTTTCAATAAATTGACGGTATTCATCTAAAGTTGTCGCTCCAATACATTGAATTTCCCCACGTGCTAGCGCAGGTTTAAACATATTCGACGCATCTAAAGAGCCAGAAGCACCTCCTGCACCAACTATGGTATGAATTTCATCAATAAACAAAATCACGTCTGTTGACTTTTCCAACTCATTCATAACCGCTTTCATGCGCTCTTCAAATTGACCTCTATATTTGGTACCTGCTACTAATGAGGCCAAATCTAAAGTAACAACGCGCTTATTAAATAAAACACGAGATACTTTTCTCTGTACAATTCTCAAAGCTAAACCTTCTGCTATTGCCGATTTACCAACACCTGGCTCCCCGATTAAAATCGGATTGTTCTTTTTACGACGAGACAAAATTTGAGAAACACGTTCTATTTCTTTCTCACGGCCAACGATAGGATCTAAACGTCCTTCCTCAGCGGCACGAGTCAAATCACGTCCAAAATTATCTAATACTGGAGTCTTAGATTTGATATCCGACACCTTTTTAGGGGCTGTGAAATTTTCCTCTTCCGGATAATCTTCATCACCGCCAGCTGTACCACCACCTTGAGCTTCATCTTTAAAGCCATTTCGATTCACATCAACTTCTTGCTTGATCAGCTCGTAGTTAACGCCAAACTGCACTAAAATCTGTGTGGCAATATTATCTTCATCACGCAAAATGGAAAGCAATAAATGCTCTGTTCCGATGATGTTACTTTTAAATATTTTAGCTTCTAAATAAGTTATCTTTAAAACCTTTTCAGCCTGTTTAGTCAATGGAATATTACCTAAATTGACCGTAACACTTGAGGTGCCTTTTACAGCATCCTCAATAGCTCTTCTCAATTTGGTCATATCCAAACCTAAAGATTTTAAAATCTTGATGGCCATACCATCACCCTCGCGGATTAAGCCTAATAAAAGATGTTCCGCTCCTATATAATCGTGACCCAAACGTAGCGCTTCTTCCCTACTGTAGGAAATCACGTCTTTTACTTGTGGAGAAAATTTAGCTTCCATAATTGATGTGTGTATAAAGGCACGACACTAATCTATTAATTAGTTTTTAATATCGTAACCCAATTTTTCTAATTTTATCAACAATTAAGCCATTCTGGTGGATAAGCTAAAAATCATACATTTTAATGACCTCTTGTCAACAATTCCTGAATTTAAAGAAATATTGACAGACAAATCCCGATTTCCTTAAGGTAGATAGGAAATAATTGAGCATCTTTGCGAAAAGAAACAAATATTATGGCCGACGAGAAGATCATTTTTTCTATGGCAGGGGTAAGTAAAATATACCCGCCACAAAAACAAGTATTAAAAAACATTTACCTCTCTTTTTTCTATGGAGCTAAGATTGGTGTAATAGGTTTAAATGGGTCTGGTAAATCATCCTTATTAAAAATTATTGCAGGCTTGGATAAATCCTTTCAAGGAGAAGTAGTTTTTAGCCCAGGATACAGTGTAGGTTACCTAGCACAAGAACCAATTCTTGATGAGGAAAAAACAGTAAGAGAAGTAGTTCAAGAAGGCGTAGCTGAAATTACGGCCATCTTAAAAGAATATGAAGAAATAAACGAAGCATTTGGTCTAGAAGAAAATTATAGCGATCCAGACAAAATGGATAAGCTAATGCAAAGACAAGGAGAATTGCAAGATAAAATAGACGCCGTAAATGCTTGGGAATTAGACAATAAGCTGGAAAGAGCAATGGATGCTTTGAGATGTCCAGAGCCAGACACCAAAATCAAAGTACTTTCTGGAGGAGAAAGACGCCGTGTGGCCTTATGTAGATTACTTTTACAATCTCCAGATGTATTATTATTAGATGAGCCGACCAACCACTTGGACGCAGAAAGTATTGATTGGTTGGAGCAATTCCTACAAAATTATGCAGGAACCGTAATTGCTGTAACCCACGACCGTTATTTCTTAGATAATGTGGCTGGATGGATTCTAGAATTAGATCGCGGAGAAGGTATTCCATGGAAAGGAAATTACTCCTCATGGTTAGATCAAAAAGCTAAACGCTTAGCTCAAGAAGAAAAAACAGAAAGCAAACGTCAAAAAACCTTAGAAAGAGAGCTAGAATGGGTTAAGATGGCTCCTAAAGCCAGACATGCCAAATCTAAAGCACGTTTAGCAAACTATGACAAATTGGCTTCTGAGGACGGAAAGGAACGTGAAGAAAAGTTAGAATTATTTATTCCAGCTGGTCCTCGTTTAGGGAATGTGGTTATCGAAGCAGATCAAGTGACTAAAGCTTATGGTGATAAAATATTGTTTGAAAACTTAAGCTTCGCTTTACCACCAGCGGGTATAGTTGGTATTATCGGACCTAACGGTGCCGGTAAAACTACCCTATTTCGCTTAATTACTGGTCAAGAGCAACCTGACAAAGGCACCTTTAAAGTAGGAGAAACTGTTAAATTAGGTTATGTTGACCAAATGCATAATGATCTAGATCCTGAAAAAACAGTTTATGAAAATATAACAGATGGTTTAGATAACATCATCTTAGGTAATAAAACGGTAAATGGGCGTGCCTATGTGTCTAAATTTAATTTTAACGGCGCTGATCAGCAAAAGAAAGTCGGTGTTTTATCGGGTGGAGAGCGAAATCGTGTTCACTTAGCTATTACATTGAAAAAAGGAGCCAATGTGCTATTGCTGGATGAGCCAACTAACGATATTGACGTAAATACTTTGAGAGCTTTAGAAGAAGCGCTAGAAAACTTCGGAGGTTGTGCGGTAATTATTTCCCACGACCGTTGGTTCTTAGATCGAATTTGTACGCATATATTAGCTTTTGAGGGCGATTCACAAGTTTACTTCTTTGAAGGAAATTATAGTGAATATGAAGAAAACAGAAAGAAACGTTTGGGTGATGTAGGGCCAAAAAGAATAAAATATCGTAAATTAGGCTAGTGAATAATTAGTCAAAAGCATGAATGCCTTCTTATAAAATATAAGAAGGCATTTTTTTTATAATTTGTATTTTAAAAAAAATTAAACTCTTAAGGAGCTGTAATTGTTTTTAAATCAATAAAAACCAAAGTAATGATTCGAATTTTAGTAGTTGACGATGATGCCGATATTTTAGACACCATTCAAATTGTTCTTGAACTAGGTGGATATGAGGTAGAGTCACTTTTAGATGCCGAAAATCTCTTTGATCGTATAGATAGTTTCAAACCCAATTTAATTATTTTGGATATTGTTCTAGGGAAACTTGATGGAAGGAAATTATGTTCCGAAATTAAATTATCACCAAAAACAAAATCTATTCCTGTATTATTGATGTCTGCCCTATACGATAAGCAAGACATCCAGAAAATGATAGCAAAACCAGATGATTTTATTTCTAAACCCTTTAAAATGGAGGAGCTCTTAGATAAAATTGATCGACTTTCCAGCTTTCATCAAAAGCAGCAATATAATATAAACTAAATTATTGTGGTTCGCGAGGACCTCTTTTGTAAATAACTAGGCCATTTAAAAAATTTCTAAGTATTTGATCTCCACATTTTTTAAAGTTCGGGTGATCTTCCTTTCTCAACATATCTCCCAATTCACTTTTAGTCAGCTTAAAACCTACTAAATCACAGATCTCTACAATCTGTTCATTATTCAAGGACAAAGCTACACGTAATTTTTTCAAGACTTCGTTATTACTCATTTCGGGATTATTTTTTATCAAAAATACAACCTTAGACCTTAATTTGCGAGTTCCATTTTAAACTTTTTGTTTTTCATCTTCTTACCCTCTACCAAATTTAAAATTTGAGCAAACAAACTTTGAGAAATGGCCACATAGCTATAAGTCTCATAAATTTTAATTTTACCAATGCTTTTACCATCTAAACCAATGTCTTTGGTAAAAAACCCTAAAATATCTCCCTTTTGCAAATTCTGCTTTTTTCCTAAGCTGATAAAATATGTTTGGTATGGAGGCAATTCAGCCATAGGCCTATTCTTCTTTGTATCTCTAGATATGGTCAAGGTATCAAATGCATCTTGATAAGGTTGATGGCGACTATCTTCTGTCATAAATAAATACACTTGCCCTGCTTCTTGTTGTAATCGCCCTGATCTTCCATTTCTATGAATAAAACTCGCTTCATCCAAAGGCTCAGTAAAATGGATAACATGCTTGACTTGACTCAAATCTAAACCTCTGGCGGCTAAATCCGTACAAACAAATAAAGCAACTGAACCATTATCAAATTTAAATAAGTTGAGTTCCCGCTCTTTCTGTTCTAATGCCCCATGGTAGGGTGCTACAACAAAGCCCAATGCCTTTAATTCATCCGAAAGCTCATCAACTTCGTTTCTTGTATTACAAAAAATCAAAGTTGAAGCTGGAGGAATTTGAGTGACTAAATCGATTAAAGTATTTAGCTTCTCTTTATTAGAAGTCATTATTTTAAAGATTTGACGTCCACTTTGTTGGATAGCCATTTGTCTTAAATCTAATGCTTTAAATTTTGATAATTCTAAATAAGGAGCTTGTTCCAAAACAGGTGTAGCGGAACATAACACCGCAAATTTATAATGGCTCATTCGACGAATTATATAGGCCATATCCTCATCAAAACCCTGCTCCAAACATTTATCAAATTCATCAATAACTAATATATTAACTTGTTCAGGCTTTATTTTTCCCAATTCAATATGTTGGGCTAAACGACCTGGAGTGCCTATAACAATAGCTGGAGTTTCTATTAATTGATTACTTTCCTTTTTAAAATCGTGTCCCCCATAACAACAAACAACCTTATAACCAGTTTTCAACTGTTTAAACACAGATTCAATTTGCAAAGCTAATTCCCTTCCCGGCACCATAATCAAGGCCTGCATTCCCGAATGTTGGTTATTTAGTCGCTCTAAAATAAATGTTATAAAGGCTAAAGTTTTACCCGAACCTGTAGGGGCGAGGAATTGAATATGGGAGTTAGCATCCGATAAGTCTAAAAACTTTTGCTGGATATCATTAAAGGAACTAAAGCTCAATTGCTTTAAAATTTGATCTCTTATCACATGCAAATATAATAACTTGTTGATAAGCAAGCATATGTTAACAAAAACTTATTTATAAAAGCATATTTTTTTAATCATAAGCCCTTAAATTTAAATTAATTACCATTTCCTAACGCGAATCAAAATAATTCACCTATTTGAATAATTTAAATTTAGTTATATGCATACATGGAAAAAATTTAGTGGTGAGGTAATCAAAAACAGTATTTCAGAAGAAATTGAACAAGCCATTATCCGAGAGAGTGAATTAGGTTATAAGCTCAAAGTTTGTATTGGTACGGATTCTCAAGTTAAAAGTACACATACTAATTTTGCAACGGTAATCGTAATCCTACGTGAACATCATGGTGGCTTTATGTATATCGCACAAGAAAGAACAACTCAGCCATTAGGCATAACAGAAAGGATGTTACTGGAAGTTCAAAAATCTATTGAAACAGCCTATTCTATTTGCGATTTATTGGATCTGTTTAAAGTTGACTTAGAAGTTCATGCGGATATCAATACCAATCCTATGTTCAAATCGAATAAAGCCTTAAATGATGCGATGGGTTATATAATGAGTATGGGATTCATTTTTAAAGCAAAACCTGAGGCCTTTGCCAGCTCTACCTGTGCAGATAAAATGGTACATTAAGCCGAAACCTTAGGAAAAACTAAGCTTGATAAGCAGAGCCTTGTACTATCCCCCTTCTTTCAATCTCTTTATTCATATAGGATTGAATAGCGGATTTCTTTAATCCCCAGTTTGGAGCAATCAACAAATCCCAATCGGATATTCCAAATAATCTCTGAATGACAATGTCGGGTCTTAAAAGGGGAATAAGTTCACATAAAAGATCCGTATATTCTTCTAAGCTAAATAGAGGAAAAGGCTCTCTTTTGTATTTTACACCCATGATAGAGCCCTCTACAATATGCAAATGATGAAACTTAACAAATTTTATTTGTGGGAATCTATTAATCTCGTGAATGTATTGGTGCATCATTTCTCGAGTTTCCCAAGGAAAGCCAAAAATGGTGTGTACACAAAGATCTAACTTACTATCTTTTAATAACTCCACCGCAGCCACAAACTCTTCATGACTACAGCCTCTATTTATCTGGTTTAAGGTATCATTATAAATAGATTCCATACCCATTTCCAAATCTACATGATAGCGATCTGTATAGCTTTCTAAAAGAGCAATCTTTTCTGCATCAATACAATCCGGGCGAGTACCAACAGCTAGGCCTACCACTTCATCCGGAAAAACAGACAGCGCTTCATCATACATCATTTTTAAATAATGAGTTGGGGCATAAGTATTGGTATTGGGCTGAAAATAAATGATGAATTTCTCCGCTTGATAACCATGAATGGCTCGATGTCTGCCCAGCTCCAACTGCTCTTTAATACTCGGATTTTTACGAGAAGGCTCTGGCGTAAAGGAATCTACGTTGCAATAAGTACAACCCCCAAAACCTTTACTTCCATCCCGATTAGGACAAGTAAATCCACCGTCTACAATTACTTTGTAGACCTTTTGCCCTTTGTACTTCTCTCGTAAATATGCTCCGTAATTATTATACCCAATGGTCGCTAAACCCGATGTACTTGCCATAGCGCAAAAATACAAAAATAAAAGCAACCTTAAGGAAGCTATTCCCTAACTTGTTTTTTCTCTCGCTTTTGTAAGATAATAAATTGGAACACCTAACAACATAATCGCAACCCCCCATCCACAAGTATCAGTTTTGGTAATCAATAAGGAGAAACAAATAGCTGAGGCCACTAAAACATATATTAAAGGTATAATAGGATATCCAAATGCTTTATAAGGTCTTGGGGCATCCGGCATTTTCTTTCTTAAAATAAAAATACCAAGTATCGTTAGAATATAGAAAATGATAACAATTATCATAACAAAATCTAAAAGATCCCCATAGCGTCCTGTTAAACATAAAGCTGAAGCCCAAATTCCTTGCGCCCAAATTGCCCATGCTGGCACACTAAATTTATTCAATTCTGCTGCCGATTTAAAAAACAAACCATCTTTTGCCATGGTATAATATACCCTTGAACCTGCCATGATTAAACCATTATTACAAGCAAAAGTGGAAATCATAATCATGATAGCAATAATAATCGTTCCTGTGCTACCAAAAATATATTGTGCCGCATCAACAGCCACCCGATCTTCTCCAGCGAAAGCAATTTCATTTAAAGGCATAACAGCCACATACATTAAATTAGCTGATATATAAATTAAACTAACAATTAGCGTCCCTAAAAATAAACTTAAACCCACATTACGTTGAGGATTTTTCATTTCTCCAGCAATAAAAGTTACGCCGTTCCAAGCATCAGAACTAAATAAGGAACCCACCATCGCCGCAGCAATTCCAGCTAACAATGCCGTACCTCCAATGCTTATCCATTCAGAAGTGCCACCTTGAAAAGCTTTCGCATCCCAAGCATTTGCCCAGTTATTATTCCAAACCTCCGCATCTGCACCTAATATAAATCCGAACACAATTAAGCCTAAAAGCGATAATATCTTAATAATCGTTAGAAAACTTTGTAATGATTTAGAATTTTTAACCCCCCTACTATTTACCCAGGAGAGCAAAATTATGGTGATGATCGATACAATCTGAGCGGCATTGAGTTGAAAGGCGCCCATTTCGAAAAGAATATTTTTTTCACTAACAGCAGGGACTAAATAAGCGGTAAACTTGGAAAATGCTACCCCAACGGCCGCAATTGTTCCCGTTTGAATCACAGCAAAGAAACTCCATCCATATAAAAAAGCAATTAATTTATTGTAAGCCTCTTTAAGATATACATATTGGCCACCTGCTTTTGGAAACATCGCGCTCAGCTCTCCATAACTAACCGCAGCAATCATGGTTACTAATGCGGTTATTACCCATATCGCAATTAACCAGCCAGCCGATCCTACTTGGCGTGTGATATCAGCACTTACAATAAAGATACCCGATCCAATCATCGAGCCTGCTACTAACATAGTGCCGTCAAAGAGTCCTAGTTCACGTTTTAATGAGCTTTCTTCCTGTTCCGTTTTCATTCTTAATAAGTTTTATTTGGTTATAGTTAAGAGTAAATCTACAATAATGTAGTTAATAAATTTATAAAAATTTGATTATTAAGTTTACACGATTAAATTTGTGCATAGAGGGTTTGAAATAACTCCCACAAAATCAACTAAACCAATCAATTTAAAACCTAAACTAAACTAGAAATTCAACATGGAGTTTTTACAAAACAATTTAATCTATTCCATTCCCTGTCTGGGCTTAATTGGAATACTTGTCATGATTATCAAAAGTGCTTGGGTAAGCAAGCAAGATGCTGGAGATGCCAACATGCAAGAACTTGCTGGTCATATTGCCAGTGGAGCCATGGCCTTTTTAAAAGCGGAATGGAGAGTTCTTAGTATTTTTGCGCTAATCGCTGCCGCCCTATTAGCTTACTCTGGAAGTATTCATGAAATCAACGGCCGTGCTATTCACTCTAGTTGGATAATTTCCATTTCATTTATCATCGGAGCTGTTTTTTCTGCAGTGGCTGGTTATATCGGGATGTCTGTAGCCACAAAAGCTAATGTTAGAACCACGCAAGCTGCTCGTACGAGTTTAAAACAAGCCTTAAAAGTTAGTTTTACAGGTGGAACCGTGATGGGCCTTGGTGTTGCTGGCTTAGCGGTACTTGGATTAGGCGGCTTATTTATTGTCTTCTTAAACTATTTTGAAGTTGTGGAAGTAAATAGCACGAATATGAAAACTGCCATCGAAGTGTTAACTGGCTTTTCTTTAGGTGCAGAGTCTATTGCTTTATTTGCACGCGTGGGCGGTGGTATTTACACGAAAGCAGCTGACGTAGGTGCAGACTTAGTAGGTAAAGTTGAAGCTGGTATCCCTGAAGATGATGTAAGAAATCCAGCCACTATTGCCGACAATGTGGGTGATAATGTAGGTGATGTAGCCGGTATGGGTGCCGATTTATTTGGTTCATATGTGGCTACTATCTTAGCTACCATGGTTCTAGGTCAAGAAATAACCGTTATCGATAAATTTGGAGGCATGTCTCCTATTTTATTACCTATGGTAATTTGTGGGATGGGTATTATTTTCTCCATCATCGGTACCTGGTTTGTAACGATAAAAGATGAAAAATCCAATGTTCAAAATGCTTTAAACTTAGGTAACTGGTCATCTATTATTTTAACGGGTATTGCTTCATTTTTTATCGTGAAATGGATGTTACCTGACACCTTAGTACTTAGAGGTTATGAATTCTCTAGCATTAATGTATTTTATGCCATCATGGTTGGGCTTGTTGTAGGCGCAGTTATGAGTTATGTAACAGAATATTATACGGCTATGGGTAAAGGCCCAGTTAATTCTATTATACAACAATCTTCAACCGGTCACGCCACCAATATTATTGCAGGATTATCAGTAGGTATGAAATCAACAGTCATCCCAATTTTAGTTCTAGCGGGTGGTATCATGGTTTCCTATTATTTTGCCGGATTATATGGGGTTGCTATTGCTGCTGCCGGTATGATGGCTACAACCGCTATGCAATTAGCTATTGATGCATTTGGCCCTATTGCTGATAATGCCGGGGGTATTGCTGAAATGAGTCAATTACCGCCAGAAGTAAGAGAGCGCACAGATAATTTAGATGCCGTTGGAAATACCACAGCAGCTACGGGTAAAGGTTTTGCTATCGCTTCTGCGGCTTTAACCTCATTAGCATTATTCGCAGCATTTGTGGGTATTGCAGGAATTTCGGCCATCGATATATATAAAGCACCTGTACTAGCTGGCTTATTTGTAGGTGGTATGATCCCGTTTATCTTTT
>CAZQFF010000011.1:10579-81277 GCA_964592575.1 uncultured Pedobacter sp.
CAGCCTTGTGTATTCAGGCGGTTGGTAAAGCGGCCATGGATATGGTTCACGAAGTAAGACGTCAATTCCGTGAAATTCCAGGTATAATGGAATATAAAGCTAAACCAGAATACGAAAAATGTGTAGCTATTTCTACTCAAGCTTCGATCAGAGAAATGTTATTACCTGGTGCTATTGCACTCATTACACCTGTTATCGTAGGTTTTGCTTTCGGTGCAGAAGTGCTTGGAGGATTATTAGCAGGGGTAACTGTTTCTGGTGTATTAATGGGTATTTTTCAATCCAATGCTGGAGGCGCATGGGATAATGCTAAAAAATCATTTGAAAAAGGCGTTGAAATCAATGGCGAAATGTATTACAAAAAATCAGAGCCACATAAAGCTTCGGTTACTGGAGATACTGTAGGTGACCCATTTAAAGATACATCTGGCCCGTCAATGAATATCTTGATTAAATTAATGTCCATTGTATCCTTAGTTATAGCGCCATATATTGCAGGTCCGGTTTCTGCTCAAGAGGCTAATCATCACATGACTGACCATAGTAATGTTAAAAGTATGACGGAGACTCCATCAGACAGCACAAAAGTATCGAATTAATGCAATTTTAACCTGTTTTTAATCTATAAAACAGATTAATTTTTCACAATTCTAAGTCGAAAAACTGTATTTATAGGCAAAAAACAGGCCTTTTTAAACATTAGAATTAGAATTGTTACTAAAAAGAGGGGATTTTGAAAAAAAATCCCCTTTAAATTTTGATATTTTTTGTTAGGTTTGGCTTCACATTTAATTATTAAAAAACTAACAACAAACTAAATTAAACTTATATGAGTTTATTTCTAAAGAAGTCTATACCTCAACTCATGGCAGAGGCTTCAGATTCTGAAAAAAGTTTAAAACGTACCCTAACTCCTGCATCCCTAGTTGCACTAGGTATCGGAGCTATTATTGGAGCCGGTTTATTCGTGAGAACTGCAGCAGCAGCCGCTCAAAACGCAGGTCCTTCGGTAACACTAGGATTTGTACTTGCAGCCCTAGGTTGTGCTTTAGCAGGTTTATGTTATGCGGAATTATCATCTTCAATTCCAATTTCTGGTAGTGCTTATACGTACACCTATGCTACCATGGGTGAATTACTAGCTTGGGTAATTGGATGGGATTTAATTCTAGAGTATGCCGTTGGCGCTGCCACGGTAGGTATCGCTTGGAGCGAATATTTAAATAATTTTCTGGTCGAAATTGTCGGGACCAGCCCCATACCTTATGAATGGTGCCACTCGCCTTTTCAAACTTCACCTGATGGGGTAAGTGGTATTATGAATATCCCTGCCTTATTTATCGTCACGGTATTAAGTTTATTGTTAATTCGCGGAACACAAGAATCCGCATTAGTGAATAACTTAATTGTAATTATAAAAGTAGCTATCGTAGTGATGATTATCATCTTAGGATGGGGATTCATCAATCCAGATTATCATACCCCTTATATTCCAGAAGCTACTACTTACACCGATCACCATGGTACAACTTATAACTTTGGTGGATTCATGGGTATATTAGGTGCAGCAGGAACGGTTTTCTTTGCTTTCATTGGATTCGATGCCGTTAGTACAGCAGCACAAGAAACTAAAAATCCAAAAAGAGCTATGCCTATTGGTATTTTAGGATCCTTAGCCGTATGTACTTTATTGTATATTTTATTTGCTCACGTATTAACTGGTTTAGCTCCTCTAGAGTTCTTTAGAGATCCAAGCAAAGGCGGTGAAGCCTCAGTTGTAGCGGCTATTAAAGAAGGTATGCCAGCAACTTATGGTTGGTTGAGTAAATCCGTAACCGTAGCTATTTTAGCTGGTTTCTCTTCGGTAATCTTAGTTATGCTTTTAGGTCAAAGCCGTGTATTCTATTCAATGTCTAAAGATGGTTTATTACCTAAAATCTTTTCTGAAGTTCATCCTAAATATCAAACTCCTTATAAAGGAAACTTAGTTATTCTTTTATTAGTTGGTATTTTCGCAGCTTTCGTACCAGGTGATGTGGTAGGTCACATGACCAGTATCGGTACTTTATTTGCCTTCAGTTTAGTATGTATTGCCGTAATTGTATTACGTAAAAAAGAACCAAATTTACCTCGTCAATTCAAAACCCCATGGGTACCATTTATTCCTATCTTAGGTGTATTAGCCTGTGGAGCCATGATGTTTGGCTTAGGCGTAGAAAACTGGTTACGTTTAGGTGTATGGTTAGCCTTAGGATTTATTATTTACTTTGGTTACAGCCGTAAACATTCTATATTAGGAAAAGCGGAACAAGAAAATAAATAGTGATTTACGCTTAAAATAACTTCATAAAAAAGGCCGTCAATTGACGGCCTTTTTTATTAACACAAATTTTATATATCTTAACCAAAGTAAACTTAACTTTGTAAAAAAAAACGCTATGGATTACTTCAAATTTGATCTCAGTGAAATATTATCTACTACGATGGTATTATTTGCTATCATTGATATTTTAGGCTCTATTCCTATTATCATCGAACTGAGAAAAAAAGCTGGTCATATTCAATCTGAAAAAGCGGCTTTAGTAGCTACCTTTTTAATGATTGTTTTCTTATTTGCTGGAAAAAGCTTATTGAGTGTGATTGGCGTTGATGTGGCTTCTTTTGCCATAGCGGGTTCTTTTGTAATCTTTGCCTTAGCCATGGAAATGGTATTAGGTTTAACCATATTTAAAGAGGAGATGCCAGAAACCGTTTCCGTTGTTCCTTTAGCATTTCCTTTAATCGCAGGTGCCGGTACAATGACGACTTTGCTTTCCCTTAAAACAGAATATTCCACACCAAACATTATAGTGGGTATTTTATTGAATATGATCTTCGTTTATTTCGTATTGAAAAATACCACTAGACTAGAGAAACTCTTTGGAAAAACGGGCTTAAATATTCTTAGAAAAGCATTTGGTGTAATTTTATTAGCGATCGCTATTAAATTATTTAGAACCAATACTGGTCTTTAAATTTTAATCAATCTAGCAACAAATAAACTATCCGCTCTTTCTTGGTGTCCAGTTAAGAGCTCCATAGATTCTAATTTTAGTGGTAAATTAGCTGTAAAATAAGCTATATTCGACTCATTCTCTGCTTCAAAAACAGAACAAGTCATATAGATTAAAGGCTTGCCACTTTTTAAGAAAGGTACCACCTGCTGAGCAATATCTCTTTGTAGTTTTACGAAAGAATTGATTTTTTGCTCTTCAAAGGTACTTAACATTTCAGGCGTTCTACGCCATGTTCCAGAACCAGTACAAGGCGCATCTAAAAGAATACCATCAAATTCAAAGGCATGTAATTCAGCTTTTGGACTGTAGCGTAGATCAAGTACTTTCTGCTGATAAGTATGGATTCCAGCTTGTTGAAATCGTTCTTTAAGATTAAGTAAGCTACTTTCTCTTACATCACTAACCAAAAGCTTAACCTTTGGCTCTAAATCATGTAGAAGCAGTGATTTTCCACCAGAGGCCGCACAACAATCCCACCAATAATCATAAGCTTGGGGCTTAAAATACTCAGCGGTACCTTGAGAAGCTAAATCCTGAACATAATAGGAATTGGCAGGCAAAACTTGATCTAATTTAGTCCCATTAGGCAAAGCTAAAGTTTGAGGACCTTTAATTTGTAGAGATACACCTGCTTCTTCTAATATATGGATTAAACGAGGCTGATCAACTGCCTTCATTCGAATGAACAAATCAGGTTGCACTAATAGACTTTTATAAAAGCTAAGTTTCTCCAATTGTGGCGATAATTTAGCTTGATAAGGAAATAAATCCTCGAGTTTAAAACTTGGATAGGCTTGCTGAATATAGGCTATTTTAGCCGAAAGATCTTCAACTTGATGTGGAGCTAATTGAGGCAAATAAGTCTCTACGACTAAGCTTGGACTAGAATTAACTAAAAAATCTGCTATAGCTAATCTGTTTTCTAAATCGATTTCTTGTAAAGCATTTCCCAAACGAAAATAAGCATATACATAACGACTCGCCCACCTTCTATCCGTAGAACCCATTTGCTTATTTTGCTTAAAAAAGCTAACTAAAAAACGGTGTAATGGAAGGCTGCGATCATAAGCTTCTATTATTTGCTTAAAACTCCTAATTTGATGAAATACTTTCATAATCAATAATAGAAAAAGGCCTAATGAACCATTTCCAAACTTAAATGCTTATACTGTAATAAAATCAGATCTTCATTATAATAGCCTAAAGCAGGTTCAAATCTAAAATTATAATGTTGTTGGATACCTTGAAATGGATAATTCGCTAAGTAGTAGATAAAATCTTCTCCATAACGTAACATTAACTCCCCTAGCAAAACACCAAGGTCGTAACCTTTAAATGAATATTCACTAGGTTCAAAGTTAAATTGTGACCTGTAGTTTTTAATAAATTCTTTAACTTCAGAATCCTTGTAATCCACATGATAAGCTGAAGTAATAACCGTTTTTAAGCTCTGCAATGTTTGTATTGGATAATTTTGTCTTACCCAATTTGGATGTCCAAAGACTTGAATACTAAAATCCTCTGCTTTTAATTTAGCTATGCGCTGTAATTTATCAAGATTAGCTGATACAAAAGATCGATCTTCACTAGCCATAAACACCGCATAGTCTTTTCCTTTAACCATTCTAGTTTCAAATGCCTGAATAGAAGAATATTCTTGAATCAACATCTGAGGCATTTTCGTTTGTAAGTAATCCTTAAAAGCCTGTGCATAAGCTTTATCATCCTCCTTACCTGGATTGATCAACACCACAACCTCCGATTCTGCATTATAATGACGTGTAATATATTTGGCTATATTTTGGGCATGAATTCCTAAGTGATTAACCATGGAAATAAGATGAGGATTCTTATACTCTTTAGGATTCGAAGCGGCCAAAGGCGAAATAATTGGAACTTTATGCTGAGCAGAAAAACTCGTAAACAACTTAATTTCTTCAGGGAATATGGGGCCTACAATCACCTGTGCATTTTTCACCTCAGCCTGCTCCTGAATAGCCTTAATTTTAGCTGCCTGATCTTGGGTATCATGCACATACAAATCAATATTCAAGCCTAAATTACGACTCGAATCTAGTCCCATTAAAAAACCTTGATAATAGTCTAGCGCAATATCTAAACGGTCTAATTGTGCTTTTGTAGCTGTTTTAAAATTATTCTGATGTAATTTAAATGGCAATAATAAAGCTATGCGCGCTTTTTCAAAGGCCGGTTTAGTGGGAGGAGTGTTTGACTTTTGCCCTTGCTCCAAATTGTCATTATCAATAGGCTTTAAGGGCTTATTTATTTTGGGTGAACAACTCCAAACTAAAAGCACTAAAACAAAAGCTAATAAATTTTTGACCAATCGCATAAATCCTCCTGTTTAAATTAAAGGGGCTAATAGTTTAAGATTAGCCCCTCGAATACTATTCCCATTCAATGGTTGCCGGTGGTTTAGAGCTAATATCATAAACCACACGATTAATTCCTTTTACTTTATTTATAATTTCATTAGAAATTTTTGCCAATACAGGATAAGGCAAATGACACCAATCTGCTGTCATACCATCCACCGATTCAACCGCTCTCAAACAAATCACATGTTCATAGGTTCGCTCATCTCCCATTACACCAACTGACTGTACAGGCAAGAAAATAGCGCCTGCTTGCCAAACTTGGTCATATAGACCAGCATCCTTTAAATTCTGAATATAAATATGATCTGCCTCTTGTAAAATCGCCACTTTTTCAGGGGTTACTTCGCCTAAAATTCGAATGGCTAATCCAGGTCCAGGGAAAGGATGACGCCCTAAAATAAAGCTTTCTAATCCAAGCGTTTTTCCAACTCTTCTGACCTCATCTTTAAATAGAGTATTTAAAGGCTCTACCACTTTCAACTTCATAAAATCAGGTAAACCACCTACATTATGATGAGATTTAATCGTAGCAGAAGGTCCTTTAACTGATACCGATTCAATCACATCAGGATAAATAGTTCCTTGAGCTAACCACTTGACATCTTGAACTTCATGAGCGGCATCATCAAAAACCTCAATAAACACCCTACCGATGGCTTTACGCTTTAATTCAGGATCTTTAACACCCGCTAATTGGCTTAAGAATCTATCCTTAGCATCAATACCACGAATATTCAAACCCAAGTGTTTATACTGTTCTAAAACACTTTCAAACTCACCTTTACGCAAAAGCCCATTATCTACAAAAATACAATGTAAATTTTTGCCTATTGCTTTATGTAATAATACAGCCGCCACACTGGAATCCACTCCACCAGACAAACCTAAAACAACTTTATCGTCACCTAATTTTTCTCTTAAAGAAGCGATCGTACTTTCAACAAAAGCGTCCGATGTCCAATCTTGAGCACAATGGCAAATACGAATTAAAAAATTCTCGATTAACTTTTTACCATCTAAACTATGTGTAACTTCTGGATGAAACTGAATGGCATAAATCTCTTTATCTTTT
Source organism: uncultured Pedobacter sp. (assembly GCA_964592575.1). Lineage (GTDB taxonomy): Bacteria > Bacteroidota > Bacteroidia > Sphingobacteriales > Sphingobacteriaceae > Pedobacter. Next base: position 17,107 of record CAZQFF010000011.1, read on the forward strand.
ACTTGATAACCTGCCACTTTAACGTCTTTGGTACTCGCTATAATTTCGAAATCATCTGGAATATGTTTGATGGTATCACCATGCGACATCCAAACCTGAGAATCTTCAGGGATACCTGAAAACAATTTATTATCCTGATTTACGAAACTTAAATTCGCCCGACCATATTCTCTCGTAGAGGAAGCTTGTACATCGCCTCCCATTTGCTGAGCTATAAATTGTGCTCCGTAGCAAACACCTAAAACAGGATAATCTTTAAATAAGTTTAAATCAACAAAAGGAGCGTCTTCTTGACGAACGGAAAACGGGCTTCCTGATAAAATGATACCTTTAACCTGGCTATCTAACTCGGGAATATGATTAAAAGGATGGATTTCACAATAAACATTTAACTCTCTAACGCGTCTAGCGATTAGTTGAGTAAATTGTGAACCAAAATCTAGAATAATAATTTTTTCAAGCATTTGCAAATTTAGCAAAAGCTATGGTAATATGGGCTATAAATCAGGGTAAAATTCAGGGAAGGATACAAATATTTTTAGGCAACAGGCGAAGGACTACTTTCATGTTTAATCACCTCCACCCCAAAACGCATTAAAAAATCCACACCCTCATCACTTTCTAAACCCTTATAAGCCGCATAAGAATCTTTAAAATACACTTTACTGATTCCTGATGAGAGAATTAAGCGCGCGCAAGAAATACAAGGCGATAGCGTGGTATATAAAGTTGATCCCTCTATATTTGAACCGTTTTTAACTGCATAAATAATCGCATTAGCCTCAGCATGTAAGGCCAAAGAACAACTCCCTTTGCTATCTCTTGCGCAACCTACCCCTGGCCACTCTTCATCACAATTATGCGTATGGGCTGGAGGACCATTATAACCAATAGATATAATACGTGTATCTTTGGTTAAAACAGCCCCCACTTGAGCTCTTACACAATGTGATCGAGTGGCTAGATCTGTAGCCAAACGCATATAAATATCGTTGAAAGATTGCTTCATTTTACGATAGGTTTATCCCTTGTTTTTTCAATAATTGATTCGCTTTAAGTGCATAAAAAGCTAAATAAGCAAAACAAACTATACCTACTATATAACTATATTGAAGACCTGTAAAACCTGACACATAACCTTGAATCCAACTCACAATTCCTCCCCCCATAATCATCATAATTAAAAAGCTACTTCCTTGACTGGTGTGCTTACCTAAGCCACTTACCGCTAAAGTAAATATACAAGGCCATAATGTACTACAGAATAAACCTACACTGGTAATCGCATATACACTCACCATACCATCTGTTAACATGCCTATTACTAAAGCTAAAATACCAATCATGGAAAAGATGAAGAGCATACGCGAAGGATTACCCTTACTAGCAAAATCAGCAATAATTAACACCAAAATAATTAAAGCATATACATAAAAAGGTGCCAAATCATGATCCGCAATAGCATTCACTAATAAAAATATACCAAAAGCTAAATAAGGAGCTACAAATCTTAATATCTTTTGGGTTTTAAGATTACTCGTAAAGGCTTCAACGGCCCCAGTCCAACGACCAATCATCATACTTGCCCAATAAAGCGATATATAAGGTGCAATATCTTTAATAGCAAAACCTAAATCTTCTTCCATAAAGGCTGGCAAATTACTAGCTGTTGATACTTCTACACCCACATAAAGGAATATAGCCAACATACCCAAAACTAATTGCGGATATTTAAGTGCCGAACTGCGACTTGGTTTATCATCTACCACCTCTTCTTCTGCAATTGGACGATCAGGCAAGGGAGAGAGTTTAAGGAATAAAGCAACCGCTAAAAATGCAGCCCCTAAAATCAAATAAGGCGTTTTTACGCTTTCAATACTGATATCATGATTACCACTCGTTACCGATCCAAAAATGGCGAAACTCACAATTAATGGCCCAATCGTTGTTCCAAAATTATTAATACCTCCCGCTAAAGTCAATCGTTGAGAGCCGGTTTTAATCGGACCTAAGGCAATCGCCAATGGATTTGCCACAGTTTGTTGTAAGGAAAAACCTAAAGCCACAATAAATAAACCGCCTAGCATCAATGGAAAAGAGGCTAAATTTGCAGCTGGATAAAACAACAAAGTTCCCACAGCTGAAATCGTCAACCCTAAAGCTAAACTATTCTTATAACCTAATCGATTAATTAAATCACCTTTAGTTAAACCTGAAATGGCGATGTAAATTAAAGAACCAACCGTATAAGCGATGTAAAACACTAAAGAAACCAATTGACTTTCGCTTTGACTTAAATCAAATCTTTCTTTAAATACAGGAATTAAGATGTCATTACTCGCTGCCACAAATCCCCAAAAGAAAAATACGGTTACCAATGGGATAAATTGAGCCCACTTAGTCTGTGAATTTTGTTCCATATTAGGTTTATAAGTTTGTTTAGTATTAGTTTTTAATTTTTTTAAACATAAAAAAAATATGCGGCATATAAAGCAGAATTTTTTGAAAAAAGCAACTGATAATCAAGCCATAAATTCCGCTATACTTTCATTTTCACAATTAAAGGTCAAAAAAATCGCTTAAAAATTGCATATTAGCAAAAATTAGGAGTGTAAATGATAGAGGCAATCTTATTAGGTATTGCGGCTGGATTAATATCTTCCTTTCTCACTGGACCAGTTTTTTTCTCCATGATTAAAACCAGTATTGAAAAGGGATTTAAAGCTGGTTTATCACTGGCAGTAGGCGTAATACTTAGTGACATCATATTAATTGGAATCGTTTTATTCGGCAGTCAATTTTTTGCTTATAAAGCAGACTTCGATAAATACATCGGACTCATTGGAGGCGTTTTTTTAAGTGGAGTAGGTGTTTATTACCTGTTAAACACCGTTAAAATTCAATACGACCCCAATAATATGCCTAAAGTAAATAAACGAGGCTATTTAATTAAGGGTTTTCTAATGTGCATCCTCACGCCTTCAACCTTAATGTTTTGGCTAATTGTAACAAGTATAATTTCGGTAAAGCTCAATGATAGTTTTAATCAAAAGTTCATTAGCTTAGTTATAGCCATGGGTACACAGCTGAATGTAGATGCTTTAAAATGCTATTCAGCCAGTAAAATTCGATATAAAATCAAAGAGAATTCCTTGCAGAAATTAAACAAAATAGCAGGATTCATCATCCTGCTATTTGCCATTTGGTTATTAATAAAAACCTATATAACTTTCTATCAATAAGCTTAATAAGCTCTTTGATTATTCCCTTCTTTCCAATTCACAAAAGCTTTATTAACCACTTTATTTCCACCTGGAGTTGGATAATCTCCTGAGAAATACCAATCTCCTAAGTGAGCTGGACAAGCTAAATGTAAATTATCGAGAGTTTGGTAAATCACTTGAACTTCGGCATCAATACCTTCTGGCGTAATAATTTTCGCAATTTTATCCGAAATTTCTTGCGCTTCAAAAGGTTCGTAGATAGCTTTCACATGATTCACAATTTCATCCTTTGGAAGTTCTAAAGAAGCTTTACATTTTTGATAAACATCTTCAATGATATGCGCCATTCCACGTTCTTTTAACAATTGTATAGTGGCATCAAAAGCGACAAATTCGCCCATCCTAGACATATCAATCCCATAACAATCTGGGTATCTAATTTGGGGAGCCGAAGACACGATAATAATCTTTTTCGCTTTTAAACGATCAATTATTTTAATGATGCTTTCCTTTAAGGTAGTTCCTCTGACAATAGAGTCATCTATAGCCACTAAAGTATCTTGATGATTTTTGATAATTCCATAAGTGGTATCATAAACATGGGCTACCATCTCCGAACGATCCGCATCTTGCGTAATAAAAGTACGCAACTTAACATCCTTTATCGCCAGCTTTTCAATTCGAGGTTTAATATCTAAAATAGCTTCTACTTCATCCGAACTCAATTGGTGATCAGGCTTTAGTAAAGCCTCTTTTTGTATCTTTCTAACGTATTCATTCAAGCCATCGATGATACCATAGAATGAAACTTCAGCCGTATTTGGAATAAAAGAGAATACGGTATTTTTTAAATCATAATTTACAGCCTGTAAAACTTGAGGTAAAACCAAACGACCTAATTGTTTACGCTCTTGATAAATATCGGCATCTGAACCTCTAGAAAAATAAATTCTTTCAAAAGAACAAGCTTTAGTTGGCCTTGCATCTCTATAATTTTCTTCGGTTACACGACCATTCTTTTTAACAATTAAAGCATTCCCTGGGCCAATTTCTTTAACCAGCTCACGTGGAATATTAAAAGCCGTCTGAATAGCTGGACGCTCGGATGCCGCTACAACGATTTCATCATCTGCATAATAAAATGCCGGACGAATACCCGATGGATCGCGCATCACAAAGGCATCCCCATTTCCTACAATCCCACAAATAGTATAACCTCCATCCCAACTTTTTGCAGAACGTCTCAATATCTTTTCGATATCTAAATTTTCGGATATTTTTTGTGTAATCTCCGTATTAGATAAACCCTCTTTCTTATAAGCATCAAACAACTCTTGATTCTCATCGTCCAAGAAATGGCCAATTTTTTCAAGCACAGTAACCGTATCTGCTTTTTCTTTAGGATGTTGCCCTAGCTCATATAACTGCTCTAAAAGCTCATCCACATTAGTCATATTAAAATTCCCAGCAATGACTAGGTTACGCGTCATCCAATTATTCTGACGCAAAAAGGGATGACAATTTTCAATACTATTCTTTCCATGCGTACCATATCGTAAATGGCCCATGAGCACCTCCCCAATAAAGCTCACATTTTGCTTTAGCCATTCCGAATCAGACATCAACTCGGGAGTATCCTGCTGAATATCCACAAATTTGTTCTGTACATAGCTAAAAATATCGGCTACAGCATTTTTGGCCATTGATCGATAACGGCTAATATACCTAGATCCAGGCTTCATATCTAGCTTAATGGTCGCAATACCTGCCCCATCTTGGCCACGGTTATGCTGTTTCTCCATTAAAAGATATAATTTATTTAAGCCGTAGAGAGTAGTCCCGTATTTCTGTTGGTAATAAGAGAGAGGCTTTAACAAGCGGATAAAGGCTATTCCGCATTCGTGCTTAATCTGATCGCTCATGAATTAGTTATTGAGCTACAAATTTATCCTTTTAAAAATTTAAAACCTAACAGAATTTGGATGAAAATATGCTTTCTGAGCTGAAATGGATTCCCCTAAAAATAAGGATGCTTGATTTTGAAATAAATTCAAATCTCCTGAAGTAAAAAACTGTCTCTGTGCGGTCTGCCTTAATTTGGCTTGCCTTTCTGGATGTCGCTGTAAATAATCCAAAAGCTTATCCGCTACAATTCCTCCTTGAGGAATAACTTGAATATGATCAGGTAAAGCCAATTTTATTTTGTCTATCATCATTGGATAATGTGTACAGGCTAATAAAATGGTGTCAATTGCCGCTGATTGCTTTAATAAGGCGTCTAAATAAAGATGAATAAAATAATTCGCTCCAGGCCCTAAATGCTCTTCATTTTCAATTAAAGGTACCCACATTGGGCAAGCCTGTTGAAAAATAGCTAAATCTGGAAACTGGGCTTTAATTTCCATCAAATATGAACCTGATTGAACTGTACCCTTGGTTCCTAGAACGCCAATATGCCCCGAGCTTGAAAAATTACCGATAACTTCGGCAGTTGGACGAATTACCCCCAACACTCTTCTATCGGGATAATGGTCAGGTAAATAAAATTGCTGAATATTTCGAAGCGCTTTTGCCGAAGCTGTATTACAAGCTAAAATAACCAGCTCACAACCTTGATTAAAAAGCCATTTAACCCCATCCAACGTATACTCATAAACCGTTTCAAAACTCAAATTCCCATAAGGAGAACGTGCATTATCACCTAAATAAATATAATCATATTGCGGCAGTAATTCCGTCATTGATTTTAAGACAGTCAAACCGCCTAATCCAGAATCAAATACGCCAATAGGTGATTGTTTGTTTTGCATGGTCCAATCTAATAAAAAAACGGAATTAGCAAGCTAATTCCGTTCTAAAATATATTTTTAAAAACTTATTTCTTTGGAGCTGCTGCTGGAGTAGCAGCAATACCTAATTTAGTTTTAACCGCAGCCGAAATATCTTCGCCACCATCAAAATAAATCAAACTATTGAAGCCTTGAGATACAGAAGTATCAAACACATAAGCTAATCCTTTTTCTTTAGCAACCGCATTAATAGCTGTTGTTAATTTTTTACTAATTGGAGGAAATAAAGCATTTTGTTTGTCTTTAATCTCATTCGTAGCTTTAGTTTTAGCATCCTCAATACGGGTTTGGAAATTTTGCAAATCTTGACCTGCTTGTTGTAATTCTCTAGCTAAAACATCTAATTCCTTAGAAATAACTTCACGATTAGCCTCACTCATGTTTCTTTGCTTATCTTGAGCTAATTTTTCTTTATCTTGAGCCGCTTTTAATTTTACTTGATATTCATTGATCATTTTTTCGATCTCTGTCTGTCTAGTATTACTTAACTGTTCCAATTCTTTTTGTGCAGCAATAGCTTCAGGCATGGCGTCATAAAGTTCATCTGTGTTCAAGTGTCCAAATTTTTGCTGAGCAGAAGCTACATTAGTTGACAATAACAAGGCTGCTACAACAAAAAGTACGTTAATTAATTTTCTAGTTTTCATTTTAAATTATTCTATTGATCTATGTAATGCTTTTATTAAGGGGCTAGTGTACCTGGTTTATAACCCAATTTGATAATGATATCCTGACTAATATCATAGGCACTATTGGCGTAAATCATCATAGTTGACTCGCTACTTTTATCAAAAACGAAGTCAATATACTTAGATTTTGCAATTTCTGCTGCCGTTGAGGCAATTTTTTCCTGAATAGGCTTCAATAATTTAGTACGCATTTGGAATAATTCTCCTTCTGGACCAAACTTTTGACGCTGCAATTCTTTAGCTTTCAACTCCTTCTCTACGATATCATTCTCTCTACGCTTTCTCATTTCATCAGTTAATAAAATCTGATCGGCTTGATAAGCCTTATAGAGCTTATCCACTTCCTGGAACTGGAGCTCAATTTCTTTTTGATACTGTTTAGACAAGCCTTCAATTTGCGTTAAAGAGGACTTATATTCAGGCATATGTTTTAAAACATACTCTGTATCCATAAAGGCAAACTTTTGTGCCGATGCCCCAAAACTCAAACTGAGCAACAATACGGCTACGCTTAAATATTTTTTCATCTGTAGGAATTTTTAGAAATTTAATAATTTTTAATTAAATCCACCTATTTGTTGCGCGATACTAAAATGGAATTGACCTTTATTAGCTTCTGGCAAACCAGGGATCTTATCAAATCCATATCCATAATCTATGCCAAGTAATCCAAATATCGGTAAAAATATTTTTGCCCCGATACCAGCAGAACGTCTTACATTAAACGGATTAAAATCAGAAAACTTATTCCATGTATTTCCACCTTCCACAAATGCCGTTAAAAACGCTGTAGCTTGCTGACTATTGATCACCGGATGACGTAATTCCAATACATATTTATTGAAAATAGGGCTACCTGAACTTTGCGCAATCATCGGATTTGATCCTACTGGAATCACTGTATTATTAGCATAACCACGCATAGCGATTAACTCTGAACCTTGCAAAAAGTCAAAGCCTTGCATACCATCACCACCCAATTTGAATCGCTCAAATGCCGATTGGCCAACTGATGAATTATACATACCCAGGAAACCAAACTGTGCTTGTGCTTTCAACACTAATTTTCCATAAACAGTCAAGAACCATTGTGATTCAAACTTCCACTTATGATACTCCGTAAACTTATAACGATCTTTATCTGAAGCAGTATTATAATTTACATTATTCAGTAAAGAATAAGGAGGAGTAGCCTGTACAGTAAATCGAACATAAGCACCTCCCGTTGGGAAAATATGGTGATTTCTTGAGTCACGCGAAATTTCTTGCGTTAAGTTCAAGTTATAAGATGTACCTGTACTGAATAAATAGCCTGGATAATTCTCTAAACTATACTGATTTAAATTCACCGAGTGAATCAAGGAGAACCAGTTATCTGGCCATTTTAATTTTCTACCCAAAGAAACGGAAACCCCATTTAAACGAATCTTTTGAAATCCATCCGCTCCTTTTTTCAATCCATTTGATTGTAGGGAAGTAAAGGCACTTAATCCAAAACTAACTGGCTTTTTACCGCCAAACCAAGGTTCTGAGAAACCAAAGCTATACGATTGATAGAATTTACCATTCGTTTGACCTCTGATACTTAATTTCTGTCCGTCTCCTTTAGGTAATGGACGATAGGCCTCCCCGTTAAAAATATTTCTTAAGGAAAAGTTATTAAATGTCAAACCTAAGGTACCGATTACCCTACCTCCACCAAATCCACCAGAAAGTTCTACTTGGTCAGAAGGTTTTTCTTCTACATAATAATCAATATCTACGGTTCCATCAGGATTAGGCTTAGGTACAGGATTAGTTTTTGATTCATCAAAATTACCCAATTGTCCAATTTCACGTACACTTCGCACTAATAAATCCTTTGAAAACTTATCCCCCGGCTTCGTATAAATATTACGTAACACGACACGATCATTGGTAATGGTATTCCCGATAACCGAAATTTTATTATTGGTGTACTGTGGCCCTTCAAATAGACGCATCTCAATATCAATCGTATCGCCGTAAATACGCGTTTGAACCGGATCAATATTGAAAGTTAAATAACCATCATTTAAATACAAACTTGAAATATCATCCGAATTCGGACTGTTTCTAATTTTTGATTCTAATTTTTCTTCCGAAAACACATCCCCTTTTTCCACGCCAAAAATCTTTTGTAAGGATTCCGTTGTGTATTTAGCGTTACCAATCCAGGTTACATTACCAAAGTAGAAACGATTCCCTTCATTTAAGTCAATTTTAATACCAACGGTCTTATCATTCACTCTATAAATACTATCCTTTAAAATAGTTGCATTTCTATAGCCATTTTCTTGCATTTTGGCTACTAATTTCAACTTATCTTCCTCGTATTTTTCTTTATTAAACTTTCCAGAACCAAAGACTTTGTAAAAAGCCTGTCTTCTCGTTTTTTTCAAATATTTTCTCAGTTTGGCATCTGAAAATTTATCGTTTCCGACAAAATTCAATTCCTTCACCTTCACTTTATTTCCTTTATCAACTATGACATTTAAATATTGAGAATTCTCTTGATTAGGATCATCCTCAGTTTTATAATCAATTGCCGTAAAGAAATAACCTTTTTCCGTTAAATATTTATTGATAACGGAATTCGTGAAATTATATAAGTTATCCGAAATAATCGACTTACCCGCTTTATCCGCCAATTTTTCTTTAATATCATCTTCTTGCGTTTTGCTCAATCCCTCGAATTTGAAGCCACTTAAGCGCGGACGCTCGATTACTTCAATTTCAAAGTGCACGGTATCACCGTTAATTTTTGGAATATTAATACGAATATCTTCAAAAAGACCTTGAGCCCATAAATTTTTGATGGCGGTAGCAGTAGCTTCACCTGGCAAAACCACTTCACTGCCCGGCATTAATTTAGATAGAATAACGATTACATCTTTATCCACATGTTTAGCTCCCACTAAAGTAGTGCTTCCAATGATGTATTCACGAGGACTAAAGTAATCTAGATTTAAGCCTTCTACAGATAGTGTTGGACGAGATGGGGTAATTGGTCGAATTTGAGCTATAGCAGGTAAACCTGTCATAACCATCAAATATATATATATTAATCTTTTCATTTACTTGTTAAAATCCTTGCTAAATTAACTGAAACACATGTTAAAAAGTGTTAAAAGAAAAATTAGTTCAATTGTTCACTAATTTTTCCAAATCTTCTTTCTCTCTTTTGATAATCTACAATGGCTTCAAATAGGTGTTCCCTTCTAAAGTCTGGCCAAAGGGTCTCAGTAAAATAGAGCTCTGTATAAGCAATTTGCCATAATAAAAAATTACTAATTCTACTTTCTCCAGAGGTACGTATCAAAAGTTCAGGATCAGGTATGCCAGCTGTAGTTAAATGATTGGCAAAACAAGCTTCATCAACTTGATCTGCCGTCAATTCATGATCTTGTACTTTTTGAGCTATTTTTTTTGCCGCTTGGGCGATTTCCCATTGTGCGGAATAACTTAATGCTAAAGTAAGCGTACACTTTTCATTTTTGGAGGTTATACGCATCACATTTTCTAAATCTTGCTGACATTTAAGTGGCAAAGACTTTAGGTCGCCAATAGCATTTAAGCGAACATTATTTTTGTTCAAAGACTCAGCTTCTGCATTAATCGTTGAAATTAACAACTCCATTAGTGCATTCACTTCATCCTGAGGTCTATTCCAGTTTTCAGCCGAGAAAGCATAGACGGTCAAATACTTCACGCCTATATCCACACAGCCCTCCACGATATCCTTCACCGAGAGCACACCACTCTCATGTCCAAACACTCTAAATTTACCTTGATTTTTAGCCCAGCGACCATTACCATCCATTATGATAGCAATATGTTGAGGAAGACGGTTTAAATCTATTTGTTCCTTAAATCCCATGGCTTGTTTCATGACCTAAAATGTAAAGCATTTTGGGCTCACAAAGGTATAAGATATCCCTATATTTACAAAAAGATAAGCATCTCTTTTTCTGGACGCTGTCTCTGCTAAGTTAGATACATGCAAATTTCTGCTAGAATACACGTCTAAATGTTCATTAAAAACATTTCTATAGCCAAAACTAGCCTGCCAAGTTAAAGCTTCCGTTTGTTTAAATTTTAATCCTGCACCAATGGGAACAACTAGACTGTATTTTTTAAATGCTTCTTTTGAAAATTCATCATAACCAGCAGATTTCCCACTATTATCTACAAATGGGGTAAATAATAAGACACCAAAACCACCCAACAAATAAGGCGACCAGCGAACTTTTTTCCCTGGACTATACATATCAATAAAATTAAATTGACCTATTGCCGAAACTTCATAAAGACGTGTACTAAAACTATAATTTTTTGGTAAGCTAAAACTTACATTTTTAGGTATGATACTATAATTGGGCAAATCATAAGTGTCCCCTTGTATATTACCATAATTGACATGAACGCCCAAACTCCAATGGGGATCATAATTTAATCGCCCAAACACCCCTATATTAACGCCAGAAGGCTTGAAAATTTTATCCGAATTTAATTCTCCAGTATAACTAGCTGCTCCCCAATTACCACCAATCTCAAAGCGTTGGGCTTGAACTTGACTTGCTAAAAAAAGAAAAATACTTAGAAAAAAAAGAAAGTGACTACGCCTCATATTAATAATTCCGGGTATCAATACCCCATAACAACTTATTTCTTAACGTTTGTAAATAACTTTCATTATTTAAACGTACTAAATTCACTTCAAAATCTGATTTACTTATCGTTACCTTAACCGATCGATCTACCGTTTCTGTTCTGGAATCGCAGGATAGTAAAAATTTCTTTGAACGCGCTTCAATTTCAAATGTAAGCACCACATCATCAGGAACGATAACTGGTCTTACATTTAAATTATGTGGTGCAATTGGCGTAATAACCAAACTCTTTGCATTAGGGAAAATGATAGGTCCTCCACAACTTAAAGAATAAGCGGTTGAACCAGTAGGGGTAGCAATAATTAAACCATCAGCCCAGTAAGAGTTAACAAACTCTCCATTCATATAGGCGTGAATAATCATCATCGCAGAATTATCTCGACGATGAATGGTAATATCATTTAAGGCAAAGTTTTCATCTTCGAATAATTTACTATCCGACTCCAAATTCAAAACCACCCTTTTATCTAAGGTATATTCTCCATCCACTAAGGCCTTTATGGCTAAGGCTATTTCCGATTTATTGATACTCGCTAAAAAACCTAAACGACCCAAATTTATACCCACTACAGGAATCATCGCATTGCGAATTAAAGCTAAAGTATCTAATAGCGTCCCATCACCTCCTAAACTCAACACCATATCCACCCCATTAAGCAAATCTTCATGTTGCTCAAAGGTTCCTGGATTATCTGAAAATTCAATCTTGTTTTTTATAAAGTGATAGAACTTATGATAGATTAGGACTTCTACTTGATGTGCTTGCAAAACCTTAAACACTTCTTGTGCAAATGGCAATACACTATCATTAAATTCTCTACCGTAAATGGCTATTTTCATGTGTTTTTTAAACATTTAAGTAGTTCATAAAAGAATCAAATCGGGTAGAACTACCATCATCAAAAGGATGATGATTATAACTGGCTAAAACCTCATAACCATAACGTTCAAAAGTAGCAATAATAGAACTTAAGTCCGTACGGTTAATTTTCAAAGTAACTTCCATTCGGGTAGAATCCGAGAAACTGCGCACATGCGAAGAGATAATTTGAGCATTATCTGATTCCACAATCTGAGCCATATGCGCCAAAGAATTATCCCGATTGCTGATACCTAGCACTAAAATGCTTCCTGGCTCCTTAATTGAAGATGTTTCCGCAAACCTAGATATCATCTGGAGCACTGAAAAACAACCTAAATATTTTTGTTTAGCATCTAAAACAGGAACCAAGGATAACTTTAATTCATTGATAAGCTTTAACACATCAAATACATGGGTATCATCCCGCACAAAGGCCTTCATTAAATTTAATGGAAAATGAGCTAGTGTCAAACTGTGATCTTTAGCCACTAAGAGTTCATCTTCCGTAATTAAGCCTAAAAATTTGGAACCAGAAACGATGGGCAATTGAAAAACCTTATACTCATTTAAGCGATCTAAAGCTTGGCTTACCTGATTATGTGGTTTCAAAGGCTGAATGACATCTGATATGAGCTCTAGAGCTAACATTATTTTAATAAAATTCGATTTAAAAACACCTCTAACATCGCGTTAAATTGATCCGGATGTTCCATCATAGGTGCATGACCACATTTATCAATCCAGTTCAATTCGGAGTTTGGTAAAAGCTGATAAAACTCATCTGCCACTTCTGGAGGCGTAATTTTATCTTGTTTACCCCATATCAATGAAACAGGGATCGTAATTTTATGCAATTCTTTGGCCATATTATGGCGTATAGCGGATTTAGCTAAAGCTAAGATTCGAATCACGCGCGATCTGTCATTAATGGTTTTAAAAACCTCATCCACTAATTCCTTTGTAGCCGTTTCTGGAGAATAAAAGGTATATTCCACTTTTTCACGAACATAATCATAGCTTTCACGACGAGGGAATGAGCCTCCAAAAGCATTTTCGTATAAACCAGAACTACCCGCTAAAACTAAAGCTTTAACGAATTCTTGGTGAGCCACTGTAAATACTAAACCTACATGACCACCTAATGAATTTCCAACTAAGACTACTTGATTTAATTTTTTGAATTTTAAAAACTTGTGTAAATACTTAGAAAGTGATTTTACCCCCAAAGTAAGCAAGGGTAAATCATAAAATGGTAGAATTGGAACTACAACATGATAATGCTGCTTAAAATAATCAATCGTTGTTTCCCAATTGCTAAGCTCCCCCATCAAACCATGAAGTAATACAAGCGTCTGCCCTTGCCCCGCTTCAATGTACTTAAATCCATCTTCTTCGATTACTTCGTATGTCATATTTTTAGTCTGTGTATAGTATTTGCTACTAAGTTAATAGTGTAAAATTAAAAACAAACAAATAAACTGAATAATTTTTATTTTTTATGCTTGCATAGCTTGTAATAGTGCTTTCACTAACTCACCAATTCTTTTTCCATCTGCTCTTCCTGCTAATTGTGCATTAGCTAAGCCCATCACTTTACCCATCTCTTTCACACTTTGTGCACCCGTTTCTAAAATGATTTGTTTAACTACCGCTTCTACTTCAGCGTCTGTCAATTGCTGAGGTAAAAAAGTATTAATAACATCCATTTCCTCTTTTTCCACCGCATATAAATCTTGTCTACCCTGACTTTGATAAATTTCAGCAGATTCCTTTCTTTGCTTAACTAATTTCTGCAAAATTTTAATTTCTGCTTCTTCTGTCAAGTCTTCCGCAGCGCCCTTTTCAGTTTTAGCTAATAATAATGCCGCTTTAATCGCTCTTAAACCTCTTAATTTAACTTGGTCTTTTGCCAACATGGCTTTTTTTATTTCTGAATCAATGCTTGTCGAAATCATATGATCTATTTTTAATCTATTTTCTATGCACTAATGAGCCATTTGCTTGAGCAGTAGGCATAATCAACATTTCATTTATATTAACATGAGCAGGTCTGCTAGCGATATACCACATCGCATCGGCAATATCTTGAGCAATTAGAGGCTCAAAACCATCGTATACCTTATTTGCGCGCGCCACATCTCCTTTAAACCTAACTACAGAAAACTCCGTCTCTACCATGCCCGGGTTAATCTCCGAAACTTTTATGCCATGCGGCAACAAATCGATTCGCATGCCTTTATTTAAGGCATCCACAGCATGTTTACTTGCGCAATACACATTTCCATTTGGATACACCTCTTTACCCGCAATAGAACCAATATTGAAAATATGCCCTGATTGGCGTGCCACCATCCAATTCGATACAATTTTAGTTACATATAATAAACCCTTCACATTGGTATCGATCATACGATCCCAATCCTCAGGATCCCCTTCATGAATAGGTTCTAAGCCTTGGCTTAAACCGGCATTATTAATCAAAATATCGACGGCCTTCCATCCTGGAGGTAAAGCTTCTAATTGATAGGTTAAATCCTCACGATCGCGTACATCCACGGTAAGCGTCTTCACTTGAACCTCAAAACGATGTTGAATATTAGTTTTAAGCTCTTCCAATAAATTTGACCGACGAGCCAGAAGTATTAAATCATAACCTTGTTCAGCTAGGGTTATCGCACAAGCCTCCCCTATTCCTGAGGTTGCTCCTGTGATACAAGCAATTTTTTTCATGATTTTAAGATTTATGTTAGCAAGACTAAGCCATTATAGCGTTGTCTCGAAGATTAAACTCAAACTAATATGCCTTAAATAAACTTTATCTAAAACATCTGAAAACACCACCCCACTTTCTCTCTTTAAAACGGAACCAAAAGATTTAGCATATTTTAATTCCGCCGACATTTTAAAATAATTCAAATAAAAGTCCATTCCAGCACCCGCATCAAATGACATAAAGTTACCCTTATAATTCACATATTTCTCCATATCCGGCAATAAACTATTATCCAATTTACGATCAGAATTCACACTCAAGCTATATTTTAAACCACCCAACATATAGAATCTGTAATTCTTGATGCGCTCCGACTTGATTTTAATAGCCACCGGTAATTCGATTAAATTTGCTGGTGTTTCTTTCTTAAGAACGAGTTGTTCTGAAGGAGGAATTATCGGTGAAGAGGATTGAACAGGCCCCCAATAATAATTTAAACGACGCTGCGTCAAGGTAAAACTCGGACTAAATCTTAAGTCCATTAATTTATGAACACGATAACTTAATAATCCTCCAACAGCAAAACCTGGGCTAGCGACTGGCTCAACTGCCTTTAATACATAATTAGGGACACTTTGGTCTGGGTAATTTTTTAGCTCAAAACTATCCACCAAACGAATTTGATTTTGGGTAGAAACATATTGAAACATAAAACCCCAGTTTAATTTTGAAGCATCAACCCCACCGCCCCAGTTCTGGGCTTGCGTGCTGAAACTAAAACAACCTATCAGCAAAGCTAAAAATGAAAATTTATACTTCATAGCTACAGATTCTAGGATTTAATTCCAGTATAGATACTTGATATTCCAAACGACAAGGGTTTATGTTTGGTGTCTTGATAACCTACTTTTTGCATCAAATTTGTAAAACGCTCCCCATCAGGAAAAGTCGCTACAGACTCAGGTAAATAGGTATAGGCCGCTTTATCTTTTGCAAATATTTTCCCAAACCAAGGGGTGATATATTTAAAATAAAAGTTATAAAGCTGCTTAATAGGGAATTTTTGAGGATTAGAAAACTCTAATATGACAATTTTACCGCCAGGTTTTAAAACCCTATACATATCGGCTAAACCCAGTTCTAAATTTTCATAATTTCTAACACCATAAGCTACCGTAATCGCGTCAAAAGTATTATCCTCAAAAGGTAAACCTTCCGAATCTCCTAACTTGACAGAAAATACTTTTTCTAATTGGCGTTCCTTGATTTTCTTATCAGCTATCTCTAACATACCTTTAGAAATATCAACACCAATAATTTTTTCAGGTTTTAAGATTTTAATAGATTCAAAAGCAAAATCACCTGTACCAGTTGCGACGTCGAGTATATATTTAGGTTGTAAACTTTTTAACTCTTTAATTGCCTTTTTCCGCCAAATGATATCAATCCCAAGTGACATAAAATGATTTAAAAAATCATAAGTTCCCGAAATATTATTGAACATTTCAGCTACTTGTTCTTTCTTGCTTCTATCCGAGTTATAGGGGGTTAAAGTTCGATTCTCCATGCGGCTGTAAAGATACAAATAAAAAATCCTTAACTTTGCTAGATGCAAATTAAATCGGCTAGATTTTTAGTGAGTAATACCAAAGTTTCGGCTTTACCTGAAGCCAAACTTCCAGAATACGCCTTTATTGGACGATCGAATGTTGGAAAGTCGTCATTGATCAACAAATTGATGAACCAGGCTGGTTTAGCTAAAACTTCACAGCGACCAGGAAAAACCCAGTTAATCAATCACTTCATTGTGAATGAAAATTGGTATATGGTCGATTTACCGGGATATGGATATGCCCGTGTATCCAAAACGAGCCGGGAGAAATGGGAAAAATTTATTCGAAATTATCTCACCAAAAGAGAAAATTTACAATGTGTTTTTGTTTTAATTGATAGTCGCTTAGAACCACAGGCCATAGATTTAGAGTTCTGTGCTTGGTTAGGAGAATGTAGTATTCCATTTTGCATCATTTTCACCAAAGCCGACAAGCAATCCAATACAAAAACCGATCAAAATGTCGCTAAATTCAAAAAAGCCATATTAAAGCAATTTGAAGAATTTCCACCTTACTTTATTACCTCAGCGGAATCTGGACTAGGAAAAGAAAAAGTGCTTCAATTTATTGCTGAAATCAATGAGCAATTTGTAGCGCCGTTTTTACCTACTGATCTTTCTTCTTAATTTTTTGTTAGAAGCCATGAAAAAGTATTTTTCACTCGTGCTTTTTGCACATTCTATATTCGCCATGCCCTTTGCCTTCATTGGATTTTTCCTAGGGATTAGATTAGTAGGCCTGGAATTTTCATGGACTTTATTAGCCGCTGTGGTTTTATGTATGGTATTTGCCAGAAATGCAGCAATGGCTTTTAACCGTTATTTAGACCGAGATATTGATGCCTTAAACCCACGTACCCAAGACCGCGATATTCCTGCAGGTAAAATAAAAGCCAATGAAGCCTTAACTTTTGTGGTGATTAACTGCATTTTGTTTGTATTGACTACCTATTTCATTAACAAGCTTTGCTTTTATTTGTCGCCAGTAGCCTTGTTTGTGGTTTTATTTTATAGCTACACCAAGCGTTTTACAGCCTTGTGCCACTTAGTTTTAGGCCTAGGTTTAGCCCTTGCTCCTATAGGCGCTTATATAGCTGTTACAGGAGAATTTGCCTTAATTCCTATATTTTATTCCTTTGCGGTACTATTTTGGGTAAGTGGATTCGATATTATTTATGCCCTACAAGATGAAGGCTTTGATAAAGGTCAGCAATTACATTCCATTCCCAGTCTTTTAGGCGCTAAGCGAGCCCTATTATTGTCGCGCATATTGCATCTATTTTCGGCACTATTCGTGCTGCTACCCGTTTTCTTTATGGATTTCACTTGGGCATATTATATCGGCATAGCCAGTTTTTGGGCCATGCTGCTCTATCAACATAGCTTAGTCAAGCCACATGATTTAAGTAAAGTTAATCGTGCTTTTGCTACGGCTAATGGATATGCCTCTGTTATATTTGCCTTATTTTTTTTATTAGATAGTTATTTAAAATTATAGTTATGTTAAATCTTGCCAAAAAAACTCGTCAATTTATTCCTAGTGATTTAAAAATGGAATGGTCTGCATTAGAACCTATTCTCGAATCCCTTTTGTCTAGAGAAATACATAATGCTACAGAACTCGAACAGTGGCTAAAGGATAAAAGTGAGCTAGAGGCTGCTTTAGAAGAGGATTTTGCTTGGCGCTATATTAAAATGACTTGCGATACTAAAAATCCAGATTTATTAGAAGACTTTCAATATTTCGCAACGGAAATTGAGCCAAAAATTGCACCTTATGCTAATGAGCTAAACAAAAAGCTGAATGAGTCACCCTATTTGGCCGATTTAGATCAAGATAAATATTTTGTCTTCCTAAGAGCTGTAAAAAATTCATTAGCCTTATTCCGTGAAGAGAACATTCCTCTTTTTACTGAACTTCAAATCACGCAACAAAAATATCAAGGTATAACTGGAGCAATGAGTGTAGAGATAAATGGCCAAACTTATACCTTAGAACAAGCATCGAACTTTTTAAAAGATAATAACCGCGAAGTACGTGAAGCCGCTTGGAAGAAAATTCAAAATCGTCGTTTTGAGGATAAAGACGAACTCAATACTATTTTTGATGAGTTAGTACAAAAAAGACATCAAGTGGCTTTAAATGCTGGCTTTGAAAATTATAGAGACTATATGTTCAAAGCTTTAGGACGTTTTGACTATAGCCCACAAGACTGCCACGACTTTGCCAATGCCATTGAAACCGAAGTCGTACCCGTATTAAAAGAAATGGCTCAACAGCGTGCTGCAATCATGGGATTAGAAGACTTAAAACCATGGGATATGGATGTAAATCCAGAAGGCAAAGCTGCCTTAAAACCATTTCAAAATGGCGAAGAGTTAATTGATAAAAGCATACTATGCTTCACTAAAATCCGTCCAGACTTAGGCGAAAAGCTAGCCACCATGAAAGCTAATAAGCTTTTTGATGTAGAGAGTAGAATGGGAAAAGCACCAGGAGGGTATAATTATCCATTAGCGGAAACAGGCGCCCCTTTCATCTTCATGAACTCGGCCAATGCTTTCCGTGATTTAACGACCATGGTGCACGAAGGTGGACATGCTATACACACCTTTTTAACCGCAAATCTTGCGCTCAACGACTTTAAACATTGCCCATCTGAAGTAGCCGAACTAGCTTCTATGAGTATGGAGCTTCTTTCTATGGACCAATGGGATGTCTATTTTAATAAGCCAGAAGATCTAATTCGTGCTAAAAAAGAACAACTAGCCGATGTCTTAAAAACTTTGCCTTGGGTAGCTGTAATTGATCAATTTCAACATTGGATTTATACCCATCCTGAGCATAGAGCCTCTGAACGAGAAGAAGCTTTTAAACAAATATTTACCCGTTTTGGAGCTGGCTTTGCCAACTGGGAAGGCTATGAAAACTTTTTCGGTAATGGCTGGCAAAAACAATTACATTTATTCGAAGTACCGTTTTATTATATCGAATATGCTATTGCCCAATTAGGCGCCATAGCTGTATGGAAAAACTATACCGAAACCCCAGAAAAAGCCATTGACCAATATTTAGCCGCCCTATCCTTAGGCTATACCAAACCGATGGATCAAATTTACGAAACAGCTGGTATCCAATTTGACTTCTCGGCTAGTTATGTAAAGGAACTCATTAGCTTTGTCAAGGCAGAACTAGATAAGTTAGGGTAATCTTCCAGACCAAGTTCGCACCAAATTCGCTAAGTCTTTGGAATATTTGCGTAGCTCTTCCGAACTTTATCCAAAGCTCCTTCGATGCTCTAGCGAATTTCTACAAAAACTTATAGGTACATTTAAGGCTAGCTTACTCTTGTCTTTTACAGAATTAGCTTGCTTAAAACCGTCTGTAATTATTTAATTTTTTTTTTTAAGTTTGGACAAATAAACAGGCGAAAACATATGTTTGAAAAACTTTTCCGCAAAAAAACGGTTAGCAAAATATTAGAAGATGCGGCCCAAGGCCATGGTGATCACCAGGCTCACTTACAAAAAACCTTAGGCGTTAGAGATTTAACCGCATTTGGAATAGCCGCTATTATTGGCGCGGGAATATTTTCAACGATTGGAAAAGCCAGTGCCGATGGCGGTCCAGCAGTGATTTTTTTATTTATTTTCACAGCCTTAGCTTGTAGTTTTGCCGCATTTGCTTATGCTGAATTTGCCTCTATGGTGCCTGTTTCAGGTTCAGCATATACTTATTCTTATGTAGCATTTGGAGAATTAGTAGCATGGATCATCGGTTGGTCGCTTATTATGGAATATTCGATTGGCAATATTACTGTTGCCATATCCTGGTCTGATTACTTTACAGGACTACTCTCCTCCATACGAATACCGGCCTGGGGAATCGATGGCATCAATGTGCCTGCTTGGGCTCAAATGGATTATTTATCCGCCTACAATGGCTTTAATCATACAGAAGCTTTATTACAAGCCGGAAAAAGTTTACAAGATGTAGATGCAGCGACTCGTTTTGCTTATGAAGCTTGGTTATCAGCCCCCCAAATTGGTGGTTTTCACTTAGTAGCAGATTTACCTGCCTTATTTATCATCATTTTTATTACTTGGTTAGTTTATAGAGGGATGAAAGAATCCAGAAACGCAAGTAATGCCATGGTTGTGGTAAAATTGGCCGTAATTTTATTAGTGATTTCTGTAGGTATATTTTATGTGGATCCAAGCAATTGGGATCCATTTGCTCCGAATGGTATTGCTGGAGTTTTAAAAGGTGTTTCGGCTGTTTTCTTCGCCTATATTGGGTTTGATGCTATTTCTACAACGGCTGAAGAATGTAAAAACCCACAAAGAGATTTGCCAAGAGGTATGATGTATGCTATCGTAATTTGTACCCTAATCTATATCGCTATTGCTTTAGTTTTAACAGGTATTGTGCGTTCTGATATGTTAGCTGTGGGTGACCCATTAGCTTTTGTATTTGATCAAATCGACATGAAACTAATGA
Source organism: uncultured Pedobacter sp. (assembly GCA_964592575.1). Taxonomy (GTDB): domain Bacteria; phylum Bacteroidota; class Bacteroidia; order Sphingobacteriales; family Sphingobacteriaceae; genus Pedobacter. Next base: position 38,248 of record CAZQFF010000011.1, read on the forward strand.
GTGGCATTATCGCTGTTTCAGCGGTATTTGCTATGGCTAGTGTATTATTGGTTTTTCAAATGGGACAACCACGTATTTGGATGAGTATGAGTAGAGATGGTTTATTACCAAAGTCATTCGCGAAAATACATCCAAAATATAAAACCCCCTCGTTTTCAACAATTGTGGTCGGTTTTGTAGTGGCCATTCCATCCCTATTTATGAACTTAACCACCGTAACGGATTTATGTTCTATTGGAACTTTATTTGCCTTTGTATTAGTTTGTGCTGGTGTTTTAGTTTTACAAAACAGACCTGATGTACAAAGAGGTAAATTCCGTATCCCTTATATCAATTCAAAATACGTTATTCCAACAGCCATTATCATCGGCTTGTTCTTAGCCTTCACTACGTTTAAACAAACAACTTTAGATTTTGTACAAAATACGCCTAAAGTATATGAACCTTTTGCCTTTATTACCTCGCTAAATCCAAGTGAATTGGAAACTGTAAAAGCAGAAATTGCAGCAAATCCAGTTGTTCTTCAAGGCAAACAAATTGATGCCGTAGCCTATTTAAGCAGTTTAACTCCAGAACAATACGAGAGTTTTATGCAAAAATCTAGTCTAAATTATGACCTTAAGTATGAAAGTGGATGGAAATTATTTTCACACAAAATTCCACTTTGGATTTTCTACCTAGCCAGTTTAATCATTGCTTATTATTGCGTCACTAAAAACCTTTCGCTAATCCCGGTATTAGGTTTATTGAGTTGCTTTTATATGATGTGCGAATTAGGTATTAGCAATTGGATTGGCTTTGGCATATGGTTATTAGTCGGCTTAGTAGTTTACTTCGCTTACGGTTATAGAAATAGTAAATTAGGACAAGCTAACTAAGAAAATCTAATAAATTCTATTTAGATTGACATCTTCACCAGTTACAAAAATTAGCGGTACTTTTTCTACGACAACATAACTTGAATCAAGCCCGAAACTCTTTTCTTCGGACATCGAGAAATATTTGAGTAAGAAGTAATAGTCCATGATGGATTTCTCATAGAGACTCAAATTGCTATGGCGTGTTAAATGCTTTTCTAGAAGCACGAAACGGAAGTCTCCGGCAATTTTATGTTTATTTAAGGATCGGTATTGACTGGTAATATCAACCTCACCATTTTTAACCAATTCTTCTACCACTTTACGATACAAAATATTAACGCGTTGCTCCACTCTGAAACCTAGTTTAAAGTCGATTCGAATCAATTTACCCGGGATTAAAAATTCTACCTTATAATCCATAGTATAAGGTTCATCCATTACATCCACATGCACCAGCCAATAAACATCAGCTCGTTTAGGTTCCTTTTGAATAATGGAATAAACAATTTTAGATTCAATCTCAGTTTTAAAATTAGCCGAAGTTAAGTAAACTAATTGAGAGGAATATTTAGGCACCGATACATCATCACTCAGTTCTTTTAGGATTCCGTAATACTCTTCTATATCAACATATTTTACAAAGCGATTTTTAATTTTTCGAGAAGCATACCAAGTCCACATGACGCTTAATATAGCACAGCCTATAAGCATCGTGAACCATCCACCATGGATAAATTTAGACACATTACCAATGATGAAAGAGAATTCTAATAGGCCATAAACAACGACAAATAAAGCAATCAGATATTTAGGAAATTTCTTAAGTAACATATAAACGACCAATAATATGGAAGTCATGATAAAGGTTACGTTAATGGCTAATCCATATGCCCCCTCCATGTTATCGGATTTTTTGAACAATAAGACAATGAGGATACAACCAATCATTAATATCCAATTGATGGATGGCACGTATAACTGTCCTTTTTGTACGCTTGGATAATGTATGCGAACTTTAGGCCAAAGGTTCAAACGAACGGCTTCTGATATCACGGTAAAACTACCCGAAAGCATAGCCTGTGAAGCAATAACTGCCGCCATAGTCGCTAAGATAACTAGATACACCACGTATTCTTCAGAAACTAATTTAAAGAATGGATTACTCAAGGCATCAAATGGATCATATTGTGGATGATTTAAAATCCATACCCCTTGTCCCATATAGTTTAGAATTAACATGGTTTTCACAAATATCCAAGAGATACGAATATTTTTTCTTCCACAATGACCTAAATCACTATACAGCGCCTCAGCTCCTGTTGTACACAAGAATACACCCCCTAAAATATAAAGTGCTGAAGGATTTGTGGCTAGGAGTTTATAGGCATAATAGGGATTTAAGGCTTTTAATATTGTCCAATTCTCTGCTACTAAATTTAATCCTAAAAGGCCTAAAACCAAGAACCAAATAAGCATGACAGGACCAAAAAGTTTCCCCACCAAATTCGTCCCAAATTGTTGAATGATAAACAAAAAGGCAATGATTACAATCACGATTGGAATAACTGGAACTTCTGGAAATTTAAGCTTTAAGCCCTCTATTGCTGAAGTCACCGTGATACTAGGAGTAATCATACCATCGGCTAGAAGGGCTGCCCCTCCTATCATAGCTGGTATAACCAACCATTTAGCCTTTTTACGGACTAAAGAATAGAGTGAAAAAATTCCACCTTCCCCTTTGTTATCTGCTCTTAAAGTTATGACAACATATTTTATAGTAGTTTGTAAAGTCAGCGTCCAAATAATACAGGATACAGCCCCCAACACAACCCAGGTTTCTACAGGTTGTCCTGTATTGGAAAGTGCTTTAAAAATGGCCTTTAAGGTATAAAGTGGAGAGGTTCCAATATCCCCAAACACAATTCCCAAACTCACTAATAAGCCTCCCGCAGAGAGCACATTAACTTTTTGATGACCTGACATAATTTTCTTTGATATAAAGCAAAATTACATATTTATTACAAACTCCAAATGAATTAAATAATTAGCTTCTATTTTTATTTTCACGGCTTTATGTTAAATTGTGTTAAAAAGAAAAAAATAGCTAAAAAGCCTGGTTTTCTTTATTTTTTTATTTATATTTTTGTTGAGGCAAAATGTATAAAATTGTAAAAATAGCGTTCTATATGATGTGGATTTGCTGCTCAAGCTTTATCCTCAGTGAATCTGTTTTTGCTCAAAAAGTGGATAGCTCGAAAGTAAGCATCAAACCTAAACCTAAAGTAGTTAGCCGGGTACCAGCCATTAAAGGTTCGGTTCCAAACTACAAGCCTAATACGATGGGATTACCATCCGTTCAAACAGCGCATAACTCAAATATTGCTCAAAAAACAAATCCGAATAAGATTTTAACGGTTTTAAAACTATACCCAAATCCTGTAGGAGAACAACTCAATTTAAATCTAAAATTAGAAAGAGAAGCCATTTTAACAGTTAAAATTATTGACCCTTTAGGAAATGAGATTTTAACTTTGTTAAATGAAAAAACACAGGCGGGAGAGCTAACAAAAACTTTTCAAATGCCCAGAAAGTTAAGTCATGGGATTTATTTTGTGAGAATAATTGCCGGTGGTGATCCAAAAGTTCTGAAAATTTCTGTGTTATAAGCTAAAAGCTTATTTTTGACTTATGAAAATCATCGCTGTTGGGCGCAATTATGCTGCGCATGCAAAAGAACTAAATAATGCAATTCCTGAAAAACCAGTCATTTTTTTAAAACCTGACACGGCTATATTAAAAAACAATAAACCTTTTTATGTACCCGACTTTTCTCAGGATATTCATTTTGAACTGGAAGTTGTTTTAAAAGTTTGTAAAGAGGGTAAACATATTCAGGAAAAATTCGCTTCAAATTATTATGAAGAGATTGGCTTAGGTATAGATTTTACGGCAAGAGACATTCAAGCAGAACATAAATCTAAAGGCTTACCTTGGGAATTAGCTAAAGCTTTTGACCATTCCGCCGTTATTAGCCCTTTTATTCCAAAGTCCGATTTACCGAGCTGGAATGATTTACATTTTGACTTGGCCATCAATGGCACGCCTCGTCAAAAAGGTCATACCGCTAATATGATATTCTCTTTTGATTATATTATTTCATTTGTTTCCCAATATATTACGTTAAAAAAAGGAGACTTGATTTTCACAGGTACGCCTGAGGGAGTTGGAAAAATTGAGGTGAACGATCATTTAGTCGCTAACTTAGAAGGTAAAGAATTGTTGAATTTTAAAATTAAATAATGCTAAGATCTGTAATTTTTGGGTTAATAATGCTTGGGGCATGGAGCAGTCCTTTTAGACTAAGGGCTCAACCGCCTAAAGCAGTTCCAAATTTAGAATTCAGAGCACCTTTAAGCATTTTGCCTGCCAATTTATCAGGTAGTTTTGGGGAGTTAAGAAGTAATCATTTTCACTCGGGCTTAGATTATAGAACAGCACAAAAAACAGGTTTTCCGGTTTACGCGGTAGCTGATGGTTATTTATCTAGACTTCGTATTCAAAGTGGAGGTTTTGGCTTGGCTTTATATATTAATCACCCCAATAATCAAACGACAGTTTATGCGCATTTAGAAAAATTTCAGCCTCGCATAGCTAAGTTAGCCAAGGATCGGCAATATCAATACAAAAGCTTCGAAATTGATGAATTTTTAGATGCTGAGGCCATTCCTATCAAAAAGGGAGAAATCATTGGCTACTCCGGTAATTCTGGGAGTTCTGGAGGCCCTCATTTGCATTTTGAAGTCAGAGACACTCCAACTGAAGCTACCTTAAACCCCCAAATCAATGGCTTTTTAGTTAATGATAATGTAGCTCCTTTCATTTCTGGTTTATATGTCTATCGCTTAAATGGCAAACCATTTAATGAAATGAGCCCTAAACAATATTTTCAAGTGAGTGGTGTTGCAGGAAAATATCAACTCCAACAAACGCAAACTATTAATCTCTTTGGCGAGGTAGGCTTTGGCATTATGGCTAATGATCGCCATCTTGGATTATCTGGACTTAATGGAGTTTATAAAATTCGTCTCGAAGTAGATGAGGAGATTGTCTATGAATCGGAATTGGATCAATTTTTATTTGAACATTCCCGAGCAATTAATGCACATATTGACTATCCAACTTATATGGCCAGCAAGCGAAGCATTCAAAAAAGTTTTATCTCACCTGGAAATCCATTAACGATTTATAAGGCTCAAAAAAATAAAGGAAGAATTGATTTTAGCGATGGAAAAAAACATGCGGTAAAATATACGGTTTGGGATGCGCAAGGGAATGCCTCTGTTTTAAATTTCGCGGTTCAATCTACCGAAAAAGCCAAAATTTCTAGTCCTAAAGAACCTACAGGTGAATTTATTGCTTATCATCAAGCTGTTACATTTACTAACCCAGAAATTCAAATTAGTTTTCCTTTGGGCAGTCTTTACGAAGATTTGAATTTACAGTATGAAGTAGAAGAAGGGCCTGTACCGCATGCCTATTCTAAAATGCACCAAATACATCATCCTTTAGTCCCATTGCATCTACCAATTGCCGTGAGTATTAAGGCTGACCCTAAGTTAGAAGCTTTTAAAGACAAGGCCATTATTGTGAATCAAAATCGAGTTTCTCAAGGGGGACAATTCGAAAATGGTTTTGTGAAAACTACGCTCAGAAGTTTTGGAAAGTTCTATATTGCTATTGATACTGTCGCTCCGAAAATTACCCCTTTAAATATTTCAGCTGGAAAAAACATGTCAGGGATTTCAAAAATGACTTTTAAAATCACAGATAATTTATCTGGCATTAAAAGTTATGAAGGATATTTAAATGGGGAATGGGTTTTAATGGAATTTGACGCCAAATCAAGTACTTTATGGCATCTTTTTGATGAAAAAACAAAAAATGGGAATAACCATTTTGAATTAATCGTTCGAGATTTAAAAAACAATACAGCTCAATATCGAGTGGATTTTATAAAATAATTGCATTATGTTAAAAATTGGAGATAAAGCCCCTCATTTCCAAGGGATAGATCAAAGTGGAAATCAAGTTGATTTAAGTCAGTTTTCTGGAAAAAAGTTAATCTTATATTTTTATCCAAAAGATAATACCCCAGGTTGTACAGCTGAGGCTTGCGATTTTAGAGATCAATATCAAATGCTTATAAAGTCGGGTTATGCTGTAGTTGGTGTGAGTGCTGATTCTGAAAAGTCTCATCAAAATTTTAGCACAAAGTTTAATTTACCTTTTCCTCTTTTAGCCGACACGACGCATGAAATATTAAATGCTTACGAGGCTTATGGAGAGAAAAAAATGTATGGTAAAACCTATATGGGTGTCATCCGTAAAACCTTTGTTATTGATGAAAAAGGTTTTATTCAACATATCGTTGAAAAGGTAGATACTAAAGCTCCAAGTGCACAAATATTAGCATTATCCTAATATTTTATAGTAACTTACCACCTCATTTTTTTATTTATAATAATGACTATGAAATATACAATTAGTGAACTACAAGACATCGCTTCGCAGGTTAGAAGAGATGTATTGAGAATGGTTCACGCCGTTCAAAGTGGACATCCAGGTGCCTCCTTAGGTTGTGCAGATTTCTTTACAGCCTTATATTTTGAGGTGATGAATCACCACAATGATTTTCAAATGGATGGAAAGGGAGAGGATTTATTTTTTTTATCAAATGGGCATATTTCACCAGTTTGGTATAGTGTTTTAGCGCGTTCCGGTTATTTTGATGTTTCAGAATTAGCTAGTTTTAGAAAATTAAACACGCGTTTACAAGGACATCCTACAACCCATGAAGGTTTACCTGGCATTCGCGTAGCCTCAGGATCTTTGGGGCAGGGTTTATCGGTGGCTATTGGGGCCGCCTTAAGTAAGCGATTAAATCAAGATCAAGGTTTAGTTTACTGTTTAATGGGCGACGGAGAATTACAGGAGGGTCAGAATTGGGAGGCTTTGATGTACGCTCCGCATAACCGCGTTGATAACCTCATTGCTAATATTGACTTCAATCATCAGCAAATTGATGGTCCAACAGACAAGGTATTATCCTTAGGAAATTTAGAAGATAAGTTAAAAGCTTTTGGCTGGAAGGTTTTACATAGCTCAGGCAATGATATGGAACAATTAGTGAAGGCTTTAGCAGAAGCCAAATCTTATTGTGGCAAAGGTCAACCCGTTATCAATATCATGCATACAGAAATGGGTTATGGTGTTGATTTTATGGTAGGCACGCATAAATGGCATGGATCTGCACCAAATGATGAGCAATTAAAATCAGCACTAAGCCAAATTAAAGAAACTTTAGGCGACTATTAATAGTTAGCCAACTAATTAGAAATAACATGAAAAAATATACCTATATAGAGAAAAAAGATACGCGATCAGGATTTGGAGCTGGCTTACATGAAGCAGGCAAAAGAAATCCTAATGTGGTAGCCCTTTGTGCAGATTTAATAGGCTCTTTAAAGATGGACGCATTTATTAAAGACTTTCCAGATCGCTTTTTTCAAGTAGGAATTGCTGAAGCTAATATGATGGGAATTGCCGCAGGTTTAACTATAGGTGGTAAAATTCCGTTTACTGGGACATTTGCAAACTTTTCTACAGGAAGAGTTTATGATCAAATCCGTCAAAGTATAGCTTATTCTGGTAAAAACGTTAAAATTTGTGCATCACATGCTGGATTAACCTTAGGGGAAGACGGTGCTACACATCAAATTTTAGAAGATATTGGGCTGATGAAAATGCTGCCTGGCATGGTGGTGATTAACCCTTGTGATTACAATCAAACCAAAGCAGCCACCTTAGCCATTATGGACTATGAAGGTCCAGTTTATTTACGATTTGGGCGACCTACTGTACCTGTATTTACACCAGAAGATCAAAAATTTGAAATCGGAAAAGCTTGGATGGTTAATGAAGGTACTGATGTAACTATCATAGCCACAGGCCATATGGTTTGGAAAGCGATTGAAGCTGGAGAGAAATTAGCGGAAATGGGAATTTCTGCAGAAATATTAAATATACACACGATTAAACCTTTGGATGAAGAGGCTATTCTAAACTCTGTCAGTAAAACGGGTTGTGTAGTGACTTGTGAAGAACATAATAAATTTGGTGGTTTAGGAGAGAGTGTTGCCCGTTTATTGGTAACAAATCAACCTTATCCACAGGAATTTGTAGCAGTAAATGACTCCTTTGGAGAAAGTGGCACACCGGATGAATTAATGCGAAAGTATAAATTAGAGAGTTCGGATATTGTAGCAGCCGTACAAAAAGTTAGAAGTAGAAAAGTATAAGCAATTAAACCCCAATAAAAATTACAAATTAACGCCTCCAAACAATCTATGAAGCCAGTTGATGATGCTTATATCCTAAATTTATTTCAAGTTGAAAAAACGAGAAATGAAGCTTTTGGATTGCTTTTAAATAAGTATCAACAAAAGATTTATTGGCATATTCGACGTTTGGTTATTGATCATGACGATGCGGATGATTTAGTTCAAGAGTCTTTCGTAAAGATTTGGAAAAACTTGGGGAACTTTAGAAATGATGCACAGCTGTATACTTGGATGTATAGAATTGCGACCAATGAATGTATAACTTTTCTCAATAAAAAGAAACAAAAGAATAATGTCTCTTTAGATGATGTAGATCTTGATCTAAATGAAAAGCTAGCTTCTTCAACTTATTTTGACGGGGATAAGATTCAACGAAAATTACAAGAAGCGATATTACAATTACCTGAAAAACAACGTATAATTTTCAATATGAAATATTTTGATGATATGAAATATGATGAAATATCCGAAGTTTTAGGCACAAGTGTTGGCGCATTAAAGGCCTCTTTTCATATAGCGGTAAAAAAAATTGAAAGTATTTTAACAAATGACCCATATGAGATTTAAACCTTTTGCAAAAAAAACCATCAATAGATAAGTAATGTATAGAGATCTAGAAAATATGGAGTGGGAACAAGAAGCACCTCAATTAGCTTCGCAATCGCGTAATACGCCATATCAGGTGCCTACAAGTTATTTTGATGACTTGCATAAGCAAGTTATGTCCCAAATTAAGATCAAAGAATTTGAAAAGGAATCTTCAGGATTCACTCATCCAGATCATTACTTTGAACAATTAAATGCGCGTATTTTAGCACAAACTACTGCCACTAACAGGCCTAGAAAAACCTTTAAACTATGGCAAAGTGATATCGTTAAATATGCTGCAGCGGCTTGTTTTGTTATTTTAAGTGCCGCTGGCCTTTATTGGCAAAACCAAACTCAAGTTTCAAAAATAGCCGACTCTGCCCATCAATTAAATGCGCAATTACGTCTTCAAGAAATGCAAGATGACGCTTTATTATATGCTATTGATGAAAATTTGATCATTGAGCATATGATGGAAAATGAAACGGTAAATAATATTGAAGTTCCAAGCATGGCAACTTCTGAAGCTATTGAAGATTATTTAGTAGATAATTATAGTACTAAAGATCTTACAATGAACTATTAATTAAAAATAGAAAATGAACAAAATTGTTAAGAACAGTCAAATGCATTTAATTTTTAATCTTTCAAGAGGATTAAAATTTATGGTATTGTTTTTGGCTTTGCTAACTGTCAATCAGATAGCAATGGCACAAGTTGGACATGATCATGAAAAAATTGAAGCGGCTAAAGTTTCCTTTTTCAATCAAAAACTTGGCTTGAGTAGCGAAGAGGCTAAAATATTTTGGCCAATTTACAATGACTACCAGAAGGAATTAGAAACCCTGAGAAAGGCACATATGCAGAAAATGATCAGTTTTAGAAAAGTAACTGAAATAGATGATATGTCGGATGCGCAAATCCAAGCTTTAATTTTGAATGATTTTGATTTTAGACAAAAAGATTTGAACATCGAGAAAAAATACTATAACAAGTTCAAATCGACCTTGCCCTTAAAAATTGTAGGGAAGTTTTATAGAGCTCAAGAGGCATTCAAACGAGAGCTTTTAAATCAATACAGAGGCGGTGGTCCACGAAGAAAATAAGCTTATGCATCAGCCGGATTCTTTTGAATCCGGCTTTTTTTTGCTTATAATTACGTAATTTTGGCTTATGTTAACTCAAAGAGAATTATTTCTGCAATATAACGCGCAGACCTCTCCTAGCCCGCTTTTATTAGAATTTGTAAGCGCTAAAGGTATGTATCTATACCAACAAAATGGGGATAAAATGATGGACTTAATTGCTGGTATTGGGGTTAGCAATGTTGGGCATTGCCATCCTCATGTAGTAGAAGCTGTACAAAAGCAAGCGGCTAAATTTATGCATTTAATGGTCTATGGCGAATATGTGCTGAGTCCTCAGGTTGAGTTTGCCCAAGCTTTGGCTAAGGTTTTACCGGCCAATCTAAATTGCACCTATTTTGTAAATTCAGGAGCTGAAGCGGTAGAAGGTGCTATGAAATTAGCTAAAAGATATACGGGAAGAAGTGAAATTATTGCTTGTCATCATAGTTATCATGGAAGCACGCAAGGAGCTTTAAGTTTAATGGGAAATGAAGAGTTTAAACAGGCTTATCGACCATTACTACCTGGCGTTAAATTTATAACATTTAATCACCTTCCTGATCTTGCTCAAATTACATGTCAAACGGCAGCAGTATTTATGGAAACCATGCAGGGAGAAGCTGGAATTCGTTTAGCTAGCCCCGCATATTATCAGGCATTAGCTGCTCGCTGTAAAGAAGTAGGCTGCCTATTGGTTTTAGATGAAATTCAATGTGGATTCGGAAGAACAGGTAAAATGTTTGGTTTTGAACATTATGGAATTGTGCCAGATATTTTATTATTAGCTAAAGGTATTGGCGGAGGTATGCCGATTGGTGCATTTATTGCCTCGCATGAAATCATGCAGGTGTTAAGTTACCAACCCATTTTAGGACATATTAGTACTTTTGCTGGGCACCCAGTTAGTTGTGCAGCAGGTTTAGCCACACTTAAAGTTATTCAAGAAAATAATTTAGTAGATGATGTGACAGCTAAAGGAGAATTGTTTAAATCCTTACTGGTGCACCCTGCTATTAAAGAAGTGCGAGGCTTAGGATTAATGTTAGCCGTTGAGTTTGAAAGTTTTGAAAAGAATAAAGCTATAATCGATGCCTGTATTGCCGATGGATTAATTTCCGACTGGTTTTTACATTGTAGTAATTCCATGCGCATTGCTCCACCCTTGATTATCACGGAAGCAGAGATTAGATGGGCATGTGAGATTATTTTGAAAAATATAGACTAATTTTTTAGACTGACAGGAATCAAAAAGCCCCAAATATCTTTCGATATTTGGGGCTTTTAAATCTTTTATAAATCTTATAATTGATTATTCAATTTACCTGCTAATACACTTTTTGGAACTGCACCAACTTGTTTATCTACAACTTCACCGTCTTTAAAAAATAATAAAGCTGGGATGTTACGAATTCCAAATTGCATAGAAATTTGAGGATTGTGATCAACATTCACCTTACCCACAATTGCCTTCCCTTCATATTCCTTAGCAATTTCATCTACAACTGGGCCAACCATGCGGCAAGGACCACACCACTCTGCCCAAAAATCTACTAATACCGGTTTATCGGATTTCAACACAACTTCCTCGAAGTTTGCATCTGTAATTTCTATAGCCATTGTTATAATATTTAATTTTTATAAAGATATAATCAATTTTCGTACCGCCCAAATTTACATGCCATTTTGACATTAGTTTAATTTATAGGCTATCGATTTGATTTGACTTAAAGCCATTAAAAATTGATTATTAGGATTAACTTGAATGAATTTAGACGGCAGTTCAAGCTTAAGCTGCATCTCTCTATCATGAATTTCAAAATTCAATTTACAGGAAGTATGCTCGCTATTTTGCCTATTTTCGGCTACTACCGCTTCTATATCTTGCATAACTTGTTCATTAACTTGATCAATATACATTTGAATGGTTATGCTTTTCGCCAGTTTATCCCTTAATTCAGCTAATAAATTAACTTTATTTACTTTGAACTCCCAGTCACCAGATTTCCCGAAACGCTCCATTACCCGCCCTCTGATTTGTAAGAAATAGCCATCTGTAAAATGAAATTTATTCTTGACAAAATCTTCTCCAAAAAGGGCTAATTCAGCACTATCATCATAATCTTCAAAAATAATAGTTCCGAATGGTTTGCCCGCTTTTGTCATTCGATGATTGGCTGAAAGCACCAATCCACCAATAACCAGCTCTCTATTTTTTAATTGTTCAAATTCAGCCAATACCTCAGGATTAGTATCTCCCGCTCTGACTTTGTTGATGAGTGATAGATGTTTTACTTGATGTGTACAAAAATTATCAAGTTCCAAACGATAGTCATCTAATGGATGGCCCGATAAGAAGATCCCTATGGCATCTTTCTCATATTTTAATCGATCTATTAATGACCATTCGGGTGCCACTGGAAAACTAGGTTCTAATATCAGATCTGCTTTAGTGCCGCCAAATAAGGAGGCTTGAGAACTGCTTTCGTTATTCGCAACATCGTTAGCATATTTAATTAATTTTTCTACTCCATTTAGCTTATCATTAGCACCTATATAAAAATACTGGGCACGATGAAATCCAAATGCATCAAAAGCTCCACTATAAACAAAACTTTCATAAGCTTTTTTATTCACTATACGTGTATTAACTCTTTTGGCAAAGTCAAAAATACTTTGAAAAGGTCCATTAGCATTTCGTTCTTCAATGATACCTTCTACTGCCTTTTCGCCAACGCCTTTTACAGCAGATAAGCCAAATCGAATTTCCCCTTGAGCGTTAACAGAAAATTTTAAATCCGATTCATTGACATCGGGCCCTAAAACTTTTACGCCCATTTGTCGGCACTCCTCCATGAAAAAGGCTACTTGTTTAATATCCGACATATTGTTGGATAAAACCGCAGCCATATATTCTGCTGGATAATTTGCCTTTAAATAGGCTGTTTGGTAAGCCACCCAAGCATAACAGGTGGAGTGAGATTTATTAAAGGCGTACTCCGCAAAGGCTTCCCAATCTTTCCATATTTTTTCTAAAATCTTTTCATCATGTCCCTTTTGCGCCGCTTGGCTAATGAATTTTGGTTTCATTTTATCCAAAACATCGCGCTGCTTTTTACCCATAGCTTTACGCAACACGTCGGCTTCACCTTTCGTGAAATCTGCTAATTTTTGAGATAAAAGCATTACTTGCTCTTGGTAAACCGTAATTCCGTAGGTCTCTTTAAGAAGTTCCTCGCAAGCTTCTAAATCATAAGTAATAGGTTCCTCCCCATTCTTTCGTTTAATAAAGCTTGGTATATAAGCCATAGGCCCCGGACGATAAAGGGCATTCATCGCAATTAAATCCCCAAATACAGTAGGTTTTAACTCCTTCATGTACTTTTGCATGCCCGGACTCTCGTACTGGAAAATCCCTACGGTTTCTCCGCGTTGAAAAAGCTCATAGGTTTTTTCATCATCGATAGGAAATGCATCGGGATCTAGATCTATTTGATGTCTCTTCTTAACCAATTTTACCGTATCCTTAATCAAGGTTAAGGTTTTTAGACCCAAAAAGTCCATTTTTAATAATCCCGCACTTTCTACCACGGAGTTATCAAATTGTGTGACATACAAATCAGAATCTTTGGCTGTTGCTACAGGCACAAAGTTGGTAATATCGTCTGGCGTAATAATGACACCACAAGCATGGATTCCTGTATTTCGTAAAGACCCTTCTAATAAAATAGCTTGTTCGATTGTATCGGCACTTAATCCACTTCCCTCTTTCAATCGCTTTAACTCACTCACCTTTTCAAACTCATCTGGCCTCAAAGCTGATTTCAACGCTTTCTCTTCTAAATTGAAGATTTTTGCCAACTTCATATTTGGAATTAACTTAGCTATTTTATCGGCCTCATAAAGAGGGAGATCCAATACCCTTGCCGTATCTCGAATAGAAGATTTAGCCGCCATAGTTCCATAGGTTATGATTTGAGCAACTTGACTTGAGCCATATTTCTGAATAACATAATCCATTACACGACCACGACCTTCATCATCAAAATCAATATCAATATCGGGCATAGAAACCCGGTCTGGATTTAAGAAACGCTCAAAAAGTAAATCATAGGCCATGGGATCGATATTGGTTATACCTAAACAATAGGCCACTACAGAACCCGCAGCAGAGCCCCTACCAGGACCCACAGAAACGTCGCGACGACGTGCTTCTGCAATAAGGTCTTGCACAATTAAAAAGTACCCTGGATAACCTGTCTTTTCAATAGTAGCTAGCTCAAAGTCAATTCGCTCGATATGTGCTTCATTTAATTCTCCGTATCGCCTTTTTGCACCCTCGTAAGTTAAATATCGGAGATATTGATTCTCTCCCCTTTTTCCTCCATCCGCCAGATCTTCTGCACATTGAAATTCTTCTGGAATATCAAATTTAGGCAATAAGACTTCTCGAGCTAATTGATAACTTTCTATTTTATTGACAATTTCTTCGCTCGTTAATATACTTTCAGGAATATCTGCAAAAAGCGATTTCATTTCCTGAGCCGTTTTGAAATAATATTCCTGATTAGGCAAGCCATATCTAAAACCTCTTCCTCGACCTATCGGTGTTGATTGCTGCTCTCCATCTTTTACGCAGAGCAAAATATCATGAGCATTAGCATCCTTCTTTGCGATATAATAGGTGTTATTTGTCGCAATTAATTTTACTTGATGCTTTTTGGCCAAGCGAATTAAATCTGTATTTGCTCTATTTTCGTTTTCCTGACCATGTCGCATGATTTCTATATAGAAATCCTCACCAAATTGATCTTTCCACCAAATTAAGGCCTCCTCTGCTTGCTTTTCACCGATATTTAAAAGTTTAGATGGCACTTCTCCATAAAGATTTCCGGACAAAACAATGATATCGTCTTTATATTGCTGTACAATATTTTTATCGATACGAGGCACATAGTAAAATCCTTTTGTATAGGCTATGGATGACATTTTTGCCAAATTATGATAGCCATTTTTATTTTTTGCCAAAAACACGATTTGATATCCATCATCTTTTTTGGATTTATCAAGGTGATTCTCGCAGACAAAAAACTCTACTCCAATGATGGGTTTTAATGTTTTATACAGTGGTGCTTCCCCTTGGGCTTGCAACTCATCATTTTTACTTTTAACAGTCTTGTTGTGATTGGCAACTTCTGAAACAAAACGAAAAGCCCCCATCATATTACCATGATCGGTTAAAGCTACTGCAGGCATTTCGTTTGCTGCTGCGGCTTTAACTAAATCCCGAATAGAAATGGTACTTTGAAGTACAGAAAACTGACTATGATTATGCAAATGAGAAAATTCAACCTTGCTTAAATCAATTTGATCAGCTTGTCCAGGACCATTATCTAGTATTTCAGCTGGGGATTCACTTTTTTGACTTCTTAATTTTGAGGACTCCGCTTTTAAATTGAGATGGTTTAAACCTATTTTCTGGAAAGGTTCTGGATGCTTGCTTACAAATTCTTGTAAATATTGACTTTCTGTTTGTAGCTCTTGTAAACTGAATACCTTTAAACGGAGTAATTCGAAAAAGCAACGTGTAGTAGCTTCAACATCGGCAGTTGCATTATGTGCGTCGGAGAACACCTCTCCAAATAAATATTGATGTAATTCTGTAAGATTTGGGAGTTTAAATCTTCCTCCTCGACCTCCAGGTAACTTTAATAATTCAGCTGTAGTTTCGTTACAAGTATCCAACACCAGCATCTCTTCAAAAGGATTTTGGATGCCCAGTCGGAAAAATTCACAGCCTAACACTTGAATATCAAAATTGATATTCTGACCAACTAAATAAGTCGCTTGTTGAAGGGCATTTTGAAAGACATTTAAAGCATGTGTTAATTCAACACCCTTTTTTTCAGCTAATTCCGTAGAAATACCATGTATAATTTCTGCATCATATGGGATATTAAATCCATCAGGTTTAATTAAAAAATCTTGATGCTCAATTAGATTTCCCCATTGATCATGTAATTGCCAAGCAATCTGAATACACCTTGGCCAATTATCAGTATCTGTTACAGGCGCATTAAAATTACGAGGTAAACCTGTGGTTTCGGTATCAAAAATTATATACATACAGAATGGAGCTTTTAAGATGAGCTTTTGAGCTTTGTTTTACAGCGATATTAATTATCAAAAATATTAAATATTTACATGGTATTTGCTTCTTAATTTTCCACAGAAGCTATTATTTTTTTGAATAAAAACAGATAAAAATGACAAATTGTATTTCCATAAACACAAGCAATTTAATAACTTCGGCTTATTAAAGAATCCTTTCAAAATTATTTAAATTCAAATACAATGAAAATAACGGTTGTAGGTGCCGGAGCAGTAGGTGCCACCTGTGCAGATAATATTGCCAGAAAAGAATTAGCTGAGGAATTAGTGTTACTTGACATCAAAGAAGGATTTGCTGAAGGTAAGGCTATGGACATGATGCAAACTATGGCATTATTAGGTTTTGACACGCAAATTAAAGGTGTTACGAATGATTATAGTCAAACTGCGGGTTCTCAAGTTGCGGTTATCACTTCAGGCTTACCGCGTAAGCCAGGAATGACACGTGAAGAACTCATTGGCATTAACGCTGGAATCGTTAAAAGTGTAGCAGAAAATATTTTAAAATATTCGCCTGAGGCTATTATTGTTGTTATTTCCAATCCAATGGATACAATGACTTATTTAGCTTTAAAATCTTTAGGCCTTCCTAAAAACCGTATTATTGGAATGGGCGGTATTTTAGATAGCGCACGTTTTAAATTTTACTTGAGTAAAGCTTTAAATTGTAATGCAAACGACTTACAAGGATTTGTGATTGGTGGTCATGGGGATACAACGATGATTCCTTTAACGCGTTTCGCAACTTACCAAAGTTTAGCAGTGACTGAACTATTAGATGAGGCTACTCTATCTAAAGTGGCTGCGGATACCATGGTTGGAGGTGCTACTTTAACCGGATTATTAGGCACTTCAGCTTGGTATGCTCCAGGCGCGGCAGGTGCAGCTTTAGTAGAAGCAATTGTTAGAGATGAGAAAAAATTATTCACTTGTTGCGTGGCATTAGAAGGTGAGTATGGTCAATCAGATATTTGTTTAGGCGTACCAGTAATCATCGGAAAAAATGGTTGGGAGAAAATCATTAATTTCCCTCTAAATGAGACAGAACAAGCGGCATTTAATAAAAGTGCAGTTGCTGTTAGAAACATGAACAATGTGCTTTCTGAAATGAATTTAATTTAAAGCCTTTTATGAGGAGTATAAAAATCCCCTTAAAGCTTATTAATTTACAAGACGACGGTTTCCACCTTTTGGTGGAAATTGTCGTTTTTGAGGAAACCCATTGGGCTGTTCTCGACACAGGGGCTTCGCGTTCAGTCTTCGACAAAAATTTATTAGAAAAGCACTTACCAGACTTAAAAGTTCAGGACGAAGTTCAAACAGCGACACTTTTTAGCACAAATCAAACTTTATTGGGCGAAATTCCAGTTTGGAAAATAGGGAGCCTGAAGATTAAGTCGTATCAAGCTGTAGGCTTAGATTTAAGCGGCGTTTCCGAGACTTATCAACAAATTGGTCATCCACCTATTGCCGCTATCTTAGGAGGCGATATTTTAATGCGCTTTCAAGCAAAAATCGATTATAAGAAAGCCACTTTACTTTTCTATCATTAATCTATTTTCTTTTTTGATAATTTATTAAATTAGTGTAAATCAAACTATTATTTACACTAATCTTAAAAAATTCTATCATGAAAGTTTTAAAAGTCATTATTATAGTGATTATAGCTTTAGCTGCCATAATCATTATAGGAGGAATGTTTTTGCCTAAAAATTATGTTGTCATCAGAACTACTGAAATTAATGCCCCTGATAGCATTATTTACAACAATATTGCTGATTTTCAGAAATTCAATACTTGGAGCCCATGGGTAAAGATGGATCCAAAAGCAGATTATACCTTTTCAGGAAAGCCTAAACAAAGTGGTCATCATGTCGCTTGGGTTGGAACTGAAACAGGTAAAGGAGCAATGACTATTTTAGCGGTCGATCCCTACAAAATGATCGATGTCGATTTACACTTTATAGAGCCAATTGATTCACAAGCTAATATACGTTTTATGATAGAGCCTGCTGGCACCGGCAATACAGTAACTTGGTCTATGTCGGGAGAAAATAATTTACTAGCTAGGTGGATGTGTGTATTTATGGATATGGATAAAATGGTAGGAGGTGACTTTGAATCCGGTTTAAAAAGCTTAAAAGGCGTTAGTGAAGCTCAAGCTAAATAACATGAAAATAAAGGGGGGCAATTTTCTATCGAAAATTGCCCCCCTTTTAAATAAGTTCAGCTCAACTTAAGCGTCTATCTTCGCATATTTTGCATTCTTCTCTATAAACTCTCTTCTAGGCGCTACTTCATCACCCATCAGCATAGAAAAAGTATGATCACATTCTGCTGCGTTCTCTATAGTTGCTTTTAAAAGCGTACGATTTGCAGGATTTAAGGTAGTATCCCATAACTGCTCAGCGTTCATCTCCCCTAAACCTTTATATCGCTGTACAATTACGGATTCCTCTTTACCAGCACCTTTTAAACGCTGAATGGCTGCATCCCTTTGAACATCATTCCAGCAGTATTCAAAATCTTTACCCTTTCTAACTTGATACAAAGGTGGAGCTGCAATATAAACATAACCTGCTTCAATCAATGCACGCATGTATCGGTAGAAGAAAGTTAAAATCAGTGTAGTAATGTGCGAACCATCGATATCAGCATCCGTCATAATAACGATCTTATGATATCTTAATTTTGTTAGATTTAACGCCTTATCATCTTCTGGAGTTCCAATACTCACCCCTAAGGCTGTAAACATATTTTTGATCTCATCATTCTCATAGATCTTATGTTCCATAGCCTTTTCTACGTTAAGAATCTTTCCTTTTAAAGGTAAGATGGCTTGAAAATTACGATCTCTACCTTGCTTGGCTGTACCCCCCGCTGAATCTCCCTCGACAAGGAATAATTCACATTTTTCCGGATCCGAATCCGAGCAATCGGCTAGTTTTCCAGGTAAACCTGAACCTCCCATTACACTTTTTCGTTGCACCATTTCACGAGCTTTTCTAGCAGCAGCTCTAGCTGTGGCAGCCAGGATCACTTTATTTATGATCATTTTAGCCTCTTTAGGATTTTCTTCTAAATATTGTCCTAAAGCTTCTCCAACAGCCACATCAACAGCCCCAATAACCTCAGAGTTACCTAGCTTAGTTTTAGTTTGTCCTTCAAACTGAGGTTCGGCTACTTTAACAGAAACTACTGCCGTTAGACCTTCTCTAAAGTCATCACCGGTAATTTCCATCTTGAGGTTTTTTAATAACCCTGATTTATCGGCATAACTTTTCAGGGTACGTGTTAGTCCTCTACGAAAACCTGCAATATGCGTACCCCCTTCATGTGTATTGATGTTGTTTACATAAGAATGCACATTCTCTGCATAACTATCATTGTATTGAAAAGCTAATTCAACAGGTACGCCGTTTTTAATACCATCAATATAAATGGGTTCTGGAAGAAAAGACGCTCTGTTCCCGTCAAGGAAGTTCACAAACTCCTTTAATCCACCATCAGATAAGAACACTTCAGATTTAAAAGATCCATCTTCTAATTCTTCACGCTCATCTGTTAGCGTTAATTTAATTCCCTTATTCAAATAGGCTAATTCTCTTAAACGAGCCGCCAGCGTATCATATTTGTATTCCGTGGTTTGCGTAAAAATTGATGGGTCAGGGCTAAAAGTTACTATTGTACCTCTTTTATCCGTTTCACCTACTGTTTTTACTTCATATAAAGGAACCCCAATTTCATATTCCTGCACCCAAATTTTACCTTCACGATGCACTTCTGCCTTTAAATGTGTAGAAAGCGCATTTACGCAACTTACCCCTACACCGTGCAAACCTCCTGAAACCTTATAAGTGTCTTTATCGAATTTTCCTCCTGCGTGGAGTACAGTCATTACTATTTCTAATGCAGATTTATTTTCTTTGGTATTAATACCGGTTGGAATACCCCGCCCATTATCTTCAACACGAATAGAATTCCCCTTTAATATACTTACATAAATGGTGTCTGCATGACCAGCTAAGGCCTCATCGATGGAATTATCCACCACCTCATAAACCAAGTGATGTAATCCTTTTACACCGGTATCACCGATGTACATTGAAGGTCGTTTACGAACTGCTTCTAAACCTTCTAAAACCTGTATATTATCAGCCGAATACGTGGATTTTAGATCTTTTTCTTCGCTCATATTTGATTCTTAATTTAAGTATCAAAAATAACGATTTTTAGGCAAATTACCGCATGTTGTGGATAAATAATTAGCTGTGGAAAGGTAATTATAAAATAATTCCAAATAGGATTTTAGGATACTCCATTAGGATTTATATATTTGTTAAAAAAAATAGATTTTTTGGAATTTATTTAACGAAATCAAACTCTTTAAAATTAGTTAAACCAAATAATAAATGAAATCAAACTCTTTAAAATTAGGCAGTTTTGTAGCTGCAATTGCCCTAACTGGATTAATGGCTTCTTGTGGCAATAACGAGAATAAAGTAGACAACAGTAAAACAGCTACAAGCTCTAGTATTTCTGCGGAAGATAAAATCGTTTTTGTGAACTCCGACACGCTTTTAGCTAAATATGAATACTTTAAAGATCTTCGTACTAAAATGGAATCAAAAGGTAAAGCTGCTGAAAGTGATTTAGCTTCCAAAGAACAAGCTTTTAGAAGAGAGATTCAACAATATCAGCAGGCTCAAAACTCTATGTCGGCTGATGAAAGAGCTGCTACCGAGCAAAGATTAAGTAGAAAACAACAAGAGCTTCAAGTATACCAACAAAATGCTGGCGCTGCTTTACAAGAAGAGCAAGCTAAAGAGCAAGAAATTTTATACGATAAAGTTGCTGATTATTTGAAAGAATATGCAAAATCAAAAGGTTATAAAATGGTGTTAACTTACTCAAAAGGTAATTCAGCTATTTTATTTGCTGACGAAGCTTTAGATGTAACTAAACCAGTTATAGACGGGTTAAATGCAGCATATACGAAAAATAAGAAATAATTTTTAATTCCTTATAAACAATAAAGGCTTCCCTAGGGAAGCCTTTATTGTTTATAAATTGATTTATTTAGTTCCAGCCTCTTTTGCTAGTTTAATTAACACATCCAATTCTCTAACTGTACCTTCTGTTGAACCGTTGAATCCAACTTTTTTAAATCTAATTTTACCATTTCCATCTAAAATAAACTTGGTTGGAATTCCTTCTACGCCATACTGATCTATAACTTCGAATTTAGATGGATCATTTGGCTTTTTTGTATCCAATAAAACATTAAATCGATAAGGATTTGCTTTCATAAAGTTCTTCACCACTTCTTCACGATTAGACTCATTTTGCCATGTATTTATAAATACGAAAGCTACATTTGGATCATCTTTGTATTTATCCACAGCTTTCTGCATACCTGGGAATGAAGCCACGCATGGCCCGCACCAAGTTGCCCAATAATCTATTATCACTACCTTTCCTTTTAGTGAAGCTAAACTAACGGTCTGGCCTTCTAGATTTTTTAAACTAAAACTAGGTGCGATGCGATCTAACATCTCTACTTTATATTTTTCTACTTCTTTTTCAAATGCTACAGCTTCAAGTTTTGCATAATAGTCTTCAAAATTAAGGGATCCCTGATAAACAGATTTTAAATCAGCTTTTAATTGCTCAGAACCAGCCCCATCTTTAACAAATCTTTCTCCAAATTCTCGAGCTTGTACAGCTTTTCCGGCTTTAGCTAAAAAGTTAACATACCGACCATTCATATCTATATCAGCATAGTTGTTATTAAGCACCGCAATTTCTTGATATTTTAGGGCTTCATTAAAATTACCTGCAAAACTCAATAACAAAGCATAAGTATCCGCAAACATAGCATAGTTTTGGTCCAAGCCTCTTTTTAATGCCTCCGTATTTTTTTGAGAAGGATTTATTTCAGCCTTAGCTTGTTCAATTAGACCTAAAGATTCTTTTGAAAGCTCAGTAGCAAAAGCGATGTCTTGTTTTTTTTCAGCTGCTGCCCAAGCATAAGTATTTAGAGCTTGCGCTTTACTTTGCTTATTTTGGATTTTATTGATAACTGCTTTTAACTTTCCTTGATCATTTGCTTCTGTATAAACTTCAGCCATTAAAAAATAAATATCATCTGCACGAGAATGATTTTTAGATTTAGGATCATTAAATCCAAAATCAATTTCCATTTTCTTTAACAAGATTTCCTTCTTGGCTATATCAGATTCTTTATACAAGCTTTCGTATGCTTTAGTAAAAGCAAAATCTCCTTTTGGATATTGCGCTACCCAAAGTTTCGCTACAGAATCTACTTGAGCCGTCATTTTTAAACTATTAAAAACTCCAGTAATAACCGACCAATCCTCCTCAGATTTTTGCTTTTTTTGATTTCTTAAGTCAATCTCCTTCATACCTAAATTAGTGGCTTTTATTTTATCTTGACTGACTACTAAGCTGATATAGAAAGGAAAATACTTATCCTTAACAATTGTGTATTCCTGTATCCCCTTTTCTAAAATTTGAAGGGCTTTAGCCTTATCATTTTCTATACCTGCATAAGATTTACCCATGCCATTATACAACATCGCCTCCCAATAATAGGCATAAGGAACAGGCTTTCCTTCTTTATAAAAAACGGTATAATAACCCTTTGGATTATCATCCTTTATTGCCCCAGAAGAAACATTGAACAAAGCCAAAGCCGTGTTTTCATTTGGTGTAAACGTACCTTTGAACACTTGACCTTCTTTTTTCATTTCAATATCCATTTGATTTTGCACATTATCTACAAAAGTGAAAGCCTTGATCTTTATTGCGGTTTGATTAGATAATTTTCCACCTGCTGGATCATAAGTGATTTCTAAAGGTTTGTTAGCTTCGGGATTGGAATTCGATAAACTTAGTTTTTGAGCAAGGGCTGTAGAGCCAAACCCTAGGATTAATAGGGTTATTAGTGTTTTTTTCATTTTTTATTTTATAAATTTATGGGGTAGACATATCTAAAATTATAAAAAATATTCAAAACATGGAAGCTGATACTCTATACCTTAATAAAATTGAAATTGAGTTAGCTTTTTGGGAGAAAAAAAATCTGGCGAAACCTAAAGCTTGGGACAAGTATAGTTCCAAAGTTCAGGCTAAAATCAATCAAGTAATTCCTCAAAAAATACATCAAGTTATAAAGATTAGTGTACAAGAAATGGTAAAAGGAATGCTGTTTGGTGCTATGCAGATTCCTATAATAAAACAATTGGACACCAATACTCTAATCCAAAGAGAGTTACTAATAAAAAACTTAATTGATCAGTATAGTAAAGGTGGAGCTGTGGAAGGTGCCATTCTTGGCGCAGGTGGATTCATGATGAGTTTAGCCGATTTTCCTGCTTTAATGGCTATTAAAATCAAAATGCTTTTTGATATTTCGAATTATTATGGTTTTGATACGCAAGATTATAGAGAACGCTTGTTCTTACTCTATATATTTCAATTGACTTTTTCTAATCCTAATGAAATGGCCAGCACCTATCTTAAAGTGAAGAATTGGGATAAAACTTTAGATAGTCTTCCAGAAAACATCAATGATTTTGACTGGCAAAGCTTTCAACAAGAATACCGCGACTATTTAGATTTAGCAAAAATGGCTCAACTTTTACCCTTAATTGGAAGTGCTGTTGGGGCGGTTACGAATTATAATTTGATAAAAAAATTAGGTTCTACGGCAATGAACGCTTACAGGTGTAGAATATTAAAACCCCTACTCGTCATCGAATAATTCTTCCAATAAACTATCCGTTTCACGTCTATCTTTTTTTGTTGGGCGACCTGTACCTCGGTCTCTCCTTAGAGTCGGCGCATAAAACATAGATTTGAAACTATGTGTTTCTTCAACTGGAGTTAAATCTTTATACATAGTTACAGCTGTTTTAGCATCTACCCTATTCTCCAACAAACCTACCACCTCAATTTGTTTTCTTTCTATACCCTTAGTTACCTGATATACATCCCCTATTTTCACTACTGCCGAAGGTTTAATATTTTGACCATTCAATTTGACTTTACCAGCTTTACAGGCATCTGCAGCTAATGTTCGGGTTTTGAACAAGCGAATGGCCCACAAATACTTATCTATTCTTAGTTTTTCAATTTCCTTCGCCATGACGCAAAATTCTGATTTTATAAGCAAAGTTTAAAGTTTTATTTAATTTTGTAAAAAACCTTATCATGTTAGAAGATTTAAAAAAATTAATTGAAGCTGCTTGGAACGACCGTTCTTTATTACAATTCCCAGAATATACTGATGCGATTGAAACAGTAATCCAAAAATTAAATGCAGGAGAGTTGAGAGTAGCCGAGCCTATATTGAATTCTTGGGCGATTAACGAGTGGGTTAAAAAGGCCGTGATTATGTATTTTCCTATTCGCCAAATGAGCGAAATCAAAAATAGTCCTTTTGTGTACCATGATAAAATGGAACTTAAAACCGATTACAAAGAAACGGGTGTAAGAGTTGTTCCTATGGCTAGTGCCAGATACGGTGCTTTCTTGGCTAAAGATGTCATTTTAATGCCTTCTTATGTGAACATTGGTGCTTATGTAGATGAAGGCACGATGGTAGATACATGGGCAACTGTTGGCTCATGTGCGCAGATTGGAAAGCGTGTGCACTTAAGTGGAGGCGTGGGAATTGGAGGCGTTTTAGAGCCTGTTCAAGCTGCCCCAGTTATCATTGAAGATGATTGTTTTATTGGTAGTAGAGCGATTGTAGTGGAAGGTATAAGAGTGGAGAAAGAAGCAGTTTTAGGTGCTAATGTGGTATTAACCGCATCTACTAAAATTATTGACGTAACTGGAGATAAACCAGTTGAATATAAAGGTATAGTACCTGCCCGTTCAGTAGTTATTCCTGGTTCTTATACCAAGCAATTTCCAGCAGGCGAATATCAGGTACCATGTGCATTGATTATTGGAAAGCGAAAAGAATCTACTGACAAAAAAACTTCGCTTAATGATGCATTAAGAGAAAACAATGTAGCGGTTTAATCATGAAAATTGGATTTGATGGAAAGCGTGCAACTACGAATAGCACTGGTTTAGGAAATTACAGTAGGTCGTTATTGCTTCAATTAGCTAAACATTATCCAGAAAATGATTATTACGTTTATTCTACAAAAGTAGATGCAAAATTTAAAAGTCATCCATTGTTTTCTATTTCAAATCTACATTTCAAATTTCCTGTTTTCAAAAAATTTACCTGGTTCTGGAGAAGCTTCTTAACTGCAAAAGAAGCCTCCAGAGATGGGGTACATATATTTCATGGTTTATCTCATGAGTTACCCTTTTTTTTAAAATCAAAAGGTATAAAATCGGTACTGACCGTACATGATTTGATCTTCTTAGTTCATCCAGAAAATTATAGCTTTTTAGACCGACTTATTTATAATTTAAAATGCAAATATGCCTGTAAAGTGGCTGATCACATTGTAGCAATCAGTGAAAAAACCAAAGCAGATATCATCCATTTTTATCAGATTGATTCATCAAAGATTTCAGTTATTTATCAAGGTTGTGACGAACAGTTTAAAGAACAATGGTCAGCGGATCGTTTAGCTCAAATTCGGCAAAAATATCAATTACCCAATAAGTTTATATTGAATGTTGGCACCATTGAAACACGTAAGAATTTATTGTTAGCTGTTGAAGCGCTGGCTTTACTTGACGAAAATGTGCATTTAGTTGCGATTGGAAAACAAACTCCGTATTTTCAACTTGTAAAAAACAAAATAAACGATTTAAATTTAAATAATAGGGTGCATTTTTTTCACCAATTACCTTTTTCTGATTTACCTGCTTTTTATCAATTAGCAAGCCTATTTGCCTATCCATCACGATATGAAGGATTTGGAATTCCAATTATAGAAGCTTTGAATTCAAGTTTACCCGTAATTGCCGCAAAAGGTTCATGTTTAGAAGAAGCAGGAGGCCCCTACTCAATGTATTTTTCACCTGATGACGCACATGAATTTGCTCATCAAATAAATACTGTATTAAGTAATCAGAATCTAAAGCAACAAATGCAGGAGAATGGTTTGAAATTTGCACAAAAATTTAATAGCGAATTAGTTGCTCAACATTATTTTACCTGTTATTCCAATATTTACCATAAATGAAAAGCTGCCTCATTATCTTTCCTCTATACAAACAGCCTTCACAACTTGAATTGCAATTCTTAGAAAATGGTTTAGATAAAACAATAGACTTTGATCATCTTATTGTTGCCCCAACTTGTTTAGAAATTGATAGTAAATTTGGAAAACTATCAAAAATTAAAGTGCTAAGGTTTGAAAACTTTTATTTTGAAAGCTTATTTGGTTATAATCAATTGATGCTGTCAGCCAAATTTTATAATCAGTTTACGGATTATGAGTACATCTTAATCCATCAAAGTGATGTATTCCTATTCAAGGATAATCTTCAAGACTGGTGTGATAAAGGCTATGATTATATTGGAGCACCTTGGTTTCGTCCTGAAAAACTAAAAGATCATCCTTTAAAAAAATGGTTTAATAAGCTTAGAACTAGCCTCTTTCATCATAAAAAATACGCGGAAAGACACAATAAATGTGGAAACGGAGGACTCTCCTTAAGGAGGGTTTCCTCAGCGATTCAAGTTTTGGAAGCTTGCCCAAAATCTCTTTTAAACAAATATTATTATCAAAATAAAGCTTGTTATAATGAGGATATCTTTTGGTCTTTAGAAGCTCCTTGCCTAGTTCCTGATTATAAAATTCCAACTTTAGAGATAGGACTTCAGTTTGCCTTCGAATTTAAACCTGAAGAAGCTTTTGCCTTAAAATCAAATGAGCTTCCCTTTGGATGCCATGCACCTTTAAAACACGAACCCGCATTTTGGGGCAAATATATTCCGAGTCTTAAAACTTATGCTGTTCAAAATAGAATTTTAATTAATATGGCGGTTTGTTGTTTTGAAGCGAATAGTTAACTTAGTCATAATTTATCATGAAAGAAGCACTCGATAAAGCATTAGAAGTATTAAAAGCAGGAGGAATAATCCTATATCCTACAGATACCGTTTGGGGTTTAGGATGTGATGCAACAAATCCTGAGGCAGTAGCCAAAATTATTGCATTAAAGGGGCGTGCGGCTGATAAGAGTTTTATTGTTTTATTACATTCTGCCAATCAGTTAGCTTCTTATGTCAAAGAAATTCCAGACGTGGCTTATGACTTAATAGAGTTTGCTGAAAACCCTTTAACCGTTATTTTTTCAGGGGCTAAAAATTTAGCACCTAATGTTATTAATCAGGATGGGTCGGTTGGTTTACGCGTAGTTCGCCATAATTTTTGTGAAAAGTTATTACAACGTTTTAAAAAACCAATTACCTCTACTTCAGCAAATTTATCTGGTCAAACTACCCCTGCCATTTTTGATGAAATTAGTGATGAGATTAAGAGCGGCGTTGACTACATTGTAGATTGGGAACAAGAAATATCTACCCCTAAAAAACCTTCAACTATAGTAAAATTAGGGCCTTCTGGACAGTTTGAATTTGTGCGTAGATAATCAAAAGCCAATTGTTTTTTGTATTTTCGCGCCATATTAATTGCTCCAAAGCAAAAATAAATGCAAGCATACGTTAACAGCCCTATATTCAAATCATTAGCTAATTTAGCGCAAAAATCTAACACTGAAATTTATGTGATAGGTGGCTATGTGCGGGACCTTATTTTAAAGCGTCCTTCTAAGGATATTGATATTTTGGTGGTTGGAAACGGTGTAGAATTTGCGGAGAAAGTTGGAGAACAATGGCGAACTAAAGTGGCTGTATTCAAAAACTTTGGCACAGCAATGCTTAAATTTGACGGCTTAGACATTGAATTTGTAGGTGCTCGAAAAGAGTCTTATAGATCTGACTCTAGAAAACCTATAGTGGAAAATGGCACTTTAGAAGATGATCAGCTACGTAGAGACTTTACCATCAACGCCTTAGCCATTTCTTTAAACACTAATAATTTCGGGCAACTTATCGATCCATTTCAAGGTATGGAAGACATGTCTGCTGGCATTATACGGACACCATTAGATCCTCAAATTACTTTTTCTGATGATCCTTTAAGAATGATGCGTGCTATAAGATTCGCAACGCAACTTAATTTCAAGATTGTACCAGAAGCCATAGAAGCCATAAAGTCTCAAAAAGAGAGGATTAAAATTGTCTCTAAAGAAAGGATTAGTGATGAGCTCAACAAGATTATTTTAGCTAAAAAGCCTTCAGTCGGTTTCAATTTACTATTTGAAACTGGATTACTTGAGCTTATTTTCCCTCAAATGGTACTTCTTCATGGAGTTGATACAAAAAACGGGAAATCACATAAAGATAATTTCTATCATACTCTAGAGGTATTAGACAATATTTGTGAAAATACGGATGATTTATGGTTGAGATGGGCGGCTATTTTACATGATATCGCAAAACCTCAAACCAAACGTTTTGAAGAAGGACATGGCTGGACATTTCATGGTCATGAAGATAAAGGAGCGAGAATGGTGCCAAAAATATTTTCACAATTGAAGCTTCCCTTAAACGAAAAAATGAAGTTTGTACAAAAAATGGTACAATTACATTTAAGGCCAATAGTTCTTGCTCAGGAAATTGTAACTGATTCTGCTGTTAGACGTTTACTTTTTGAAGCTGGGGAAGATATAGACAGCTTAATGATTTTATGTAATGCCGATGTAACTTCTAAAAACGAGTATAAAATCAAAAAGTATAGAAACAATTTTGAACTGGTAAAGCAAAAGCTAAAAGATGTTGAAGCACGGGATAAATTGCGTAATTGGCAACCTCCCATTTCTGGTCTTTTCATTATGGAAACATTTGGCTTACCAGCCGGTAGAGAAGTTGGGATTTTAAAAAGTGCCATTCGAGAAGCTATTTTAGAAGGAGAAATCAAAAATTCCTTCGAAGAAGCATTAGATTTTCTTTTAATTAAAGGTGAACAAATGGGTTTCAAACCGATTAAACCAATTTCATAAGATTTTAATTCATTTTAATTTTATAATTTTACAAAAACATATTTGCACAACCATGGCTATTTATAGATTCCGAATCTCCTTTGAAGACTATGACGATATCTACCGTGAAATTGATATCAAAACAAATCAAACTTTCGAAGATTTACATCGTGCTTTTCATAAGTCAACTGGTTATGATGCAGATAAATCATCTTCTTTTTATGTGAGCACCGATAACTGGATAAAAGGAGAAGAAATTGCGCATTTACCTAATCAAAGAAAAATTGATCAAGGTGTTAAGATAATGGGTAATTGCAAACTAAGTGCTTTTATTGAAGATCCTCATCAAAAGTTTTATTATATCTATAACTTTGATCGTCCTTTTGATTTACATGTTGAATTGATCAAAATTATCTTAGAAAACGATCCCAATATTGTTTATCCTCATTTATTTAAAAAAGTAGGTGAAGCTCCAAAAATATTTGACAAGAACACTTTTAATGCCGGTGGTGCTGCTGCTAGCACAGCTTTAGCATCAAGTGAATTTGATTTCTTAAACGATTTGGATTTTGTGGTAGAAGATGGCGACGAGCTAGAAGCCATGACAAACTCTGGAATTAGTTCTGACATCAGTCATGATGAAGAGGATGAGCAGGAAGAAGATGAATTTGGTAATGAAGAAGATGGCGACGACTATGATGACTATGGATCGGGCCAAGGAGATGATGACTATTAATTCAGCTAAGGAAAAAACCTTAATCGTAATCGTTGGACCTACAGCAATAGGAAAGACAGCATTAGCCATTAAAGTTGCTCAAAATCTGCATACTGAAATCATATCAGCAGATTCTAGGCAATTTTTCAAAGAAATGACAATTGGGACAGCGAAACCTAACAGTCAAGAATTAGCACAAGTAAAACATCATTTCACAGACTCTCATTCAGTTAATACACTTTTTAGCACTGGAGACTTTGAAGTACAAGCCTTAGACCTACTTGAAAATCTCTTCAAAAAATACGACACTTTAGTGTGTGTTGGTGGATCTGGGTTATATATCAATGCCTTATTAAATGGCCTAGATAATCTCCCTGATATTGATTTAGCTATCCGAGAAAAATTAAATGCACAATTAGCTAAGGAGGGTTTAATATCTATACAAAAAAAGTTAGCAGAAGTAGACCCTGAATATTACAATAAAGTAGATAAAAATAATCCACAACGAATGATAAGAGGCTTAGAGGTTTATTTATCAAGTGGTATAAAGCTTTCTAGTCTATTAACTCATCAATCTAAACCAAGAGCTTTTAATAGCTTAAAAATTGGTTTAAACACAGATAGAGCGCATTTATATGAACGGATAAACCTTCGAGTTGATAAAATGATGGAAGAAGGTTTATTGGAAGAAGTAAAGCAATTGTATTCTTTAAGACATTTGAATGCTTTGCAAACTGTAGGATACACCGAACTTTTCGCTTATTTGGATGGTGAAGTTACACTTCATGAGGCTGTCGAAAAGATTAAACAAAATACACGCCGTTTCGCTAAACGCCAATTAACTTGGTTTAGAAGGGATCCTGAAATTATCTGGTTTGACCCAAAAAATGAAAAAGAGATACTTGACTATATAGCAGCATCTCTTTCTTAATTTCATTTAATTGAACAATACTTAAGCTAAAGCTGTAGGTCCACCAAAATTAAAAGGTAATGTTCCTGAGTCCTCGTCTATTTTGATTTTGCCATTTATAGACTCATACTTTTCTATATTATCTTGCAACATATACATTAATCGCTTAGCATGATCGGGCGTTAAGATCAGTCTCGACTTAACTTTAGCTTTCGGTACACCGGGCATAAAACGAATAAAATCTAAAATAAACTCCGCGTTTGAGTGCGATATCAAGGATAAATTAGTAAAAGTGCCTTCTGCTATTTCTTCTGATAATTCCACATTAAAGTGGTTCTCGTTAATTTTCTCTTCCATATTAACCAAAAATATAAACTTGCAGACAAATGCCCAAATTAAGTGCTTACAAAAAAAGTCCCCCAATAAAATTGGGGGACTTTAATATGATTTTAGTATTATAGATTAAGCTTCAACTTCTTCTTCTTTAGAAGCTAATAACTTATCATATTCTTCTTGAGAACCTACTATAATACGTTCGTATCCACGAACACCAGTTCCTGAAGGAATTAAGTGACCTACAATAACGTTCTCTTTAAGACCTAACATGTAATCGCGTTTTCCTGCGATTGCTGCTTCGTTTAACACCTTAGTCGTTTCCTGGAAGGAAGCCGCAGAGATGAATGATTTAGTTCCTAAAGACGCTCTTGTAATACCTTGCAATACAGAACTAGCTGTTGCAGGTTTTGCATCCCTAACTTCAATCTGTTTTAAATCACTACGTTTTAATTGAGAATTTTCGTCTCTTAATTTACGTAATGAGATAATTTGACCAGGTTTTACATAATTTGAGTCTCCAGCATCTACAACAACTTTCTTATCGTAAATTTCATCGTTTTCAATTTGGAAATCCCAACGATCAACCGAATCATTTTCTAAGAAACGTGTGTCTCCTGGATCTTCAATATGTACTTTTTGCATCATTTGATGAACGATTACTTCAAAGTGCTTATCATTAATTTTTACACCTTGTAATCTATACACCTCTTGAATACCATTTACAAGATATTCTTGAACTGCTGCAGGTCCTTTAATAGCTAGAATATCTGCAGGTGAAATTGAACCATCGGATAAAGGCATACCCGCTTTAACAAAGTCATTATCTTGAACTAAGATGTGTTTAGAAAGTGGTACTAAGTACTTCTTAACTTCTCCATCTTTAGACTCAATAGTAATTTCTCTATTTCCACGTTTAACACCACCAAGAGTAACAACACCATCGATTTCAGTCACTACAGCTGGATTAGAAGGGTTTCTTGCTTCAAATAATTCAGTTACCCTTGGTAAACCACCCGTGATATCTCGAGTTTTACCTGTAGCACGAGGAATTTTCACTAAGATTTGTCCTGGTTGAACTACATCTGCATCATCTACAGCAATGTGTGCTCCAACTGGAATATTATAAGATCTAACTAATTCACCTCTCTTATCTAATACACGAATAGATGGGTTTTTAGTTTTATCTCTAGAGTCGATAATTACCTTTTCACGGTGTCCAGTTTGCTCATCAGATTCTTCACGGTAAGTTACACCATCAATAATTGCATCAAATTCAATTTTCCCAGCAAATTCTGAAATAATTACTGCATTATATGGATCCCATGAACAAATTTTATCACCTTTTGATACCTTATCACCCTCTTTTACGTATAAGAAAGCTCCATAAGGGATATTATTAGAAACAATAACCTTGTTTGTACCAGGTTCCATGATTCTAAATTCACCTGAACGACCTAAAACGATATCTACTACCCCATCTTCAGTTGTAGTTTGAACGGTCCTTAAGTTTTCAAATTCTAATACCCCATCAAATTTTGCATTGATTTGAGACTCAGCAGCGATGTTCGAAGCAGTACCCCCAACGTGGAATGTACGTAAGGTTAACTGTGTACCTGGTTCCCCAATTGATTGTGCTGCAATTACACCTACAGCCTCACCAATTTGAACAGGCTTACCTGAAGCCAAGTTACGGCCATAACACAAAGCACACACACCACGCTTATTCTCACAAGTTAAAACTGAACGAATCTCAATACCTTCTAACGGTGATTCCTCAATTGCTCTAGCTACTTCTTCATTGATGTCTTGTCCAGCACTTACCAATAATTTACCATCCAAAGGATTATAAACGTCATGTAATGAAGTACGACCTAAAATACGCTCATATAATGGCTCTACTACATCTTCATTATCTTTTAATGCAGTAGTGTACATTCCTCTTAAAGTACCACAATCTTCGGAATTAACAATCATATCTTGAGCAACATCATGTAAGCGACGAGTTAAGTAACCCGCATCCGCCGTTTTTAATGCCGTATCCGCCAAACCTTTACGAGCACCGTGGGTAGAGATAAAGTATTCTAATACTGATAAACCTTCCTTAAAGTTTGATAAAATTGGGTTTTCAATAATCTCACCACCTGAACCAGATTTTTGAGGCTTAGCCATCAAACCCCTCATACCTGCTAACTGACGGATTTGCTCTTTAGAACCACGGGCTCCAGAGTCCAACATCATGTACACCGAGTTGAAACCTTGATTATCAGATGATAATTGGTTCATCACATAGGTTGTTAAACGATTGTTAATACGAGTCCAAATATCAATAATTTGGTTATAACGTTCGTTGTTGGTAATGAAACCCATGTTATAGTTATTTCTAACCTCTTCAACCTCAGCAGCAGCTTGTTCTAATAAGGTATGCTTTTCTACAGGAATATTAACATCTTGTAAGTTAAATGATAATCCACCTCTGAATGCACTTTGGAAGCCTAGTTCTTTAATATCATCTAAGAATCTAGCTGAACGAGCCATACCAGTCATCTTTACAACTTCACCAATGATATCTCTTAATGACTTCTTAGTTAATAACTCATTGATATAACCTACCTCTTCAGGTACTAATTGATTGAATAAAACTCGACCAACTGTAGTTTCAATTAATTTATTAACAATCTGACCATTCTCTTTTACATTAGCTTTAACTTTAATCCAAGCATGTAAATCAACTTTCTTCTCATTATAAGCAATAATTACTTCCTCTGCAGAATAGAAAGTCATATCTTGACCCTTTACCACTCTAGTTTCATCAGTTCTACGTCCTTTTGTAATATAATAAAGACCTAAAACCATGTCTTGAGAAGGTACGGTAATTGGCGTACCATTCGCTGGATTTAAGATATTATGAGCAGCCAACATTAATACTTGGGCTTCCAAAATTGCTGCATTACCCAATGGTAAATGCACCGCCATCTGGTCACCGTCGAAATCGGCGTTGAATGCTGTACACACTAATGGGTGTAATTGGATCGCTTTACCTTCCACCAACTTAGGTTGGAAAGCTTGAATACCTAAACGGTGAAGCGTAGGTGCCCTGTTTAATAACACTGGATGGCCTTTTAAAACATTCTCTAAAATATCCCAAACCAATGGATCTTTACGATCAACAATTTTCTTAGCTGATTTCACTGTCTTAACCACACCTCTTTCGATCATTTTACGAATGATAAATGGTTTAAACAATTCAGCAGCCATATCTTTCGGTAAACCACATTCGTGTAATTTCAGGTTTGGACCTACAACAATTACCGAACGAGCAGAGTAATCCACACGTTTACCTAATAAGTTTTGACGGAAACGACCTTGTTTACCTTTTAAGATATCAGAAAGTGATTTCAAGGCACGGTTACCTTCAGTTTTAACAGCGTTTACTTTACGTGAGTTGTCAAATAATGAATCTACAGCTTCCTGTAACATCCTTTTCTCATTACGTAAAATTACCTCAGGTGCTTTAATCTCAATTAATCGCTTTAAACGATTATTACGGATAATTACACGACGATATAAATCGTTTAAGTCTGAAGTTGCAAAACGACCACCTTCTAAAGGCACTAACGGACGTAATTCTGGTGGAATAACAGGAACAATTTTGATAATCATCCACTCTGGATTATTCTCTATATTGTTTTTTGCTCCACGGAATGCTTCAACAACTTGAAGACGTTTTAAAGCCTCATTTTTACGTTGTTGAGATGTTTCATTAGCTGCTTGGTGACGTAAGTTGTAAGATAAAGAATCTAAATCAATGCGTTTCAATAAATCCTCTAATGCTTCTGCTCCCATTTTGGCAACAAATTTATTAGGATCTTTATCATCTAAATATTGATTTTCTTTAGGTAATTTATCTAAGATATCTAAATACTCCTCTTCAGTTAAGAAGTCCATGAAGTTGATACCTTGCTCTGCCATAATACCAGACTGAATTACTACATAACGTTCGTAGTAGATAATCAAGTCTAACTTTTTAGTTGGTAAACCTAAAAGGTATCCAATTTTATTTGGCAAAGATCTAAAGTACCAGATATGCGCAACCGGAACCACTAAATTAATGTGGCCCATACGCTCTCTACGTACTTTCTTTTCAGTTACTTCTACACCGCAACGATCACATACAATACCTTTATAACGGATTCTTTTGTATTTACCACAGTGGCATTCATAATCCTTTACAGGACCAAAAATACGCTCGCAGAATAAACCATCACGTTCCGGTTTATAAGTACGGTAGTTAATCGTTTCAGGCTTCAAAACCTCACCACTTGAACGCTCCAAAATATTCTCTGGAGAAGCTAAGCTAATGGTTATTGAAGTGAAGTTACTTTTTAATTTATTATCCTTTTTGTAAGACATATTCTATAATTCCTTTAGTCTAACGTAATATCTAAACCTAAACCTCTTAATTCGTGTACCAATACATTAAATGATTCTGGCACCCCAGGAGTAGGCAAGTTTTCTCCTTTAACAATAGCCTCGTAAGTTTTAGCACGACCTACTACATCATCAGATTTAACAGTTAAGATTTCTTGTAGGATATTAGCCGCACCAAATGCTTCTAACGCCCAAACCTCCATCTCACCAAAACGCTGACCACCGAATTGTGCCTTACCACCTAAAGGTTGTTGAGTAATTAATGAGTATGGTCCGATAGAACGTGCGTGCATTTTATCATCAACCATATGGCCTAATTTCAACATATAGATGATACCTACAGTAGTTGGTTGATCGAATTTTTCTCCAGTAAGACCATTATTTAAATATGTTCTACCAGATACAGGTAATCCAGCTTTAGCGATCCATTCTTCTACTTCATCAGATTTAGCACCATCAAAAATAGGAGTAGCAAACTTAACGCCCAATTCTTTACCAGCCCAAGCTAGAACAGTTTCATAAATTTGACCTAAGTTCATACGAGAAGGTACACCTAAAGGATTCAATACGATATCAACTGGTGTTCCATCATCTAAGAAAGGCATATCTTCATCACGAACAATACGAGCTACAATGCCCTTATTACCGTGACGACCAGCCATCTTATCACCTACTTTTAATTTACGTTTTTTAGCTACATAAACTTTAGCCATCTGAACGATACCAGATGGTAGTTCATCACCAACGCTGATAGCAAATTTATCACGTTTGTATGCACCTAATTCTTCGTTTACACGAATACCATAGTTGTGTAACAACAATTTAATTTGCTCATTTTTATCCTCATCTGTAGTCCATTTATATGGATTGATATGAGCATATTCCAAATCAGCTAAAATCTTCTGTGTAAATTTAGCGCCTTTAGGAATTAATTGTTCCTTGTAAACATTAAATACTCCTTGTGAAGTTTTACCATTAACAATTTGGAATAGTTTATCAACTAATTGATTCTTCAAATTCTCAATGGCAATATTGTAACGTTTATCAAGTTTTTCAATTGCTGCTTTCTCCTCAGCTTTAGAGGTTTTCTTAGCTCTTGAAAATAGTTTTGTATCAATTACTACACCTTTAATTGAAGGAGGAGTTTTTAATGAAGCATCTTTTACGTCACCAGCTTTGTCACCAAAAATAGCGCGTAATAATTTCTCTTCAGGTGAAGGATCAGATTCACCTTTAGGTGTAATCTTTCCAATTAAAATATCTCCTTCTTTAACTTCAGCTCCAATACGGATAATACCGTTTTCATCTAAATCTTTAGTAGCTTCTTCCGAAACGTTAGGAATATCTGGTGTTAATTCCTCTTCCCCACGTTTAGTATCACGCACTTCTAATTCAAATTCTTCGATATGTAATGAAGTAAAGATATCATCTCTCACAATACGCTCGTTAATTACGATCGCATCCTCAAAGTTATATCCTTGCCAAGGCATGAAGGCAACTTTTAAGTTTCTTCCTAAAGCTAATTCTCCATTTTCTGTAGCATAACCTTCACATAAAACTTGTCCTTTAGTAACTTTTTCACCCTTTTTAACAATAGGTTTTAAGTTAATACAAGTATTTTGATTGGTTTTTTTGAATTTTGTTAGTTTATATGTTTTGCTATCACCTTCGAAAGAAACTAAACGATCAGTCTCATTTCTTTCATATTTAATGATAATTTCATTTGCATCTACATATTCAACCACACCATTTCCTTCTGCATTAATCAATGTTCTAGAATCACGAGCCACTCTGCCCTCTAATCCAGTACCAACAATTGGAGCTTCTGGACGTAATAAAGGTACCGCTTGACGTTGCATGTTTGACCCCATTAAGGCACGGTTAGCATCATCATGTTCTAAGAATGGAATTAAGGACGCCGCAATCGTAATTTGATTTGGAGCAATATCCATTAAATCTAATTTCTCAGGTTCAATAATCGGGAAGTCACCTTCATAACGTGCTTTTACACGTGGAGTAGAGAAGTTACCTTTATCATCATATTGAGCATTAGCCTGAGCAATAGTTTTACCGTCCTCATCTTCAGCAGATAAGTAAATAACTGGCTCATCAACTGCAACTTTACCATCAACAACCTTTTTATAAGGTGTTTCGATAAATCCTAAGTTGTTAATTTTAGCGTGAACACATAATGAAGAAATCAAACCGATGTTTGGTCCTTCTGGTGTTTCAATGGTACACAAACGACCATAGTGCGTATAGTGTACGTCACGAACTTCAAAACCTGCACGCTCACGTGATAAACCACCTGGCCCTAAAGCAGATAAACGACGTTTATGAGTAATCTCAGCCAATGGATTTGTTTGATCCATAAATTGAGATAATTGATTCGTACCAAAGAATGAATTAATAACTGAAGATAATGTACGCGCATTGATTAAATCTGTTGGCGTGAACACCTCGTTGTCACGAATATTCATACGCTCACGAATAGTTCTAGCCATACGAGCTAAACCTACACCAAATTGAGCATATAATTGCTCACCTACCGTACGAACACGACGATTAGATAAGTGATCAATATCATCAACTTCTTCTTTAGAATTAATCAATTTAATTAGATACTTCACAATAGCGATGATATCAGCCTTAGTTAAAACTTTAACATCATCAGGAGTATCCATTTTTAATTTACGGTTGATACGGTATCTACCCACATCACCTAAATCATAACGTTTATCCGAAAAGAATAATCGTTCAATAATACCTCTTGCAGTTTCCTCATCTGGTGGTTCTGCATTACGCAAAGCTCTATAGATGTTTTCTACAGCTTCTTTTTCAGAGTTAGAAGTATCCTTTTGTAGTGTATTATATATAATAGTATAATCAGCTTGAGATGAACCATCATCTTTTGACAAAATGATAGTTTTAACACCTGCATCGATGATCATATCAATATGGTCCTCTTCAAGAATTGTATCCCGGTCTAAAATGACCTCATTTCTATCAATAGAAACAACCTCACCAGTATCTTCATCCACGAAATCTTCAACCCATTTACGTAAAACTCTTGCAGCTAATTTACGTCCAATGTATTTCTTCAAACCTGATTTGCTAACCTTTACTTCATCAGCTAAATCAAATAATTCTAAGATATCTTTATCGGAATCATAACCAATAGCACGCAATAAAGTAGTTACTGGGAATTTCTTCTTACGATCAATATAAGCATACATAACGTTGTTTACGTCAGTAGCAAATTCGATCCATGATCCTTTGAAAGGAATAACACGGGCTGAGTATAATTTGGTGCCATTTGTGTGACGGCTCTGTCCAAAAAATACACCAGGAGAACGATGTAATTGCGAAACAATTACACGCTCAGCACCATTGATAACGAAAGTACCTTTAGGGGTCATGTATGGAATTGTACCTAAATACACATCTTGGATAATGGTTTCAAAATCCTCGTGTTCAGCATCGTTACAAGATAACTTTAACTTTGCTTTTAAGGGCACACTATACGTTAACCCGCGATCGATACATTCAGCAATATCGTAACGTGGAGGGTCAATAAAATAATCTAAAAATTCTAAAACAAAGATATTTCTAGAATCGGTGATAGGGAAGTTTTCAGCAAACACTTTGAATAAACCTTCTGTATGACGGTTATCTGAAGTGGTTTCAATCTGGAAAAACTCTTTAAATGATTGCAACTGCACATCTAGAAAATCTGGATAATCTATTACGTGCTTACTACGTGCAAAATTTACTCTTTGGTCTACGACTTTATTTGCCAAGGGACTAAATTTAATTTAGTTTAAGAATAAACTATTTGCTTGGTTTAAAAAGC
The DNA here is from genome assembly GCA_964592575.1 of uncultured Pedobacter sp. GTDB lineage: Bacteria > Bacteroidota > Bacteroidia > Sphingobacteriales > Sphingobacteriaceae > Pedobacter. The sequence continues at coordinate 77,680 of CAZQFF010000011.1, forward strand.
CACAATTCATCAACCAAACAAAATGAATTGTATATAAATAGGAATAGACTCCGACTTTTTAGTCGGAGTCTTATTACTTTGCTGTTCTTTAAAAGAAGAGATTATTTAATCTCAACTACAGCCCCAGCTTCTTCTAATTGTTTTTTCAAAGCTTCAGCTTCATCTTTAGCTACACCAGCTTTTAATTCTTTAGGTGCACCATCAACTAAGTCTTTAGCTTCTTTCAAACCTAAACCAGTTAAATCTTTAACTAATTTAACGATTGCTAATTTTTGACCACCAGCATCTTTTAAGATAACATCAAATGATGTTTTCTCTTCAGCCGCAGGAGCATCACCACCAGCAGCAGGAGCTGCAACAGCTACTGCAGCAGCAGCAGGCTCGATACCATACTCATCTTTTAAGATTTGAGCTAATTCATTAACTTCTTTAACTGTTAAGTTTACTAATTGCTCAGCAAACGCTTTTAAATCTGCCATTTTATTAAGATTTTAAAAATTTACGTAATAATATTTTTTAATTAATTCGAACTTAAGGTGTTCGTTAACCTCTTTCTTGTAATGTTTTAACAATACCCGCAATTGTAGAACCACCAGATTGTAATGCCGAAACAACATTTTTAGCTGGAGATTGTAATAAGCCAATGATTTCACCAATAAGTTCTTCTCTAGATTTAAGACTTACTAATGCATCTAATTGATTATCACCTACAAATATAGCAGTATCTACATATGCTCCTTTTAATAAAGGCTTATCTTCTTTACCTTTTCTCAAAGCTTTAATTAGCTTCGCAGGAGCGTTTCCTACAGTTGAGAATAATAGAGCTGACTGACCCTTTAATGCTGGGAAAATATCGGAAGAATCGCCTTCTAAACCTTCAATCGCAATTTTGATTAAAGTATTTTTAGCAACTTTCATTTCGATACCACTTTCGAAACATTTGCGACGGATATTATTAATTTTTTCAACAGAAAGACCAGAAGTATCAGCAATATAAAAATTACCATACTCCTTCATTTTGCCTTGTAGTTCTAAAACTACTTCATTTTTTTGTTCTCTGTTCATAATTAAATCCCCGCTACTGATTTAGTTTCAATTGCAATCCCAGGACTCATTGTAGAAGAAACATGAATGCTCTTAAAATAAGTTCCTTTTGCTGCAGAAGGTTTCAATTTAGCAATGGTTTGAATTACTTCTAACGCATTCTCATAAATTTTATCTGCTGGGAATGATACTTTTCCTATAGAAGCATGAATGATACCAGTTTTGTCTACTTTAAAATCGATTTTACCGCCTTTTACATCAGTTACAGCTTTACCAACTTCATTGGTTACTGTTCCTGACTTAGGGTTAGGCATTAAGTTACGTGGACCTAAAACACGGCCCAACTTACCAACTTTTGCCATACAAGCAGGCGTTGTGATAATAATGTCTACATCTGTCCATCCACCTTCAATCTTCGCCACGTATTCATCTAAACCTACGTAATCTGCTCCAGCAGCTTTAGCCTCTTCCTCCTTATCTGGAGTACAAAGTACTAAAACGCGAACAGTTTTACCTGTACCGTGAGGTAAAGTTGCAATTCCACGTACCATTTGATTGGCTTTACGCGGATCAACTCCTAAACTTACATCAATATCAACTGATGCATCAAATTTAGTCGTCGTAATCTCCTTTACCAAGGCAGCTGCATCCTTTAAGGTATATAGCTTCCCGGCCTCGAGTTTAGCGTGTGCTATTTTTTGATTTTTTGTTAACTTAGCCACTAGTGTAAACTGTTAATGTTAATAATTAGTTAAAAGGTGCATCACCTGTTACCGTGATACCCATACTACGTGCTGTACCAGCAACCATACTCATCGCTGATTCGATAGTAAATGCATTTAAATCAGGCATTTTATCTTCAGCAATGGCTTTAACTTGATCCCAAGTCACCGATCCAACTTTTTTACGGTTAGGCTCAGCAGAACCACTCTGTAATTTAGTAGCATCTAATAACTGGATAGCTACAGGAGGGGTTTTGATGATGAAATCGAAAGACTTGTCAGCATATACAGTAATTACAACAGGTAAAACTTTACCAGGCTTATCTTGGGTACGAGCATTAAATTGTTTACAAAACTCCATGATATTAACACCTTTTGCACCTAATGCAGGTCCTACCGGTGGTGATGGGTTTGCAGCTCCGCCTTTGATCTGTAATTTGATCAGTGCACTGACTTCTTTTGCCATTTTTTGTTTTTTATTTAATTAAAACTCAATGTTAAATTTTGGAAGCAATGTAACATTTAGACCCAATTAGCCTTATAATAAACTAAAAGGACTGCAAAGATATGAATTAAAATAGAGTACTCAAACAGTATTTTAATATTTTTTTTTAATTACTGATATTTTATATACAAAAAAACCCAATAACAAATGCTATTGGGCTATATCAATAAAAAGTTAATCTTACTCTTTTTCAACTTGCATATAGTTAAGTTCTAACGGAGTTTTTCTACCAAAAATCTTAACCATAACTTTTAATTTCTTTTTCTCTTCATTTACTTCTTCAATCACACCAGTGAAACCATTGAACGGACCGTCAGTAACTTTAACATTTTCTCCGACATAATAAGCTACGTTCATAACTTCACCTTGTTGACTCATTTCGTCAACTTTACCTAAGATACGATTTACTTCAGCTTGACGCATAGGGATAGGATTTCCAGCTTTATCGCCTAAGAAACCTATAACACTATTAATACCTTTTATAATATGCTCTAATTCTCCATCTAAAATAGCTTCGATTAAAACATAACCAGGGTAATAGTTACGCTCTTTAGCAATTTTCTTTCCGTCTTTCATTTGATAGTACTTCTCCATAGGGATAAGTACTTGAGGAACTAAATGAGTGAAACCTAAACGGCCAATTTCAGAATCAATATATTGCTTAACTTTCTTCTCTTTACCGCTTACCGCTCTAACAACATACCATTTTAACTGATCATTCATGCAGCTTTAGATTAAAGAGATTTATAAAACAATTCAAGAACATAAGTAGCAACTTTATCCATTCCAAAAATGATTAAAGCAATAATTAAAGATGCAACTAAAACCAATACAGCCGAATTTTGCAATTGACCCCAAGAAGGCCAAGTTACCTTGTCGGTCATTTCTTCGTACGATTCTTTAAAAAATTGAACTACGCCAGCCATATTTATATTAATTAATATTAAGCACGGGAACAAGGATTCGAACCCTGATCAAAGGTTTTGGAGACCTCTATTCTACCATTGAACTATTCCCGTGGATAAAAAAGAGTTAGCTAAAAGGCTAACCCTTTTTAATATATTGTGCTTTTAACTTAAAAATTAAGCTAAAATTTCAGTTACCTGACCTGCACCTACAGTTCTACCACCTTCACGGATAGCGAAACGTAAACCTTTTTCCATTGCAATTGCATTGATCAATTTAACAGTAATTGTTACGTTATCACCTGGCATAACCATTTCAGTACCTTCTGCTAAAGAGATTTCTCCTGTAACGTCTGTAGTACGGAAGTAGAATTGAGGACGATATTTGTTGAAGAATGGAGTGTGACGACCACCTTCTGCTT
>CAZQFF010000012.1:0-79853 GCA_964592575.1 uncultured Pedobacter sp.
GTAAATGTTTCTGGTTTTTTAAATATGTTAGTGGCCGCTCGTGATGCTGGCATCAAAAGATTTGTTTATGCGGCCAGTTCAAGTACTTATGGAGATTCTGAAAGTTTACCTAAAGTAGAAGATGTAATCGGAAGGCCCTTATCGCCTTATGCCATTACTAAATATGTGAATGAATTATATGCCGATGTGTTTTCCCGTACCTACGGAATGGAGTGCATTGGTTTAAGATATTTTAATGTCTTTGGAAGACGGCAAGATCCTAATGGAGCCTATGCTGCTGTAATCCCAAAATTCGTAATGCAATTTATGAAACATGAATCTCCTGTTATTAATGGTGCGGGAGATTACTCACGTGACTTTACTTACATAGATAATGTAATTCAAATGAATGAATTAGCTATGTTAACTGAAAATAAAGACGCAATTAATACAGTTTATAATACCGCCGTAGGTGATAGAACTACGCTGATACAATTGGTAAACTACCTGAAAGAATTTTTAAGTGAATTTGATCCTAAAATTGCGGAGGTTGAAGTTATTCATGGCCCAAATAGACAGGGTGATATTCCCCATTCATTAGCTTCTATTGAAAAAGCGAAAAAATTATTAGGGTATCAACCAAGTCATGTAATTAGAGATGGCTTAAAAGAAGCCGTTAAGTGGTATTGGGGGAATTTGAGGTAATTATCATAATAGAATGGAACATATTCAAATGGTTGACTTGAAGAGTCAATATTTAAAAATTAAAGAGGAAGTAGATCAAGCATTATTAGATGCTGTGAGTGAAACCGCCTATATAAACGGCCCGCAAGTAAAAAAATTCACTAAAAGTTTAGAAAATTTTAATCAAGTAGCAAAAGCAGTTACATGTGCAAATGGGACGGATGCATTGCAAATTGCTATGATGGGCTTAGGATTTAAACCAGGTGATGAAGTGATTGTTCCCGCTTTTACTTATATAGCAACAGTTGAAGTTATCGCATTACTAGGTTTAGTTCCAAAATTTATTGATGTTTTTGAAGATACCTATGAATTAGACCATACCCAATTAGAATCTCTGATTACGGATAAGACTGTAGGCATTGTGCCTGTTCATTTATTTGGGCAATGTTCCAATATGGAGGCTATAATGGATATTGCAAAAAAACATAATGTTGCAGTCATTGAAGATACTGCCCAAGCTATGGGGGCTGAATATATCTTTAAAAATGGTTCAAAAGCTTTTGCTGGGACTATAGGCCATGTAGGTACAACTTCTTTTTTCCCTTCTAAAAATTTAGGGTGCTTTGGAGATGGAGGGGCTGTTCTTACGCAAGACCAACAACTTGGGGAGAAAATACATATTATTGCAAATCATGGGCAAAGGATAAAGTATCATCACGAAACTATAGGAGTGAATTCTCGTTTAGATACGCTTCAAGCGGCTGTACTTGATATCAAATTAAAATACTTGAATGATTATAGTTCAGCTAGGCAAAAGGTAGCAGCCAAATATGATGAGCAATTAGCTGGCATAAGTGAATTAGTATTACCTGTTAAAGCTAGCTATTCTACACATGTTTATAATCAATATACCTGTAAGGTTAAATCAGGAAAGAGAGATGCATTAAAAGCTTTTTTACAAGAGAAAGGCATTCCTACCATGGTATATTACCCTATTCCTGTGCATTTACAAAAGGCCTATGAAGTTTATGGGTATAAAATTGGGGATTTCCCTACCTCTGAACGTTTATGCGAAGAAGTAATTTCTTTCCCTATTCACACCGAGATGCAAGCAGATGTTCAAGATTATATTATTACTCATATTAAGTCTTTTTTTAATTAGTTATGGAGAAAAATTACTTTGTACATGAAACTGCTGTTGTAGACGAAGGAGCTAATATTGCAGAGGGTGTTAAAATATGGCATTTTTCACATATCATGCCTAATTGTGAATTAGGCGAGAAATGTAATATTGGCCAAAATGTGGTTATTTCTCCGGGTGTTGTATTAGGAAAGAATGTGAAGGTTCAGAATAATGTGTCTATTTATGAAGGCGTAACATGCGCAGATGACGTTTTTTTAGGCCCATCGATGGTTTTTACAAATGTTACTAATCCTAGAAGTGCGGTAAATCGTCGCGGGCAATATGCTAAGACACATGTAGGCAAAGGAGCATCAATTGGAGCAAATGCAACAATTGTTTGTGGTCATGATATTGGCGAGTTTGCTTTTATCGGGGCAGGTGCGGTAGTTACTAAAAATGTGCCTAATTATGCATTAGTTGTTGGAAATCCAGCGAAACAATTAGGTTGGGTTAGTGAATATGGGCATCGTTTGAAATTTGACGCTAGGGGTATTGCGATTTGCCCTGAATCTGCACAAGAATACATAATAATTGACAATCAAGTAACCAGAACAAAATAATGAATACCTCAAAAATAAAGTTTGCAGTATTAGGGTGTGGCCATATTGGAAAGCGACATGCTGAAATGATTTCCCGAAATAGTGAATCGGAATTGGTGGCTTTGATAGATGTAAAGGAAAAAAACAAATTAGATTTAGATAATTTTAATGTGCCTTTCTTTAATAACTTGGATGATTTTCTTAAAAGTGATGTAAAGGCTGATGTAATAAATATTGCTACCCCAAATGGATATCACGCTAAACAAGGCATGCAGGTATTAGATTCAGGTCATCATTTGGTTATTGAAAAGCCTATGTCTTTAACCAAATCAGATTCAGAAGCTTTAATCTTTAAAGGTTTACAAAAGCACAAACAGGTTTTTTGTGTGATGCAAAATCGCTATTCACCCCCAAGCGTTTGGTTAAAACAATTATTAGAATCTGGTAAACTGGGTAAGATATTTATGGTTCAAATTAACTGTTATTGGAATAGGGACGATAGATATTATAAACCAGAATCATGGCATGGGAAGAAAGATTTAGATGGTGGTACTTTATTTACACAATTTTCTCATTTTATCGATTTGATGTATTGGTATTTTGGAGATATTACTAATATTCAAGCGAAGTTTGCCGATTTTAACCATAAGGATTTAACAGATTTTGAGGATTCAGGCTTTGTTTCTTTTGATTTTGTCAATGGAGGTATGGGGAGTTTAAATTATTCTACTTCTGTTTGGGATCAAAATTTAGAAAGCTCTATAACTGTTATTGCAGAAAATGGTTCATTGAAAGTCGGTGGGCAATATATGAATGAGGTAGAATATTGCCATATTAAGGATTATGAAATGCCTGAATTAGCTCCTACAAATCCTGGTAATGATTATGGCGCGTATAAAGGTTCGGCTGCTAATCATCATTATATCATAGAGAATGTAGTGGATGTACTCAAAAATAGATCCACTATTACTACTAATGCATTAGAAGGTTTGAAAGTAGTGGATATTATTGAGAGAATATATTCAATTGGATAATTGACTTACTAAAAGGGGGCGGTATTGATAAATTTAAAAAAATATTTAATTAAAGGAAAGCAACTTTCATCTTCCCCCTCATTTCATATTTTATTTTCATCTGCAATTATAGCAATTATTTTTCTTTTTGCTGATTATATCTTTACTCGTACATTTACTAAAAAGGATTTTGGCACTTGGAGGCAAATTGTATTGATTGTTAGCATGGGTGCTACTTTATTATCTTTAGGATTCCCCGAAGGGTTTAGATATTTCATTTCATTAGAAAACAAAAAAATATCAACTCATTTAATAAAGATTTTATGTTCTACCTTAATAACGAGTTTAATTATATACATATTAATTTTACTTGGGATTGATGAACTTTTAATAACTTATTTTAAAAATATTGACTTAAGATTTGTTATTCGTTACTTTCCAATTTTATTTATTGTTGTTACATTAAGTAGGGCGTATAGATATTTAATGATCCAAGGGGGCGCAAGCTGGAAATTATTCAAATACTCTATAATTAGTTTTACTATAAGTACATCCTTGATAATAATTACTTACTACTTTTATAGTAGAATGAATGAAGAGATACTTTGGACTTGGATTTCCTTTTTACTATTTATTCTTTATCTATCCTTATTTATTCTGTATTTTTTTGAAGAAAAAAAGTTAAATTATTCCAATATTATTTTTAAAGATGTTTTAAAATTTAGGGAATATTTTAAAATTGGTTTCCCTTTATATATTGCCACATTTATAGGCGTATTAAGTTTAAATTTGGATAAATTAATAGTTAATAAGTATTCTGATTTAACAACTTTTGCTATTTATTCCATTGGCGCAATTGAATTACCAATAGTAGGTATGATTGGTACGGCTATATCGCAAAGTATCTTCCCGAAACTTGTGGAGAGTTATAAAAAAAACATATCTCACACGAAAGAAATTTGGTTACAAGCAACATTAAAAGCTACACATATTACTTATCCTATTATTTTAATTTTGATGCTTTTTTCAAAGGCAATTATATTAATCTTATTTACTGATAAGTATTTAGATGCAGTACCTATTTTTCAAACATATTTACTGCTAGGGCTTTGGCGTAACACACAATATGGTTCTTTAATAATTGCCTCGGGTAATACAAAATGGACTATGATTTATTCTACTGCAGCTTTAATTTTAAATATAATTTTATCTGTATTATTTTTCAGGCTATTCGGTATTTTGGGTGTTGCCTGGGGGGCATTTCTAGCAGCAATGATAGTAGCAATTTTTCAATTGTTACATGAAGGAATATTTATTTTATGGTTAAAAAGAATATTCCTTAATAAATTAATATTCATAGAAGTTATATTAATATTTATGGTGTATTTTTATTTTTTATTTGGAGGGACATCATGGTAAATTGGATAAAAAATTTAAATGTAAAATTTATCAAAAGGAAATATTATGGAGCTGGTATAGGCTTAATGTTAATTAATTATGTAAATAAATTTTTTATTCAGAGATATAAAGGTGATTTATTAATCCATTTTTCATCTAGAATTAATTTTGCAGAAAATATTTCGATTACTGAAGATGTTAATTTAGGTCCATTTACATCTTTTATTGTATCTAATTCTTGTTATTACCAAGCTTTTAATGGGATTCAAATTGGTATAGGAACCATATGGGCCCCAGGGTGTCACTTTATTAGTGCCAATCATTCATATTCTAATTTAGAAAAATCCGTGAAGGGTAACCCTATTAAAATAGGTGACTATGTGTGGATAGGTGCGAATAGTGTTATTCTTCCTTCCATATCATTAGGGAATCACAGCATTGTAGGAGCTGGTTCGGTAGTAACAAAGAGTTTTGAATCCTTTTCAATAATAGCTGGTGCACCAGCAAAATTAATTGCAAAGAGGTGTACTAAATGCCTTAATAAAATCCATATAAGTCAAACAAAGTGTTCAAGTTGTGAATAATAATAAGATTTTAATAATAGCATATTTGAATGCAGATAAAACAATAGGTGGAATGCCTAATCGTTTTGTAATGTTATGGAATTATTTATATAATAAAAGGAAAAATAACTCTGTATTTCTTTTAACTACTTATACATTATGGGATAAATTGTTTGGGGCATCTAAAAGGAATTCAAATGCTTGGTTGTTTAATGATACAAAAAAAATCTCAAAATTTTTTAAATTATTTTTGTGGATAAGGATAATAGTATTTTGCAAACTGAATAAAATACAAACAATACACATTGCTGGAGGAGGAAAATTATTTATTCCATTACTATATTTTTCTCATTTTATTGGTATTAAAGTTGTTGTAACTTTTGCATCCAATTCTCTTGAAATGGCTAGTTATTCAAATAAAAAGGAAGAGAATTTTTGGAGAATTATTTTGAGAATAACTAAAAATGTTGATGTATTAAATCCCACTCACGATTTACCTACTTATAATTACAGAAAATTTGTTTCCCCATGTAGTTTCCCATATATACTCGAAAACCCAAAAAGTCCTACCACTGATTTTCTTTCAAAGGACCGAAAGGAATTTGTAGTGTTTAATGGAAGTTTTGCTAGTTCTAAAAATCCCATTCTTGCAATAAACGGATTTGAGCGTTATTTAGAAAATAATAGGAAAAAAAATAATTTAGCTACCCTTATTATGTTTGGCAATGGCGCACTTTCAGATAAGGTTAATGAGAGAATAGTTGAAATTAATGCAAAATTTGGTAATGAATTTATTAAAAGAGAAAATTACGCAAAATTACATGATGTTTTAAAGTCTTCATTAGTTTTTTTGAGTCTTCAGGATTTTGATAATTATCCAAGTCAATCATTAATGGAGGCCATGTTATATTGCAATTCAATAATTGCAACTAATTTTGGAGATACTCGTAAGTTAGTAAAAGTTGAAAATAATAATTATTTAATTGAAAAAGATGAATACAAACTCGCAAATGCAATTGAGCAAGCTTTGAAATTAAATAGCCTAAATAAAAATAATCACTTTGAAATAATTAATAATCATAATATTGCCAAATTTTCAGAATATTTTTTAAATATCCATAAAAATCTTAAATAGTATGTGCGGGTTTTACTTTTCTACAATAAAATATACACAGGTACAAGTAGAAGATAAATTGAAAAGATTTAATTTCCGGGGCCCTGATTATTCTTCAATAAAAGAAGTTGATAATATATGCCTTGGCCATAATCGATTATCTATTATAGACCTAGATGAAAGGTCTGCACAACCCTTTTTATATGAGCACCTATATATAGTTTTTAATGGAGAAATATATAATTATGTTGAAATAAAAGAATCCTTATTACAATTAGGATATAAATTTAGAACTACCTCAGATACTGAAGTCATATGTGCTGCTTATATTGAATATGGAGAAGAATGCTTAAATCATTTTAACGGAATGTTTGCATTTGTTATATATAATACTCATAGTAAAAGAATATTTGGAGCTAGAGATAGATTAGGAAAGAAGCCTTTTTATTATTCTTTGCATAATGGAGAAGGTCTAGAGTGTAGCAGTCAATTAGCCGCCATAAAATTATTAAATAATTTTCAAATTTCTGATTCTGCAATATGTGATTATCTAAATTGGGGCTATATTCCAGAGCCTAAATCAATATATAATGAAATAAGCAAACTTCCTGCAGGAAATTACTTTATTTATGATACTTATAAAAAAGATTTTAATTTATTTCAATATTACGATTTGCCAAAAGATAAAAAATTTCTAGGTGATTTTGAGGAAGCAAAAACAGAATTACATAAGTTAGCATTAGATTCAGTTAAAATAAGATTATTAAGTTCTGATGTTCCTGTTGGTATATTCCTCTCAGGTGGGATTGATTCTTCCCTTGTAACAGCACTTGCAGCACGCATTAGCGATAAACCTATAAATACTTTTAGTGTTAAATTTAACTCAAAGGAATTTGATGAAAGTGAACATGCAAGTTTAATTGCTAAACATCTAAAATCAAATCATCATACTATAGAGTGTGATGTAAACCAAGAAGAAGATCTATTAGAAAATTTTTCATATTTTTATGATGAGCCATTTGCAGATTCTTCTGCATTGCCCTCTTTGCTTTTAGCAAAATATACAAAGGAAAATGTAACAGTAGCATTATCTGGGGATGGTGGAGATGAGTTTTTCCTAGGTTATGAAAGATATAAATACTTAATCAATGCAAGTAAATTGTATCAAAAATTGAGCTATTTTAGAATTCCTGTTGCTAATATCTTAAAACTTATTCCTAAATATAAGGCAAAAATAATATCAAACGCTTTGCTGTCTAGCTCAACAATTGAAGAATTATATCTGAATAATATTACCTCAATGGATAAATCATGGTATAATTGCACATTCAGAATTGAGGATATCCCTAATATTGATTATTTATTGAATAGCAACAAATCTTTTATCGAACGTGTATCTGACTTTGAGATTAAATCGTATATGAACAACGATATAATAACTAAAGTAGATAGGGCGAGTATGGCATATTCCTTAGAAGTTCGAAGTCCATTGATGGATTATAGAATTTTAGAATTTGCAAAATCTCTCCCATTTGAGTTTAAAATTTCTAAAGGCAAGCAAAAATTTATTTTAAAGGATTTATTGGAGAGTTATGTCCCAAAAGAATTAATTGATAGACCAAAAGCGGGTTTTTCAGTTCCCTTAAGTGATTGGTTTAAAAATAAATTAAAAAATTATGTTATTGATACACTCTCATATTCAGCTGTAAGTGATTTCCCAATGATTAATTATGATAAGGTTAAAGAAATGATTGGTGAGCATATGAGTGGAACCCGAAATAGGAGTGTTGAAATTTGGAAACTTTTGGTTTTGATAAACTGGAAAAGGGAGATGGATAATGTCTAAATTTGGTGTTGATTTTACTGCATTTAATATTAGTGAAGTATTAATATTATTCCTATATATTATTGGGTTTGTATTTTTAAGTAATAAGTTAGGTAAAAGATCAAAATTTAAATTTAATTTATTTTTAGGGATATCAATTTTGCACCTATTGATGACTTTTGCGTATTGGTTATATACTTTTAATAATACAGCAGATTCCTACTTTTATTATTCAGTAGCGAATTCAATAAATTATAATGAATGGTTAAACTATTTTGGTAAGCAAGATACTCAATTTATAATATTTATAGTTTACCCACTCATTCATATATTAAATCTATCCTATATAGGAGTATTCTTGTTTTTTTCTTTTATTGGGTTGTTGGGATTTTATCTTTTAATAAAAATAATTGATCATTTTATAATAATTTATAATGTCAAAATAAATCAACGATTTTATTATCTGTTATTACTTCCAGGAGTGCATTTTTGGAGTTGTGCAATAGGTAAAGATTCTCTTATTTTTTATTTTATAGTTCTATTTCTATATTCTTTATTTAAGAAAAAATGGCTACTTATTTTATTCGCTTCTGCCGGGATTTTTTATGTTAGGTCACATATATTATTATTGATATTATCTGGACTTCTATTGTCACTTTTCCTTTTTAGGAGAAAGTTGAGTTTAATATATAGAATATTAATCCTCTCATTGATTGCTATTGCTATTATAGTTATTGTACCTTTAGTTTTTGAAAGATTTGGAGTTGATAGCATAAATTCTACTAACGATCTAATCGAAAATCAGCTTTCAAAAAATCAAGAAGGAACTAGTTCAGTCGATATGTCTAACAGTAGCTTTATAATAAAATTTATTAGTTATTTATTTAGGCCATTTTTTTTCGATGTGAATAGTCTAACATCATTAGTATCTTCATTTGAAAATATAATTTGGGTATTTATGATCTTTAAAATTGTAAGTAATTATTTTAAAATTAAAAAGAATAATATTTCTAATTATTACTCTCCTCTTATTTTTATTGGACTTACTATGGTAATCGCATTATCTTCTATTTTAAATAATTTTGGAATTGCAGTACGTCAGAAAACCATGATTTACCCCATAGTATTAATATTACTGTTTTTAAGTTTAATATCTATTAAATTGAATACAATAAAGAATAAAGAATTATAATAATTTTCTTCCAACTTAAAATATGAAAATGATAAGTATTATAACATTGTCAATGGGAAGTGGAGGAGCAGAAAGAGTAATAAGCCTATTACTTTCTAAAATGGAGAAGGAATATGATGTGAAATTGTTTCTTCTTTTTAATAATATACATTATGACATTCCAAAAAATGTAGATGTCACGTACTTAATTAATAAAAAAAGGATAAATGGTTTTTATAAACTAATTTATCTGCCATTATTTTTTTTTAAGTATTTGAATTTTTTAAAAAATAATAAAATAAAATATTCAATTTCATTTTTAACTATTCCCAATTTTATAAATGGTTTTATAAAATTTTTCTTAAAAGACGTAAAAGCTATAGTAAGTGAGAGAAGTTATCCATCAATTGAATATTCAAGTTCTAAACTTAGATTAAAGATTTATAAGTTTTTAATTAAAGCACTATATACTAAAGCGGATATTGTTTTTTCAAATTCGGAATGGATTAATAAAGACTTAACAGAGAACTTTAATGTTAAAAACAAATTTGAAGTAATTTATAATCCAATAATTATGCCTAAAAACAGAATCAATATGAATGCCGCTTTTCTTCGTAATGAAGATTTAAGAATAATTTCAGTTGGTAGAATTTATGAAACAAAAAATCAAAAATTAATTTTAGATGCATTGATTAATTTAAGATATAATAATTTCAAATTAACAATTTTAGGGGATGGAGTGCAAAAAAGTGATTTGGAAAATTATGTTATTAAGAATAGAAAACAAGATAAAATAACTTTTGTTGGGAATGTCAAAAATGTCAATTATTATCTTTTACAAAATCATTGTTTTATATTAAGTTCCAATTCTGAAGGTTTTCCAAACGCTCTAGTTGAGGCGATGGCAATTGGCCTTGCAGTAATTTCTACAAATTGTATGTCAGGACCCTTAGAAATTTTAAACAACAATGAACATGTAGATATTGAAATAGGGGGATTTTATAAAGCTAAATATGGAATTTTAATTAATGTGAATGACCGTATTGGCTTAGAATCAGCACTTGAGTATTTAATTAAAAATGAAAGTACATTAATTAAATATAGTAAACTAAGTATGGTTCGTGCTAACTCTTATAAACTTGATAATATTTATGGAGAGTTTAAATCTAAGCTTCTTTTAAATTAATTTTTCAACTTTTATTAATAGATAAATAATATGTGCGGCATAAATGGATTGATTAAGAAGAATAGTAATTCAAATAATTCATTTTCAACATTACAGAGGATGAATGAGAAAATTATTCATAGAGGGCCGGATGACGATGGATTTTTCAAAGAGAAAATTGGTGAATATTCGATTGAAATGGCCATGAGAAGACTTTCTGTTATAGATTTAAGTTCTGGAAAACAACCTATATTTAGTAATGATGGAAAAAAAGTGATTTTATTCAATGGTGAAATATATAATTATAAAATACTTAAAGCTGATTTAATAGATAAGGGTTATAAGTTTGAAACTCAAAGTGATACTGAGGTTATTGTTAACCTTTATGATTGTTTTGGAATTTCTGCATTTTCAATGTTAGACGGGATGTTTGCTTTTTCACTTTATGATAGAACCCTAGGTAAAGTTTTTATAGTACGTGATTTTTTTGGAGAAAAGCCTCTTTATTATTACAAAAACGAGGATGCTATATTTTGGGCTTCTGAATTAAAATCCATCATTTCAGTTCTTCCAATAACTCCAAATATATCTTTACAAGGACTAAATCTATACTTTCAACTTACATATATTCCTGCACCGTACACTATCTACAAAGGTGTTTTTAAGCTAGAAGCCAATCATTTTCTTAGTATTGATTGTAGTGACTTATCTTTTGAGATTAATGAGATTAAGCAAACTTTCATTGATTATAATTCTATTACCAAAAAAGAGGCTATTAATACTACTGAATCGCTAGTAAGAAGAAGTGTTACCTCGAGATCAATAGCTGATGTACCGCTTGGGACATTTTTATCAGGGGGTGTAGACTCTTCAATCATATCACTTTGTTTGGCTCAAAACACTTCTAAGAAAATTAATACATTTTCTGTGGGGTTTAAAAAAAGGGAATTTAACGAAACAGACAAATCTCAAATAGTAGCCAAGCTTATAAATAGTAATCATCATGAATTCATTATTGATGAGGCGGATTTAACGAAAAACTTGGAATTAATTCTTGCCAATTTTGATGAGCCATTCGCTGATTCTTCTGCATTAGCAAGCCATTATGTTTCTGAAAAAACTAAAAATCATGTCACTGTCGCTTTAACAGGTGATGGGGGAGATGAAGTTTTCGGAGGATATAATAAATATTACATTGGAAAATTAAATAATCGATATACTAAAATTATTCCGGAAAAACTTCATAAATGGATTTCATCCTCAACATCTAACTTATTAAAAAGTAAAGATGATTCTAGAGGGCTTAAATTTAAAATCAAAAAATTAATAGATGCAATTAATTATGACGGTGATTTTTATTATAATATTATTTCACTTGGCTTTCATATAAGTGAATTAGATGATTTATTAAATAATTCATTCCGATTTAGAGAGGCCTTTGATTATTATAAAGATACGATAGGAGAAAATAATAAAACAATTTCTGATTATAGAAACATCGATAGAGTATTAAGTTTAGAAGGAGATATGCTTGTAAAAGTGGATAGAACTAGTATGCTTACCTCTTTAGAATGTAGAGCACCCTTTTTAAATAAAGAAATATGGAATTTTACAAATCAGTTACCTGAAAATTTTTTGATTAATGGATGGGATAAGAAACATATTTTAAAAGAAGCATTTAAAGATTATTTTCCGAATGATTTTTTAAATAAGTCAAAACAAGGTTTTGGAGTTCCTGTTGGAGATTGGTTAAGAGGGGCATTAAAAAATGAATTGATATCATTTATTGATAAAGATTTTTTAATTAAGCAGAATATTTTTAATCCCCCTTATATTTCTGAAATAGTAATTCAACATTTAAATAGTAAAATGGATAATACATTTAAAATTTGGACTTTTTATTGTTTTCAAAAATGGTATAAAGTGCATTATGAGTAAAATTACTTTATTTAGAATAACAACGGTACCTCTTTCGTTAGAAAAATTACTTTCTGGCCAAATGAAGTATATGAGTCAACATGGATTTAAAGTTGTAATGATTTCTTCTGATTTTGATAACAAATCCATTTTGGAGGAAAAGGAAAATTCAAAGTTCGTGCCTGTTGAAATGACAAGGAAAATCTCACCACTTTCGGATTTAAGGGCGTTATATTTAATGATTGTTGTTATGAGGAAATACAAGCCAATAATAGTACATACTCATACTCCTAAAGCAGGTTTGATTGGGATGCTAGCAAGTAAATTAGTAGGTGTTCCAATTAGATTACATACAGTTGCTGGCCTCCCTTTAATGGAAACACGCGGTTTAAAAAGGTTCTTGTTAGAATGGGTAGAAAAGTTAACATATTTTTGTGCATTAAAAGTATATCCTAATTCCAAAGCATTAAGAGATTTTATTGTTGAATCAGGTTTTACTAATCCTAAAAAACTAAAGGTAATAGGAAATGGAAGTAGCAATGGAATTAATTCCGAAGAGTTTAAATCAAATGAAGTTATTTCTAAAAAAGTGCAAGAATTAGGTCAATTCCTGAATGTGAAATCGAGTGATTTTGTTTTTGTATTTGTTGGTAGATTAGTAAAAGATAAGGGAATAGAAGAATTAATTGAATCATTTCACTTGTTATGTACTAAGTATTCAGAAATCAAACTTTTATTAGTGGGACCTGAAGAAAGACATTTAGATCCTTTATCTAAAACATGTTATGATAAAATTAATTTAAATTCTAATATAATTAAAGTAGGCTATCAGAGTGATGTCAGACCTTATTTGAAATTAAGTAATGCTTTAGTATTTCCCTCATACAGGGAGGGGTTTCCTAATGTCCCTATGCAAGCAGGTTGCTTTAATTTACCATCTATTGTTACAAATATTAATGGTTGTAATGAAATTATAGTGAATGGTGAAAACGGATTGATAGTACCAGTAAAAGATGTTCATTCTTTAACCAAAGCCATGGAAGAAATTTATATAAATAAGGAACTATATGAAAAAATGAAATTGAATTCGAGAACCATGATTGTAGAACGTTATGAACAAAATGTAATTTGGGAATTAATATTAAATGAATATAATACTTTATTACAAAATATAAATCCCTAACGCAGCTTAATGTGAATATAGATTGAAATAAATAAATAAATGTATAGACTTCATATTAAAAGACTAATTGATTTTTTTTCCGGAATAGTTTTATTTATAATCCTTGGCCCCGTATTTTTTATAGTCACACTTTCATTAATTATTTCCAATAATGGGAAACCATTCTTTTTTCAAGTTCGCCCAGGTTTACACGGAAAGCTCTTTAAGATAATTAAGTTTAAAACCATGAATGATAAGCGAGATAGCCATGGTGAATTATTGCCCGATGCTCAACGCATAACCTCAGTGGGTAATTTTGTTCGTAAAACTTCATTAGATGAAATACCGCAATTGTTAAATGTTATTAAAGGTGATATGAGTTTAATCGGCCCTAGGCCTTTATTGCCTGAATATTTGCCATTATATAGCGTTGAACAAGCCAAGCGACATGACGTAAGGCCAGGCATTACGGGTTGGGCTCAAATAAATGGACGTAATGCAATTTCATGGAAACAAAAATTTGAGTATGATTTATGGTATGTAAATCATGTTAGCTTTTTATTAGACATGAAAATCATTTTCTTAACTTTAAAAAAGGTTATTGTTAGGGAAGGCATTAATTCACAAGTGAATATCCCGATGGAAAAATTTACGGGTAAAGAAGTTTAATATGGAAAAGGTAGTTTTAGTTGGGGCAGGTGGCCATGCCAAGGTTGTATTAGATAGCTTGGAACAAGCAAATACGCCTGTTGCCGGTGTATTCGATAGCAATTTAAGAGAAAGTTTTTTAGGATATCCCTATTTAGGTAATAACGATGATTTTATGGCAGCTGGCATAACAACCTTCATCATTGCCATCGGAAATAATAAAGTTAGAAAGAATATTGCGAAAGAAACATCTCCTACTAAGGTAAATGCTATTCATCCACAATCATTTGTTTCTCCTAGAGCACAGTTAGGTGTGGGGAATATGATTATGGCGAATACTACTATAAATGCCCATTGTATAATTGGCAATCACTGTATTATAAATACAAACGCATCGGTTGATCATGATTGTCAACTCGAAGATTTTGTGCATATCTCACCCCAAGCGGGTTTGGGTGGAAATGTAAAAGTTGGAGAAGGTACCCATATCGGTATTGGCGCGCAAGTTATTCAGAACATAAAAATAGGCAAATGGGTAACGGTAGGAGCGGGTGCTGTGGTTATTAATGATATCCCTGATTATGCAGTCGTAGTCGGGAATCCCGGAAAAATAATAAAGTATAATAGTTAAATTTGCACTCTCACAGTGCAATTTTTAAATAAAAACGCACTGTGAGAGTGCATTTTTTTAAAAAAATACCTATGAACGAAAAAATATGGCTTTCCTCACCACATATGGGTGGAAAAGAGCAAGAGTATGTTAAAAACGCCTTTGATTCCAATTGGGTAGCGCCTTTAGGTCCTTTAGTGAATGGTTTTGAGGAAGCTTTAGCCAAATATACCAGTGCGCTTGAAGTTGCTGCCTTGAGTTCAGGTACGGCGGCTTTACACCTGGCCTTGATTATGTTAGGGGTGAAAGCGGGTGATGAGGTAATTTGTCAATCGATGACTTTTTCAGCCTCCGCCAATCCTATTGCTTATTTAGGAGCGGTACCAGTATTTGTTGATTCGGAAGCTACTACGTGGAACATGTGTCCAGATCAACTTAAGATTGCCATAGAGGATCGCTTAGCAAAAGGTAAAAAACCTAAAGCTATTATACCTGTGCATTTATACGGCATGCCCGCTAATATGCCTGAAATTATGGCTATTGCTAATGAATATGAAATACCTGTGGTAGAAGATGCTGCAGAAGCCTTAGGGTCTACCTTAAATGGTCAAGCGATGGGTACTTTCGGCTTAATGGGTATTTTATCTTTTAATGGCAATAAAATCATTACCACCTCTGGGGGAGGTGCTTTAATTTCTGATCGGAAGGAATATATTGAAAAGTCTAGATTTTTAGCCACACAAGCGCGGGATAATGCTCCTCATTACCAACATTCGGAAATTGGCTATAATTATAGAATGAGTAATGTGTGTGCGGGCATTGGATTAGGGCAAATGGAAGTGTTGGATGAAAGGGTGGCTCAGCGCCGGGCTAATTTTGCATTTTATAAAAAACATTTAGCGGCTTTGCCTGGCATCAGCCTTTTAGAAGAGCCTACAGGCTATTTTTCGAACCGTTGGTTATCGACCATTTTAATTGACCCAGCACTTTCTGGAGGGATAAGTAGAGAAAAATTAGCGGACTATTTAGCCGCCGATAATATAGAGTGTCGCCCATTATGGAAACCCATGCATATGCAACCGGTATTTGCTGCAGCGCCATATTATGGAAGCGGGGTGTCAGAAAGACTTTTTGAGCAGGGTTTATGTTTGCCATCGGGTTCTAATTTAAGTGATGCCGATTGTGCAAGGATTTTAGAAAGGATTAAAATGCTTTTTGGCATTTAACTTGCTTTAGCCCAAATATATTTTAGTATTTCTTTCCGAGATTTTTACATATATTTGATTAATTAATAGTCGGTTAATGGTTAGTCCTTTACTAAAGCGGAAAATAAACATCGTACCCAGATGGATCATTTTTTTGATTGATTTGAGCCTTTGTTCTTTTTCTTTGATACTCTCTTATTTGCTGTGGCACAATATCACGCAGGTGCCCACAGATTATGTACGTATTGCCCAAAATTTAATGATTTTTGGTGCGATATGTACCTTCACCTTCTATAATGTAAAAACCTATGCGGGTATTGTCCGTTATACTTCGGCGCAAGATACCTTTAGAGTGCTTTTCGCAGCTTTTATAGCGAATGCCAGCTTTGTTTTTCTGAATCTATTTGTGATTTCTATTGGGCTACCAGCCTTGATTTCGAATAAACTATTAATCATCAATTCTTTATTTTGCTTTGTTTCGCTCTTATTATATCGGGTGATGGTGAAAATCTTTTTCATGTATATTAAAAACATGACTTTAGAGAAGCGTCGGGTGATTATTTATGGTGCTGGTGAAGCGGGTTTGGCCACCAAAAGAACCTTTGATCATGATAATAAGGTGAATAAAACCATTATTGCCTTTGTGGAGGATGATGCGCGTAAAGTAGGCAAGGCCATTGATGGGATTAAAATTTTGCATGCGGAGAATTTGCCAAGTTTGATTAAAGGGGGGGGTGTAGATGAAATTATTTTTGCCTCCTTTACCATTCCTACCGAACGTAAGAATGCGATTATTGATTTGTGTTTAGATCATGATACCATTGCCTTTCAGATTCCACCCGTAGAAATGTGGGCAGGCGGGATTTTACAAACTCGACAAATTCAGCATATTGAAATTAAAGATTTATTGGATCGGAAGCAGATTGATATTAATTCGGAAGAGATTGCCAAAGAGTTAAAAGGGGCTAGGGTGTTGATTACCGGTGCAGCCGGTTCTATTGGTTCGGAAATTGCCCGCCAATTGATGGAATTTGATTTGGCGCTGTTGATTTTATGCGATCAGTCGGAAACCAGTTTACATCATATGTATTTGGAATTAGAGGAGCATTATAGCCAGGCTAATTTTTCGGCCTTTGTAGGCGATGTGCGGGATGTAAAGCGCATGGAGCATATGTTCCAAACCTATAAGCCTAAATTTGTATTTCATGCGGCGGCTTATAAGCATGTGCCTTTGATGGAGGATAATCCTTCGGAAGCGGTTAAGACCAATGTTTTAGGCACCAAGAATATTGCGGATTTATCTTTAAAATATGGGGTGCAGAAATTTGTGATGGTTTCGACCGATAAGGCGGTGAACCCGACCAATATTATGGGGGCCACCAAGCGTATTGCCGAAATTTATGTGCAATCCTTGAATAATTCCCTACACGAAAAGGATTATGTATTCCAAAACGGTTTGAGTTATATCAATGATTTAGATATTAAACCGATTACCCGATTTATTACGACGCGTTTTGGGAATGTGCTGGGCTCAAATGGTTCGGTGATTCCGCGCTTTAAAGCCCAAATTGAAAAAGGCGGCCCCGTAACGGTAACGCATCCGGAAATTACGCGTTTCTTTATGACCATTCCGGAAGCTTGTCGCTTGGTGTTGGAAGCGGGCTGTATGGGTAAAGGGGGCGAGATTTTTATTTTTGATATGGGTAAATCGGTGAAGATTGTAGATTTAGCTAAAAAGATGATTCGCTTGGCCGGTTTAGTACCTAATCAGGATATTGAGATTCAGTTTACGGGTTTGCGCCCAGGCGAGAAATTGTACGAGGAGTTATTGAATGATTTAGAGAATACCCTGCCGACCCATCATGAAAAGATTATGATTGGTAAGGTGCGGGAATTTGCCTTCACGGAAGTGGAGCAAGAAATTTATCAGATGATTGCGGCAGCCCAGGAGAATAGGGATAGAGATGTGGTGGTGGCTATGAAAAATATGGTTAAAGAGTTTAAAAGTAAAAATTCGATTTTTGAAGAATTAGATCGTTTATGAGAAAAATTATCATCTATTTAGGCTTATGTAGCCTGTTCGCTCTCCTCTCTCCAGCTCAAGCTCAAGAACTCCAACCTTATTCGTATTTTCAGTATCAGCGTTTAAATCGCTTGGCTTATGCCCCTGGTGCCAAGATTCATACGGCCAATCGTCCTTTTGCCATTGCCGATACGGCTTGGTTTAAGGCTTTAGATTCCTTATCTACGGCTATACAATATGGCAAAGCGAAGCATTGGATTCCGCGCAAATTCTTTAATGAGCATTTGGTGGAGGTGAAAAATCCCGACTATCATTTTTATTTAGATTATTTGCCGGATGTGGGCATCGGTAGAGATATTGATCATGATATCAATACTTGGGTGAATATGAAAGGGGTGCAAATTGGTGGGCAGGTGCGCAATAAGGTGTCTTTTTATATGTCCATTTTTGAGGGGCAAACCCGCTATAATAAATATTTAACGGACTATATTCATGACAATGATATTATTCCGGGTATGGTGAATGATAAAAATGCCTTAGTGGCTAATGCGCCTTTGCGTAAGGATTATAATTATGCGACCGCGCTTTTAAATTATACCCCGAATAAGTTTTTATCTTTGACTTTAGGCCATGATCGCAATTTTATTGGAGATGGCTATCGCTCCATGCTTTTATCGGATGTTTCGGCCGCCTATCCTTTTTTAAAGGCGCAGGTGAATTTAGGTTCGGTACAATATACGGCTATGTGGGCACAGTTTCAGGATTTGAGAGCACCTAAGCTTTCGCAGCAACATGGCTTTAGAAAGAAATGGGGTGCTTTTCACTTTGTAGATTGGAATATTACCGATAAAATTAGCTTAGGCTTTTTTGATGCCATTATTTGGCAGGACGCCGATGCGAATGGTAAGCGAGGCTTTGATTTCTCCTATTTGAATCCTTTGGTGTTTTTAAGAGCGACAGAAGGTGCCAATTATTCGCCAGATAATGCCCTGTTAGGTTTTACGGCTAAATATAAATTCGCCAAGAATGTAGTAAGTTATGGGCAGATTTTGATTGATGAGTTTAGATTTGAAGACATTACTTCGGGCAAGGGTGCTTGGACCAATAAAATTGCGTATCAGCTCGGCTTGAAAGGTTTTGATGCCTTTAAGGTGAAGAATTTGAACTTTTTGGTGGAAATGAATTCGGCTCGCCCTTTTACTTATAGCCAGCAATTGACAACCTTGAATTACGGGCATTATAATCAGGCATTAGCTCACCCGATGGGGGCTAATTTTAGAGAGTTCGTGAGTATTTGGAATTATGAGCGCGATCGCTGGTTTTTCCAATTGCAGTTTAATAAGGCCATGTATGGCTTAGATGATGGAGAAAACCGCGGTGGGGATATTTGGCGCTCTTATAATGATCGCGATAGAACCAAATATGATGGCTATAAATTAGGGGATGGTTTAAAAACCCAATATACCTATGCGGAGGCGAAAGTGGCTTATGTGATTAATCCGAACTATCATATGCGTTTAGAATTAGGTGCCATGACCCGTCAGGCGAAGAATGATCTAAAGTATGAGAAAAGCACCGAGTTCTCGATTGGTTTGCGCAGTAGCTTCCGCAATATCTACAAAGACTTTTAAGTGTATTTTTTCGACTTTTTTGGATTCTATTCCGAAAAAGTTGCAACTTTTTTGGATTTCATTCCGAAAAAGTTGTATTTTTGAGAATGATCAAGCGTATTCTCTCCGACATTATTTCGCAAAAGCTTTTTAAAAATAAGGCAATTATTGTATTAGGTGCAAGGCAAGTAGGCAAAACTACCCTCTTGAATAAGCTTATTGGGGAAGGAAATGAAGTACTGTGGTTAAGTGGGGATGACTTAGATGTACACCAACTATTTGAAGAAGCCACTTCTACGCGCTTACAATTAATGTTAAGTAAATATAAGGTTTTAGTTATTGATGAGGCTCAACGTATTCCAGATATTGGTTTGAAATTAAAGCTAATTACAGATCATGTAAAAGATATCCAATTGATTGCTACTGGAAGTTCCTCTTTCGATTTGGCCAATAAGGTGAATGAACCTTTAACAGGTAGAAAATGGGAATATAAGATGTTTCCTATTTCCTTTGCTGAAATGGTTACTCATCATGGGTTAATCACAGAAAAGAGGCTTTTACCTCATCGCTTAGTATATGGTTATTATCCGGATATTGTGAATAATCCTAGAGATGTGAAAGACCTCTTGAAACAATTATCGGATAGTTATTTGTATAAGGATATTTTAATGTGGGAGCAAATTCAAAAGCCTGATAAGCTTATGAAATTACTGCAGGCATTAGCTTATCAAGTGGGGGCTCAGGTTTCCTATCATGAATTGGGTCAATTATGTGGCTTGGATTCTAAGACGGTAGAGAAATATATTAATTTATTAGAACAAACCTATGTGATATTTAGGTTGGGATCTTTTAGTCGAAACTTAAGAAATGAATTGAAGTCGAGTAAGAAGATTTATTTCTATGATAACGGAATAAGAAATGCTTTAATTGCTAATTTTTCGGAGATTGAATCTCGGAATGATTTAGGAGCGCTTTGGGAAAACTTTTTAATTTCGGAAAGAATTAAACATTTACATTATTCCGGACAATGGGTAAATTATTGGTTTTGGAGAACGAAGGAGCAAAAGGAAATTGATTTTATAGAAGAATCGGATGGCCAAATCCGCGCCTTTGAGTTTAAATGGAAGGAAGATAAATTGGTAAAACCTAAGTTATTCCTTTCAGCCTATCCGGAAGCTACTTTTACCGTCATTAATCAAACAAATTTTGAAGAGTTTATTTTATGAGTTTTCCTTCCTTAAAAAATCCTGATAAGCTAAAGCAATGCCTTCGGGTAATTCCGTTTTGTGCTTCCAGCCTAGGGCATGTAGTTTGGAGACATCCATGAGTTTGCGGGGGGTGCCATCGGGTTTGCTGGTGTCAAAATGCAGGCGGCCTTGATAAACCACCACTTGCGCGACAAGTTCGGCTAGGGCTTTTATGCTGAGGTCGCTGCCGGTACCAATGTTTAGAAAGCCTTTATCGTTGTAATGTTGCATTAAAAAGTAGCAGGCTTCGGCTAGGTCGTCAGCAAAGAGAAACTCTCTTAGGGGGCTTCCTGTGCCCCATATTTCCACTTCAGCTAAGCCTTGGCTTTTGGCTTCGTGAAATTTACGAATTAAAGCGGGTAGCACATGGGAGTTTTGGGGATGATAATTATCGTTATAGCCATATAAATTAGTAGGCATCACGGATATGAAATTGCAGCCATATTGATCGCGATAGGCTTCGCACATTTTGATGCCGGCTATTTTAGCAATCGCATAGGGTTCGTTAGTAGGTTCCAAAGTGCCGGTAAGCAGGCTGTCTTCTTGCAAAGGTTGCGGGGCAAATTTGGGATAGATACAGCTGGAGCCTAGAAACATCAGTTTTTTAACTTGATGGACATAGGCACTATGGATTACATTGTTTTGTATAGCTAGATTTTCATAGAGAAAATCGGCACGATAGGTATTATTAGCGACTATGCCCCCTACTTTAGCGGCGGCTAAGAAGACATAGTCGGGTTTTTCTTGGGCAAAGAAATCGGCAACCGCCGCTTGGTTTCTTAAATCCAATTCGGCTGAGCTGCGGGTGATGATATTCGTATAGCCTTCGGCTTGTAATTTACGGTAGATCGCTGAACCTACCATGCCGCGGTGTCCGGCTATATAAACTTTTTCGTGCTGTTGCATAAATCTATTTAGGAGGCTACGCTTTTCGTGGGACGGGCTTTGACCATTTGCTGCGCCGTTTTCACAAGGGCTTGGGTGTCATAGCGACAAATAGACCAAAGTTCCGGTTGCTCTCCATGCTCAATAAACTCATCAGGAATACCTAGGCGTTCTACTTTGAGGTTATAGCCATGATCCGCTAGGAATTCTAATACCGCTGATCCGAATCCGCCTGGCAAGCAGCCGTCTTCGATGGTGATGAGGTATTTATATTTTTGTGCGATTTCGTGCAAGAGTTCTTCGTCAAGCGGTTTCACAAAGCGCATATCGTAATGCCCCGGGTTTATACCCATAGCATTCAGCTCTTCGCAGGCTTGTACGGCAAAATTACCCACATGGCCAATACTCAAGATGGCTAATTCTTCACCATCACAGATTTTACGACCTTTTCCGATTTCAATTTCTTTGAAGGGACGTTTCCAGTCGGCTAAAACCCCATTACCTCTTGGATAACGGATAGTGAATGGACCTTGATCTGGTAATTGTGCCGTGTACATCAAATTACGTAGCTCTTCTTCGTTCATTGGTGCGGCAATCACCATATTAGGGATGCAACGCATATAAGCGATATCATAAGCGCCATGGTGGGTAGCCCCATCGGCTCCAGCTAAACCTGCACGGTCTAAACAGAAGACTACGTTTAGGTTTTGAATAGCCACATCATGGATTACCTGATCATAAGCTCTTTGCATAAAGCTGGAATAGATATTACAGAAAGGCAATAGCCCTTGTGTAGCCACACCAGCTGAGAAGGTTACGGCATGTTGTTCGGCAATCCCCACATCGAAAGCGCGCTTAGGCATGGCTTTCATCATGATATTCATGGAGGAGCCTGAAGGCATAGCCGGTGTAACCCCTACGATATTGGCATTTAATTCGGCTAATTCCACTAAGGTATGGCCAAATACATCCTGGTATTTAGGGGGCTGCGGTTTATCGACTACTGGCTTTTTAATTTCACCGGTGATTTTATCGAATAAACCTGGAGCATGCCATTTAGTTTGGTCTTTTTCGGCTAGGGCAAAGCCTTTTCCTTTAACGGTTACGCAGTGTAAAAGTTTAGGGCCTGGAATAGCGCTTAAATCTTTGATGACACTGGCTAAACGTTTCACGTCATGTCCGTCAACGGGTCCGAAATAGCGGAAATTGAGGGCTTCAAAGAGATTGCTTTCGCGCAATAAGGTGCCTTTGATGCTCTTTTCTATTTTTTTAGCGTATTTATGGGCATTAGGGCCTAATTCGCTGATTTTACTTAATACAGAACTCACATCGTCGCGGAAACGATTGTAAGATTTTGAGGTGGTGATGCTGGTTAAATATTCTTTTAAAGCCCCTACATTCGGGTCGATAGACATGCAGTTATCGTTTAGGATCACCAACAAGTTGGAGTTTTCTATACCGGCATGATTTAAACCTTCGAAGGCTAAGCCGGCAGTCATGGCCCCATCGCCAATAACGGCTACGTGCTGACGGTTGGTTTCGCCTTTTAATTGAGAGGCTACAGCCATACCTAAAGCGGCAGAGATGGAGGTGGAAGAGTGACCTACGCCAAAGGTATCAAATTCGCTTTCCGAAATTTTAGGGAAACCACTGATGCCATTCAAGATACGGTTCGTTGGGAATCGATCTTTACGGCCGGTTAGAATTTTATGTCCATAGGCTTGATGGCCTACATCCCACACTAAGCGGTCGTAAGGCGTATTCAGCGCATAGTGTAAGGCTACGGTGAGTTCGACCACGCCTAAGCTGGCTCCGAAGTGTCCGCCATTGACGCTCACGACGTCAATAATATATTGTCGGAGCTCCTGAGCGATTTGTACTAAATCGTTTTCACTGAACTTTTTAAGGTCGTCGGGATGGTTAATCTGTGACAGTAATGGACCAGTTTTAAATTCCATAGGTTAAAATAAACTCCAAATTTCGGAAATACTCTCTAAATGTAGAAATTATAATCTAATAAAAATCGCTTAATATTTTAAAATTCTTTAAATTTGAGTCAAAATGATACCTTAAAATGAATAGAGATACTGTAATATTTGAGCTAATTGATCAGGAATTGGCGCGTCAGGAGCATGGTTTAGAGCTTATTGCCTCAGAGAACTTTGTGAGTAAGCAGGTTATGGAAGCTGCGGGTTCGGTGTTAACGAATAAATATGCGGAGGGTTTGCCGGGTAAGCGTTACTATGGTGGCTGCCAGGTGGTGGATGAGATTGAGAATTTAGCTATTGAGCGTGCGAAGAAATTATTTGGTGCGGCATGGGTGAATGTGCAACCGCATTCGGGAGCGCAAGCGAATGCAGCCGTGATGTTAGCGGTATTACAAGCCGGAGATAAAATTTTAGGATTTGATTTGGCACATGGAGGCCATTTAACCCATGGTTCTCCGGTTAATTTTTCGGGGAAATTATATAAGCCTTTCTTTTATGGTGTAAAAAAAGAGGATGGTTTGATTGATTATGCGCGTTTGGAAGAAGTGGCTTTAGCGGAGAAACCAAAATTGATTATTTGTGGCGCTTCGGCTTATTCTAGAGAGTGGGATTATGCTTTTATTCGTCAAGTAGCGGATAAAGTGGGGGCTTTGGTATTAGCGGATATTTCGCACCCGGCTGGTTTTATTGCCAAGGGTTTATTGAATGATCCACTTCCGCATTGTCATATTGTAACCACCACGACTCATAAAACTTTAAGAGGTCCACGCGGCGGGATGATTATGATGGGTAAAGATTTTGAAAATCCATGGGGTTTAACCACACCTAAAGGCGAGATTCGCATGATGTCTAATTTGTTAGACATGGCCGTTTTCCCAGGTACGCAAGGTGGCCCTTTAGAGCATATTATTGCCGCTAAAGCGGTAGCTTTTGGGGAGGCTTTGAGCCCAGCCTATGGTGAATATATTCAATTAGTGGCGGATAATGCGCAAGCGATGGCTAAAGCCTTTTTAGCGAAAGGTTATGGTATTGTATCAGGCGGTACGGATAACCACTTAATGTTAATTGACTTAAGAAATAAAAATATAACGGGTAAAGATGCCGAGAATGCTTTAGTGAAAGCGGATATTACGGTGAACAAAAATATGGTGCCTTTTGATGATAAGTCGCCATTTGTGACTTCGGGTATGCGTGTAGGCACGGCGGCGATTAGCTCGAGAGGTTTAAAACCAGAGCATATGCCTAAAATTGTGGACTTAATTGATCGCGTATTGTCGAATCCTCAGGATGAGGCGAATATAGCACAAGTGAGAGTGGAAGTTCAAGCTTTTGTAGCGGATTTCCCTTTGTATCGTTAAGCCTAATTTTAAATTTTACTCGGAACCATGTATAGCCCCCCTAATTTAAATCCGGCTTATGAAGCGGCGCGTTTAAAGGCCCTGTATTCCTATGGTATTTTAGATGATGAATTGATGCCAGAGTTAGATACTTTGGTAAAATTGGCGGCTAAAATAGCGAAGGTATCGATGGCTTATGTGTCCTTTGTGGATGCGCAGGATGTGCTGATTAAATCGGCCGTGGGGATTGAGGCAAAATATATGCGTCAGCCGCGCCAAGAGACCATCTGCGAGCATACGATGTTGAAAAACGAATTGTATGTGGTGGAGGATGTGACGGCGGATACGGTTTTGAAGCAAAGTTTAATGCAGCATATTTCGACGCAAGTGCGTTTTTATGCGAGTTCGCCGATTAAAGATCAGGATGGTTATCCTTTAGGCTGTTTATGTTTATTGGATTTTGAGCCGAAGACTTTAGATGAGCATCAGCGGGAGGCTTTGGCGACCATTGCCGTACAGGTGGTGGCGCATATGGCTTTGCGTCGAAAGAACCAAGAGTTACAGCTGAAGACCGATCAATTAGAAGAATTCAAAAATATTTTTACCTTCTCGCCCGAGATTCATTGCATTTTGAATCGGAAGGGTGAGCTCTTGTTTATCAATGATACGGTGACGCAGTTATTGGAATATAGCGTAGAAGAAACCTTGGGCAATTCTATGTGGTCATACGTCTTTAGAGATGATATTGAGCGGGTTTATACCGAGGTAGAAAAATACTTGAGGGGCAAGAAAAAGCAATTTTCTATTGATTTTAGGATTGTGTCTAAACATGGGAATTTGCGTTGGATTGGCTGGGGCATGGTGTCGAAAGGGGATCGCTGGTATGGTTATGGGCGGGATATTACGGAAAGTAAGCGCGTGGAATCGGAATTGATGAAGTTATCTTTTGTGGCTTCGAAGATTAATAATGCGGTAGCGATTTCGGATGCGGAAAGCCGGGTAACCTGGGTGAATGCCGCTTTTGAAAAGATTACGGGCTTTAGCTTGGAGGATGTGAAAGGGCGTCGATTGGGGGATATGATTGGTGGGCCGGAGACGGATTGGTCTAGTGTGGAGAAGGTGCGTCAGATGACCCAAGCCAGAAAGTCCTTTACGATTGACATGCTGGCTTATAAAAAGGATAAATCACCGATTTGGATTTCGGTGTATAATACAGTGGTGTTGGATGAAGAAGGGAATATTGAAAGCGAGGTGGAGATTATCATTGATATTACGGATAAGAAGAAGGTGGAAGAGGAGTTGGAGGTTTTATCCTTGGTGGCGAGTGAGTCGAAAACTGGGGTAACGATTTGTAATAAAAGTGGTGAAATTACCTGGGTGAATAAGTCGTTAGAAGATTTGACCGGTTATAGCCTAGAGGAATTGCAGGGACGCTTTTTGGGCGATGTGCTATCGGGCCCTGACACCAATCGTTCCTTAGTGGAAGAAAGTAGGGCGAAAGCCCAACATAAGGAGCCTTATAGCATTGAGGTTTTGGCGCATCATAAGAATGGGGAGAAGATTTGGTTATCGGTTTTCAATACGCCGGTTTTAAATGAGCAGGGTGAGGTGGAGCGTCAGGTGGAGCTGATTAATGATATTTCGGAACGCAAGCGTGTAGAGCAGGAGATTATTGCTTCGCGCGAGCAGGCTTTGCAATTGAGTGAGGCGAAGGAAATGTTTTTATCGGTGATGAGTCATGAGATTCGGACGCCTTTAAATGCGGTGATTGGCATGACCCATTTGTTATTGGATAATGATCCGAAAGAATCGCAATTACATGATTTAAATATCTTAAAGTTCTCGAGTGAGAATTTATTACATATCATTAATGACATCTTAGATTTTACGAAAATTGAAACGGGTAATATGCGCTTGGAGCATGTGCCTTTTGATTTGCATAATTTAACGGTGGACATTGTGAATTCCTTGCAGGTGAATGCGGCTAAAAATGGAAATCAGTTGATTTTAGATTATGATAACCGTATTCCAGAAGTATTGTTAGGGGATAAAACGCGTTTGTATCAGGTATTGGTGAATTTGTTGGGGAACGCGATTAAGTTTACTGAGGAGGGCAAAGTGTTTTTAAGAGCGCATTTGGTGCAGAACAAGCATCAGCAGGCGCAGATTCACTTTGAGGTGGTGGATACGGGTATTGGAATTCCTTTGGATAAGCAGTCTTATATTTTTGAAACTTTTACACAAGCGAAAACCGATATTGCCCGCAAATATGGGGGTACGGGTTTAGGCTTAGCGATTGCTAAGAAACTTTTGAAATTACATGGTGCTGAAATTCAGTTATTGAGTGCCGAGGGCAAGGGAACGAGTTTCTTATTTGATATTACTTTTGATTTGCCTTTACAAAACGAATTGCCAGCTGCGCGGGTTTCGGAAGAGAATGCCTTTTTGAACAAGCGGGTTTTGGTGGTGGATGATAATGAGGTGAATATCCTAATTGCCAAGCGTTTCTTGAATAAATGGGGCTTGGTCACTGATTTTGCTAATAATGCCGAAGAGGCGATTCAGAAAGTGTTGAACAATGCTTATGATGTGATCTTTATGGATATTCGTATGCCTGGGGTGGATGGTTTTGAAGCGACTCGGATTTTGCGGGAACTGCCAGGCGAATATTATAAGACGGTGCCGATTATTGCTTTAACGGCTTCGACCTTGCATGATGAGCATACGCGCTTTATGAATTCGGGCATGAATGGGCATATTTTGAAGCCTTTTAATCCTTTAGAGATCAAAGCTTTGTTGAAGAAGTTTTTAGCGTAAAAAAAAGAAGGGCCAGTCAATATAAAACTGACCGACCCCTACCATCTAAATTAACGCTCTCGGATATAAAAACGCAAACTTTGGTCCAAACGATACATGGACGCCTAAAAAAAATCAAAAAAAGATTAGTTTATTTCGTAACAACCTAATTCTGAGGGAAATAATCTTTCATTATTTTTTAGGTCACGCTTTAAATAACTGTCATAATAGTTGTCAGTTGTCAGGTTTTTGCCTTGATTGGCCAGCGGACTTGGCGCGCGCAGCTGAAAATTGCCTAGTAGCGGGTTCACAAATAGTGGATCGACATTCAATATATTAGCTTGATTCGCTAAGCTAAAATCGGTAGTTTTTAAAGAATTGTGGGTGATATTACTGCTTATACTGTTTCCAGCGCCCTTTTTCTCAATCAGGAACTCATTGGTTAATTGTCCGAAAACAATATTATTATGCATATCGAGTTTTAGACTGCCATAGGTATTGGGGCTGATGAAATCGGAGAAGTATAGGGATGGGGTTTGGCGGGCAAAACGAGGGTTTATACCCACAAAGCTATTTTGCTTGAGGTTATATTGTCCTCCACCTACGGCATATAATAGATACTGCCCGGCATTGTAAAATAGGTTATTAAAGGCTTTTAAATTGGCGTTGTATCCTAAAAAACCTACAATCTGCATATTTTTGACTACACTATTACTCAAGGTGAGTGTCGCTTTTTCAGGTCGGTCACTGCCATCGAGGGTAATGCCTGCCACGGCATTTTTTATGACAACATGGCGCATTTCGGAAGATTGACTTTGGCTATAGAAATGAATGCCATTCCATTGTCCGGCCTCATTTTGATACATGCTTTCTAAACGATCGGAAGCAAAGAGGATACTATCTTGGAGCGTGCCAATAGCATTTAGCTTGCCTTTGACATGCAGGGTAGCATTGCTATGGAAAAGCATTTTGACACCGGCTTTGATTTGTAGCTCGGCCCCTTCGGCTACCGTGAGGGATTTATAAATCACATAAGGTAGTTTGGAATCGAAAGTGGTGTTTTGTTGGATGAGCCCATTTTGTATGAAATTGGCATTTTGCCCATAGGCCAGCAAGGGTATGGTTTTCTTTTTCTCCCCATAAAAGATTTGCAGGGAATCTTGAATTAAAAAGGGTAACTGCGCTTGATTGGGATTGATTTGTACTTTGACAAAGATATTGATGGAATCGCGCCCATTGATTTTTATGAGTTTATCGGAAGGGGCAGCTTTGCCATTGATATTAATGCTATAAGGGGAATTCACCAATCCAAACAATTTAATTTCGTTGATTAAAATCGCTTTGGGATGGGGATTATAAATTTTGATGCGTCGGGAGGTGGAGCCAACCGAGGTGAAAAGGGTGTCGAAGAAAATGGAATCGACAGAATAGCTGAGTTCGGCCTTAGGGTCGAATAGAAAATCCTCTTCCTTTTCGCAGGCGAAGAAAGTTAGACAGATAAAACATAAAGCGATGAGTTTTATGGGCATATCTTAGTTTTGGCTAAAGGCTAGGCTGGCTATACTGAGTTGGGTGATGTTTTGGCGGAGGAGGACAAGGCCGCAGGCTTCGATGGTGGCGCCTGTGGTGATGACATCATCCACTAATAAAACATGTTTACCCTGCAAAAGTTTGGCCGCTTCCTTTTTTAAGCTATATAAGTTCTGGCTATTTTGGTAACGTGTAAATTTAGTTTTTCTTGTTTGACTTTCCCGCATTTTTTTTCGGATCAGGATTTGGCTATTCATTTCTATCGCTAAGACTTGGGCAATGCCTTGGGCAATGACTTCGCTTTGGTTGTAGCCCCGCATACTTTCTTTGAAAGGATGCAGGGGCACGGGGATGATTAAATCAAATGGATTTTGTTGGTGTAGGATCAGGAGTTTTTGGCCTAGGAGCTGCCCAAGGTAAAAGCCTAAGGGGGCTCTTCCTTTATATTTGAATTGGTGGATAAGTTTTTGGATTTTGCCTTTTTTGTGATAGTAAAAAAGGGCGTAGGCCTGACTCAGGGGCAGGCGTCCTCAGCTTTGTTTTTGCAGGGGATTAGGGGCTGCGTTTGCGGATAGGCTAAAATGAGTATAGCTTAAATCCTGCAGACAGTGTAGGCAAATTTCTTTTTCCTGTGCGACTAAGGCTTTTTGGCAGGCGGCACAGCTGGCTGGAAAAATTAAAGCTTGTAGGGCTTGGTTGAGCAGGCTAAGCTTTTGAAGGATTCATTTCATATGGATTCGCTTTGATTTAGCTTAAAATTTCTTGCAGACTTTTGAGTTCTTGCACTTTGGCTTGATCGCCCAATTTATCGTAGGCCGAAACTAGATTTCGGATCACACGGCGCAGAATTTCGGCATTACTGCAAGGTACATAAAATCCGGGTTGAGGTTCTATATTCAATTGTCTTAAGAATTGATCGACATCGTGTTTGCCAAAGATAGAGCCTTTGTTGAAAGCATTGATATAAAAGAGCACGGGGTTTTCGCCTTCGCCTTTGCTTTCGTCGATATAGGCCAGTATAAAATGCTGCGGTAAGTTTACGCCATAAACAGGTATGTCTAATTTTTGCGCAATGGTGGAATAAATAATGGCTAAGGAGATTTGATTACCTTTTTTGCTTTGTACCACCTGACTGATAAAGGAGTTATGGGGATCGTGATGGTTTTTGATATTGCCGGTGAATCCATATACTTGATAAAAGACATGATTTAAGACTTTTATTTTTTCAATGGAACTCATTTCCTCTTGCAGGTTTCGCCATACTTCGGTTTTGATGTCTTCGATTTGACGAATAATGTCTTGCTCCTCGAGATCAGGATATTGATAACGGCTGAGGATAAGGGCGCCATGCATCAAATCGAAAGCTCCACTTTGATACCAGAGGTTTAAATCTTCTTTTAGGGTGTTAAATTGAATATCATGCACTAAATTTTCGATGCGCTCCTGCAATTTGGCATCTAGGCTTTGCTCCCAGAACTTTTCTAGCGTAGAAATCACCTCCGGCCCATAAGATCGGAGCTTCTCGTTCACGACTTGGAAGATTTGCTCATCGGGGTCGTCGAGTAGTTTAATTAGGGCTTCTATTTCACGTTGTGCATCCATCTTTGCAAATTAAATTAATTTCTTAATACTTTTACAGCATGAATATTCCTTTTGTTTTTGACTATTTGAAACATCTTTGGCGGGCAAATACCCGACATGGGACGCATTCGCCCTTTGTTTACAAACTGTTAGACGAAGTAATATACAATAATTCGGCCAATCCGCTGTATTCGAAACTAGAGGCGAGTCGTGAAAATTTACGAAATGATGATCGTATCATCGAGGTGCTGGATTTAGGGGCGGGCTCGCAATTTGATGCGGGAAGGGCTTCGGGGCAGGTGGCAGGTGTGGGCGCGGCAATTGGTTCTGGCGCGGCAAGTCCAGTAACCAAATCTAAGAAAGTTTCTCATATCGCTAAGCACGCTTTGAAAAGTCCGAAATTAGCGCAGGTTTTATATCGTATAGTCAAAAATCAGGCGGAAAATGAGCCTTTGGTCATTTTGGAGCTAGGCACCTGTTTGGGCATTTCCACGGCTTATATGGCGGCAGCGGCACCGGAGGCGAAATTGATTAGTGTGGAGGGTTGTCCGCAAACGGCTGCTGTGGCTCAGGCCAATTGGGCGACTTTGCGCCAGCAGGCTGATTTAGTTTTAGCGCCTATAGATTTGCGCGTGGGTAATTTTGATAGGGTTTTGCCAGAGCTGGCTCAGGAACTGGAGCGCTTGGATATTTTTTATGTGGATGGCAATCATACCGAGGAAGCGACCTTAAATTATTTTAATTGGGCTTTAGAGCGGGTGCATGCCGATAGCTTGATCATTTTTGATGATATTTATTGGAGCCCAGGTATGAAAGCGGCTTGGGAAAAAATAAAAGCCCATCCACAAGTTAGTGTGACTATTGACTTCTTTTGGATAGGCTTGGTGTATTTTAGAAAAGGCCAGGCGAAGGAGCATTTTAAGATTCGCCTTTAGGCTTGGCGCTTTATCGCTGTAGCTTAAGGTTTATAAATCCTTTTGGCATTTGCCTGAACATCTTCTTTATAAAATAAAACATCTTTGAATTGTCCTTTGCTGTACATTTCGGCTTGATCATTAAAGTGTGGAGATTTCGGGTCGCCACTGTTTCCGCCTGCTAGGATAGATTTAGCTTTAAGGCGTGGACCAAATTCAACCGCACAGACAAAACTATTGCCTGAAGTGCCATAGCGTTTTAGGGTATTATAGCTCGCACTACGATAAGAAGGCAGTTGGCCCCACATGCCTGAACCAAAGGCTACGGGATAACTTGGCAATTGATCATTATAGCTTTCTTGCATATTCCCCGTGAGGCGTTGGAAGCGATTGATTTCGCCCCATGGCATTTGCCATTTACCAAATTTGCTGTTTAATTGGTTGAGTGTTTTTTGCAGGGGCTCTAATAAGGCTAGGGCCGAGGCGTTCTGCGCAAATTCTATGGTGTTTTGCACTTGATCTTTTTCACCTTGATCAATATAGACTTTTTGCAAAGAAGGCATGAGGTTTTGGGCCCAATCGTAAGCCAGGGTGGTGGCTACGGAATTGGCCGCACTATAATAGTTCCATTGACTGAGGCTATCGACAGCGGCTTGTAATTGGGCTTTTAGGGGCTCGGAGGCCGCTAAGCTT
Source organism: uncultured Pedobacter sp. (assembly GCA_964592575.1). Classification (GTDB taxonomy): domain Bacteria; phylum Bacteroidota; class Bacteroidia; order Sphingobacteriales; family Sphingobacteriaceae; genus Pedobacter. The sequence continues at coordinate 32,781 of CAZQFF010000012.1, forward strand.
TGATGCGCTTTTTTGAGGGCTGGAATCAGTTGCTCGAAGGCAGGCAGATAGGTATTATAACCTAAGGCGATGACACTATCGAGATTTAAATTCCCTTTTACTTGACTGAGCAAGCGAACTGCATTCAGGCCACGGAAGTTTTCGCCATCAGGCGCCATATAAGCTGGATAGTTTTCTTTTTTAGGGCTTTGTGCGCCGGCTACGGTGAAAGGGGTAGAATTACAGTTTTGTAACCAGCCATTGCTCGGGTTATAGACATGCACACTTTCGGATACCGGGTGCAGACCTTGCCAAGCATTGGCCGAAAGACTACCATCTTGTGGTTTAGACCAATTTAGATTGGGATTTCGTTTTGGGATAAAATTGCCATGCCAATAGGCGATATTGCCCGCTGCATCGGCATAGACGGTATTGTTGGAACCATTGGCTACCAGATCCATGGCTTTTTGAAATTCGCTAAAGCTTTTGGCTTTGGTGCGTTGCCAGCTTTGTACTAAGCTTTTGGGGTTGCGATTGGCATGTTTTAGGCTTATCCATTTTTTATTTCGCAAGGCCATAATCGGGCCGTTTTTGGTGAAATAGGTTTGGAAGCTTTTGCTGCGCATTTGCCCATTTTCTAGATACTTGATTTGAATAGCTTTTTGACCAATAGGCATAAGCTTGTTATCATATTCATAAAAAATGCCTTGTTTGTTTTGGATAATCTTTTCTTCGTAGATATCGGCTATATCGACATTATTAGAGGTGTGCATCCAGCCGCAGAATTCGTTGAAGCCTTGATAGACGAAGAATTGCCCCCAAGTTACCGCGCCATATACATTTAGGCCTTCTTCGCTTTGCATTTGAATTTCGGGACGGAAGTAAAATGTGGTGTGCGGATTTAAGTAAAGAATAGCATTGCCCGAGGCGGTGAGTTGCGGAGCAAAGGCAAATCCATTGGAGCCACTTTGTTGATCTTTGATGATATGTTTGTAGGCTTCGCTTTCTTCGAGGCTACCGGTATAAAAGTTTTGTAGTTCGCGTATGGTTAAGCCCGCCGTATTGATGGCTCCGATACTGCCATCGGTCCATAAGAGGGGATACCAAGGTTGGAATCGTTTTAAAAGGGCGGGTTTAACTTGCGGATTTTTATAGAGATAATAGTTTAAGCCGGCAGCATAGGCATCTAATAGCTTTTTGAACCAGGGTTCGGCTTTTTGATAGTCGGCAATAGCTTCGCTGGAATCGATGAGCAAGCGGATTTGTAAATCGTTATAGATATCCTTGGCACCATTGATTTCGGATAGACGGCCTAGTTTTTCGATATAGTTGAGCTCGATCCGTTTGAAATCGTCTTCGCTTTGGGCATACATGAGTCCAAAGACGGCATCGGCATCACTTTTTCCGTAGATATGCGGGATGCCCCACTGATCGCGTATGATTTCGACGCGCTCGGCTTGTTTTTTAAAGGCTTGAATTTCGCTAGGACTAAAGGGGCTTTGGGCTTGAGCAGGTGTTTGAGCTTGAGCCCGCCCTCCTAAGATGCTGGCAACTAAAAGCAGGAAAAGTAGTTTGGTTTTCATATTTGGTTTGGTTGTGGATCATTAAAAGGTTTCGGCGTATTAAAAGGCTTCGGCGAAGCTAATATAAAAGCCTTGTTGTCTTTTTTCGCCAGCTATTTTTTCACCTATGCCATAATCAAAGCGGATACTAAGGCCTTTGGCGGGATCGAAAAAGTAACGGCCTCCAAAGCCATAGTTTGGTTTTAATTCGGCTCGGCTTATTTTGGCATTAGGGGCTACTTGCCCAGTGCCCGCAAAGACTACGGCACCAAATCTAGGCATAAAGCGATAGCGTAATTCGGTTTGAGCGGCTAAGAGGTGTTTGTCGCGGAAGCGCCCAGAAAGATAGCCCCGCATGATTTCGTCATTACCTAATTGGGGTAAATGCATCGTCGGGATGTTTTTGCCCTGTAGGCCGTGGTAGATGCCCTGCAGGCCGAGAACGAATTTAGGGGCTAGGCTCCAAAATTGGCGTAAATTAACTTTGACTACTGCGCCTTGGTAGTTTTGATTGGGGTATTGTTTATTCCTAAATAGTTGAGGCGCGTATTGCAAACTGACTTTGCCATAAAAGCCTTGGCTAGTATAATTATTACTGTTTCGGGTATCGATACTTTGAGAAATACCTAAAAGCAAGGTTTGAGTTTTATAGTCGATTTGGCCTTGATTGGCTAGGCTTTCTTTTTGATAATGGAGCCCTAAGCCCGTATAGTATTGGCCACCCCAGTTTTTTTCAATCTCGCCGGCTAGACGGAAGAGTTTGAAGTCGAGTAGGGTTTTGTCTTGAGCCAGGGTATGATTGCCTGTGCCATAATAATAAAAAGGTTGATTGCGCAAGCGGATTTCGCCCAGCAGGTGATATTTGTTTTGCGACGTCCAGGCATCGGCCTTGATAGAGAAATTATAGGTTTTTTTGGTGGAATAACTGAGGGTGCTGGAAAAGTTGGAACTGCGGTTTTGCAGATCGGCTTTATCCATATAATAGGAATAAATGGAGCCGATACCTAATTCTAATCCTTTTTCTTGAGAATATCCAATCACAGGTACAGGCAAGAAACTGGCTTTTCGGCTGCTATCCACTTGATTGGACAAGAGCTTTTTGATGAGCTTTATTTGCGCTTGAGCAGGGTTATGCAGCAAGCTAAGCAGGAGGCCTAATAGGGTAAATAAAAGGTTGCGGCTTCTTAGTTTCATATTTATAACAAAGTAAACGAAATCTTATTACTTTTGCATTTTAATAAAAATTAATTCGAGATGAGTACTAACAGAGGACCGATATCAAAATTCATGGAGACGAATTATCTCCATTTTAATGCTGCGGCTATGATGGATGCAGCTAAAGGTTATGAAACCCATTTAGATGAGGGTGGTAAAATGATGATCACTTTAGCCGGTGCGATGAGTACAGCCGAGTTAGGTATCTCTTTAGCCGAAATGATTAGACAAGATAAGGTGTCGATTATTTCTTGTACTGGGGCTAATTTGGAAGAGGATATTATGAATTTGGTGGCGCATTCTCATTATAAGCGCGTACCGAATTATCGTGACTTGAGCCCTCAAGACGAATGGGATTTATTAGAAAATCATTATAACCGGGTAACCGATACCTGCATTCCTGAGGAAGAGGCTTTCCGTCGTTTACAAAAGCATATCCATAAAATTTGGAAAGATGCGGATACGGCAGGTGAGCGTTATTTTCCGCATGAGTATATGTATAAAATGCTTTTAAGTGGGGATTTGGAACAATACTATGAGATTGATCCGAAAAACTCTTGGATGTTAGCGGCAGCGGAAAAGAATTTGCCAATTGTGGTACCAGGATGGGAAGATTCGACCATGGGTAATATTTTTGCTTCTTATGTGATGAAAGGCGAGATTAAAGCCTCGACTATGAAGAGCGGAATTGAGTACATGGGTTATTTGGCGGATTGGTATATGGCGAACTCTGCTGGTAAAGGCGTAGGCTTTTTCCAAATTGGGGGTGGTATTGCTGGAGATTTCCCGATTTGCGTGGTGCCGATGTTGTATCAAGACATGGAAATGGAGAATATTCCATTCTGGAGTTACTTCTGTCAGATCTCTGATTCGACCACTTCTTATGGTTCTTATTCGGGCGCGGTGCCGAATGAAAAGATCACTTGGGGTAAATTAGATATTAATACGCCTAAATTCATAGTAGAATCGGATGCAACGATTGTAGCTCCATTGATTTTTGCATGGATCCTGAAACAATAATTGAACAGATTTAGAGGTAATTTAGAATGATTATAAATTGTATTTCTATGTCATTAGTATGTCACTGATAACTTAATTAGTCTTACTTTTGTTCAAATATTTATGTGGGGAATTGGGTTTTCACACAAGATACTTAAATTTATTTTTCAAAAAATAGTATAAAACACTCATTATGAGGAATATCTCATTGAATTTTAAAAGAGTTTGGAAGTCGGCTATTGCGGCTGCTGCTTTTTCTTTTTTAATGGTTTCTGGAGCGCATGCGCAGGATGTTGTAGAGGGTAAGAAGTTATTCAAGGATAATTGTGCTTCTTGCCATAATTTGGAAACGAATAGTACAGGTCCGGCTGTGGGTCCTAAAGCTAGAGAATTAGATGAAGCTTATCTAATTCCTTGGATTAAGGATAATTTGTCGTTAATTGCTTCGGGTAACCAACAAGCGATTGAGGCAGCTAAGTATTCTCCAACGGAGATGCGTGCTTTCCCTCGTTTAACGGACGACCAAGTGCGTAGCATCATTGCTTATGCCAAAGAAGGTGAGCCTAAACCTGCTGCTGCGGCTGCAACTGACACTGCTGTTGTAGATGAAGGTACATCGACGCTATCTATTTTAGGTATCGTGGCGATTATCATTTTATCAATTGTGGTATTAGTGGTATTAGGCCGTGCGGTTAAAATGTTAGAGCGCTTAATTCTACAAAAACAAGGTATTGATATTCACGAAGTGGAAGAAGTTTCTTTCGCTACGGGAATGGGTCGCTTGTTCAAAAACAAGAAATTCGTATTCTTTACCGTATTGTGTATGGTGGTAGTTTTAGGTTCATTTGGTTGGATGGGTATGTGGGAAACTGGTGTTCATACCGGTTATCAACCAACTCAGCCAATTAAGTTCTCGCACGAATTACACGCGGGTATCAATCAGATTGATTGTCAGTATTGCCATACTGGTCCGTTTAAATCTAAAAACGCAACGATTCCATCGGCAAACGTTTGTATGAACTGTCACAAAGCGGTTCAAGTGGTACAAGCAGATGGATCAATCTCTCCTGAGATTCAGAAAATTTATAATGCGGTGGGCTATGACCCAGCGACTCAAACTTATGATGAGTCGAAACAAAAACCTATTGAGTGGGTTCGTATTCACAATTTACCTGATTTCGCTTACTTTAATCACGCTCAACACGTAACGGTTGGGGAAGAGGCTATCCGTAAACAAGCAGGTTTAAGTCCAACTGATCCAGTTTGTGTGGCTTGCCACGGTCCAATCAACACGATGGAAGAAGTATATCAATATTCTCCATTGACGATGAAATGGTGTGTGAACTGTCACAGAGAAGCGGATATCGCTGATAAGAAAAGTGATGCTTTCTATACTAACGTGATCAAAGCACACGAGAAGATTAAAAAAGGTGAGAAAATTACCCCTGCTTTATTGGGTGGTTTAGAGTGTGGCAAGTGCCATTATTAATTAGAGTTTAGTAAAAACGTTCGATAACAGTAATATAGCTTAAATGGAAAGCAATAAGAAGTACTGGAAAGGTTTAGAAGAGTATCATAATACTCCAGAATTTGTTGAAAGTAACAAAAATGAATTCGCTGAACCCCTTCCAATAGAAGATGTTTTAAGTGAAGCCGGTTTAAGTACCGTTACCCCGCGCCGTGACTTTTTAAAAGCATTAGGTTTTGGTTTAGGTGCTGTGACTTTGGCAGCTTGTCAAAAAGCTCCAGTTCATAAGTCTATTCCTTACTTAATTAGACCAGAAGAAGTGATTCCGGGTATCCCGAATTACTATGTGTCTACTTTTAAAGGAAACCCGGTGTTGGTGAAGACGGTAGTGGGCAGACCTATTAAAATTGAGGTTAACCCAAATGGTGGACCTTTTAGTACAGGTACAGATGCACAAGCTCAGGCTTCGGTATTAGACTTGTATGATGTGTCTAAATTAAAAACACCTGTTGTTCAGAAAAAAGAGAGCAATTGGGCAGATTTAGACAAATTTGTGAAAGCAGAGTTAAGCAAAGCGCAATCTTCAGGTAAGAAGATGGCGATTGTAAGCTCTTCTTTAAACAGCCCTTCGGCTAAACGCGTAATAGCTGATTTTGCAGCTAAATATCCAGCTACTAAGCATGTTACTTATGATGCGGTTTCTTATACCGGTATCATCAAAGCGAATGAGAATAGTTTTGGGAAAGCGGTATTACCTAAATACAATTTTGACAAAGCGGATATCATTGTAAGTTTTGGTGCTGATTTCTTAGGTACTTGGATTAGTGGGGAAGAGTTTACCGCACAATATGTTTCGAACAGAAATTACAAATCTTTAGAGAATAAGAAAATGTCTCGCCACTTCCAATTTGAGAGTGGTATGAGTTTAACAGGTACGAATGCAGATACCCGTATTCCAATTAAATTATCGGAAGAGGGTCCAGCATTAATTGCCTTATATAATGCGATTACTGGTGCTAATTTAGCGGGTGCTGCTTTACCTAATAATGTAAAAGCGGACAAAGCTTTAAAATTAGTGGCTAAAGAATTAGTACAACATAAAGGAAAAGCTTTAGTGGTTGCGGGTTCTAATGATGTGTCTACACAAATTTTAGTTAACGCGATTAATAGTGCTATTGGTTCTTACGGTACGACAATCGATTTAGATAATCCTTGCAAGCGTTACGATGGTAATGATGTAGCTTTCTCGGAATTAGTGAATGAAATGAATCGTGGTGAAGTAGCTGCTGTATTCTTTATGAATGCTAACCCTGCTTATGATTCAGCTAATCCAAAAGCTTTCACTGAGGCTTTAGCTAAAGTGCCTTTCAAGGTTTCTTTTGCGGATCGTGATGATGAAACGGCTGCTTTATGTGATGCGATTGCGATTACACCAAATTATTTAGAGTCTTGGGGTGATGCGAATACCTACGAAGGTATGTACTCGGTTATCCAACCAACGATTAACCCTGTATTTGACTCTCGTCAAGCAGAGGTGAGCTTATTGATGTGGGCTGATGCTCCGGTAACGGATTACTATCAATACGTTAAAAATAATTACGAACAAAATATTCAACCTGTAGTGGGTAAATCATGGAAAGAGTGGTTACAACTAGGGGTAGTTTCGGCTCCAGCGAAAACAGCTGTAGCTTATAACTTTGGCTTAGCTTTAGATGCTGTAGTGGCTTCTATTTCGGCTTCGAGCAAAGCTTTACAAAAAGACATTGAGTTACAAGTTTACGAAAGCGTTCCAATGCGTGATGGTAAACATGCTAACAATGCTTTCTTACAAGAATTCCCTGATCCAGTATCTAAAGTAACTTGGGATAACTATATCGCTCTTGCGCCTAAACAAGCAGAGAAATTAGGTTTCAAAGAGTTTGATGTGGTTTCTGTAAAAGCAGAGAATGGTTACAGTGTAGATTTACCAGTGTTAATTCAACCTGGTCAAGCTATGGGTACAGCTTCTATTGCTTTAGGTTATGGAAGAACGAAAGCAGGAAAAGCAGGAAATAATGTAGGTAAAAATGCCTTCCCTTTCCTAAGCTTTAATAATGGTACTTTACATTATGCGACTACAGCTAAATTGAGTGGTACGGGTAATACAGAGATTTTAGCTCAAACCCAAACACACTACTCTTTTGAAGGTAGAAATATTATCCGTGAGGCTTCTTTCAAAGATTTCTTAAAAGATCCTAAAGCGGGTTCAGGTAACCACCATAAGCATAAAGTTTATGATTTATGGACGACCGATAAACACGAGATGTTGGGTAACAACTGGGTAATGGCAATCGACTTGAATGCTTGTACGGGTTGTGGTGCTTGTATCGTGGCTTGTAACGTGGAAAATAATATTCCAGTTGTGGGTAAAGATGAGGTACGTAAACGTCGTGAAATGCACTGGTTACGTATCGACAGATACTATAGCTATGATCAAGAGTCGGGTTCAGCGGTAACTAAAGAGAAAGAAATTGCTAACTTGGGCGAAGAGCAAATGGCTAGCGTTTCTGTGGTTCACCAACCGATGTTATGTCAGCACTGTGATCACGCGCCATGTGAGACGGTTTGTCCGGTATTAGCTACCGTTCACTCTTCAGATGGTTTGAACCATATGGCTTATAACCGTTGCGTGGGTACGCGTTACTGTGCGAATAACTGCCCTTACAAAGTGCGTCGTTTCAACTGGTTTAACTACTGGAATGATTCTCGCTTTGATAACTACTTGAATAATGAGTTTACACAATTAGTATTAAATCCAGATGTAACTACGCGTTCACGTGGGGTTATGGAGAAATGCTCTATGTGTATCCAACGTATCCAAGAGGGTAAATTAGCGGCTAAAATGGAGAAACGTCCATTGAAAGACGGCGAGATTAAAATGGCATGTCAACAAGCTTGTTCTGCAAACGCTATTATCTTTGGAGATAAAAATGATCCGAACTCGGAAGTATCCAAAGCATTACGTAGCGATCGTACCTACTATGTATTAGAGGAGATCAATGTGGAACCAGGTATTGGTTACATGACTAAGATTAGAAACATAGATTCAGAAACTCAAGAAGTGCACGCATAGGCCTTACTTACATCATTATAAATTATGTCAGGACATAACGAATCAATTTTAAGAGAACCATTAATTACCGGAAAGGATATCACGTATGCTCAGATTACGGAAGAGATCTTAAATCCGGTAGAGAACAAGCCAAATAAGGCTTGGTGGATTGGCTTCATTCTTTCCCTTTGTGGAGCTGGACTTTGGGTAGTAGCCGTAGGTTATACCTTCTGGTTTGGTATCGGAGCTTGGGGATTAAATAAAACAGTTGGATGGGCTTGGGATATCACCGGTTTCGTATGGTGGGTAGGTATTGGTCACGCGGGAACACTGATTTCGGCGGTATTATTACTCTTCCGTCAGAACTGGCGTAACTCGATTAACCGTTCGGCAGAGGCGATGACGATTTTCGCCGTTATTTGTGCCGCTACTTATGTAGTTTCTCACATGGGTCGTCCTTGGTTAGCTTACTGGGTACTTCCATTACCGAATCAATTTGGTTCACTTTGGGTGAACTTTAACTCCCCATTAGTTTGGGATATGTTTGCGATTTCAACGTATTTCTCGGTATCCTTATTATTCTGGTATACTGGTTTATTACCTGATATTGCAACTATTCGTGATAGAGCGAGCGGGTTCCGCAAAAAAGTATATACCGTTTTATCTTTTGGATGGGCGGGTAACGTGAAAACTTGGCAAAGATTTGAGGCGGTGTCCTTAATCTTAGCGGGTATTTCAACACCATTGGTACTTTCTGTACACACAATCGTATCGACCGACTTTGCGACCTCGGTTATTCCGGGATGGCATACGACGATCTTCCCGCCATATTTCGTGGCTGGTGCGATCTTCTCGGGTTTTGCGATGGTATTAACCTTATTATTAGTTGTGCGTAAAGTTTTAGGTTTAGAAAACTATATCACGATGTTCCACATTGAATCGATGAATAAAATTATCATCGTGACGGGTTCTATCGTAGGTGTGGCTTATTTAACCGAGTTCTTTATCGCTTGGTACTCGGGTGTAGAGTATGAGCAATATGCGTTCATCAACCGTGCGACTGGTCCTTACTGGTGGGCATACTGGATGATGATGACTTGTAACGTGATTTCTCCACAGTTGTTGTGGTTCAAGAAAATCCGTACGAGCATTGCAGCGACTTGGATTTTATCCATTGTAGTAAACATTGGTATGTGGTTCGAGCGTTTTGTAATCATTGTTACTTCACTTCACCGTGATTATTTACCATCGAGCTGGGTAATGTTCTATCCAACTTGGGTTGACGTGAGTATTTTCGTAGGCTCCATTGGTTTATTCTTCACTTTGTTCTTATTATTCTTAAGAGCTTTACCTTCGATTGCGATTGCCGAGGTGAAATTATTATTGAAGAGCGCGAGTGAGCAAGCTAAATTAAAATTAATTAAAGAAGGTCATTTAGATAAAGAACAAGTTGCGGAATACGTGGAGTCTTTAGATAAATTTGATAGTGTTAAACAAGAAGATTACAGAAAAATATAACCATGAGTAATATCAAATATATTTTAGGCAGTTTCGGTGATCCTGATGAAATGATGCACGGCATCGAAAAACTGCAGGAGAATAACATTAGTATCTACGATGTTTATACACCTATGCCTATCCACGGTATTGAAGCTAAATTAGGCGTAAAAAGATCTAGATTAGATGTGGCTGCTTTCTTTTTTGGAATTACAGGTACCATCACCATGCTTACTGGCGTGTATTTAGCCGCGGTTAAAGATTGGCCAGTTAATATTGGGGGTAAGACGCATTTTGCATTACCTGACTTTATTCCAATTACGTTTGAGTTGACCATTTTATTCTGTGCTTTTGGCTTAGTGGGTTCATATTATGCTTCGACGCATTTGTTCCCAGGAAGAGCGCCAAGAGTGATGGATTTAAGAGCAACAGATGATCGTTTTATTATTGCTATTGATGCGAAACAAAACACAGATCACGCAAAAATTGATGAACTATTAAAAGGTGCAGGCGCTTTAGAAGTGAAGTACAATGAAAGGAAGTATGTTAGCTATGAATAAGAAAAGTATAGTTTTCAGTGCAGCGATTGCACTTGCCTCTGCGGCATTGCTTTCTGCCTGTAATAATAATAAGAGCACAGGTTTAGAGTTTGCTCGTAATATGTATGATCCGATTGCTTATAATCAAGATCAGCCAAACAAGAATTTTGTGAATGGTCAAACGGCTCAAACGCCACCAGACAATACGAATCCCGTAGGTTTTGTGCGCTTTGAGTTTGCCAATACGCCTGAGGGTTTAGCGGCTGCTTCGGCTAGTTTAGTGAATCCTTTGGATACCACAGAACAAAATTTAGCTCAAGGTAAACACTATTATGAAGTTTTCTGCGGAAACTGTCACGGTGCTAAAGGAGATGGTCAAGGCCCGATTACTTTATTAGAAAAAGGGATTACGGCTCCAGCATTTTATGGCGAGGGTAGAGAATCATCACGTGGTGGTTTAATGAGTGAATTACCTGCAGGTAGAATTTATCATACCATCGTTTATGGTTATAATGCCATGGGATCTCACGCTTCTCAATTAACTCCTGATGAGCGTTGGAAAGTGGTGATGTATGTTCAACAATTACAAAAAACTAAATAGAAAAGCAGATATAAATGGGAACTCATCATTATAATTTAACAGAACAATTTGAGTTTACAGGTAAGGTAAAATTGCTTAGTATTATCGGTATAGTTATCGGTATTGCTTCAATTACCTATGGATTTATGAGCGGTGCGCAAGAGCGTACTTTCGCTAACCTGTTACTTATGGCTTATTATTTTGCTTGTGTATGTATGTCGGCCGCTTTCTTTTTAGCCGTGCAATATGTAGCGCAAGCAGGCTGGTCTGCTTCAATTTTACGTGTACCTCAAGCTATGGCTAATGTATTGCCTTTGGCGGTTGTTATCTTAATTGCAGTAGTAGGCTTAGGCATTTATTCACACAATTTGTATCACCACTGGACAGAAGCCGGTTTAACGGATCCTAATTCTCCTAACTATGACAAGATCATTGCAGGAAAATCAGCTTTCTTAAACGTGCCTTTCTTTATGGCTAGACAGGTTGTATTTTTAGGAATTTATAGCATCTTCGCTACTTTATTTGCGAAATTGTCTTATAAAGAAGATTTAGAGGGTGGCTTGAATTCTTACCGCAAGTCGTTTAAATATGCTTGTGTATTCTTAGTTATTTATGGCTTTACACAACCGATCTTTGCTTTTGATACCATTATGTCTTTAGAGGCACACTGGTTCTCGACTATGTTTGGTTGGTATAACTTTGCTGCAATGTGGGTTAGTTCCTTAGCTGCGATTGCTGTGATCTTGATTTTATTGAAAAAAGCAGGTTACATGCAATGGGTTAATAATAGCCACTTCCATAATTTAGGTCAGTTTATCTTCGGTTTCTCGATTTTCTGGACTTATGTATGGTTTTCACAATTCTTATTAATTTATTATGCGAACATGTCGGAAGAGACCGTTTACTTCCACAAACGTTTTAATAGTTATGAGTTTTGGTTCTATTTGAACTTAGTGTTAAACTTCTTGGCTCCGTTATTATTATTAATGGACAGAGATAACAAGAGAAGTGAAAATATCTTATTAACGGTATCTATTATTGTATTAGTAGGTCACTGGGTTGATTACTATCAAATGATTATGCCAGGTGTATTTGAGTTTGGTACAGACAGCGGAAGTGGTTTCGGTATTTTAGAAATTGGAATTGCAGCTGGTTTTGTGGGAATCTTTACCTTTGCGGTTTTAAGTGCTTTAAGTAAAAGAGCTTTAGCGCCTAAGAATCATCCGTTTTTAGAAGAGAGTTTAAATCATCACCTATAATAGCAAGCTAGTTTTAAGAAAATGAGTTTAAAAAATATAATTAGTAATAAAACAATGGCGGCCTTGGCGGTTATTATGACTGTTTTTTCAAGCACCACCACTTTTGCGCAAGGGGCAGCAGCAGCGGCTTCGAGTATGACTAAGCCAGTGGATATGGCTCCGATCTATAAAACTACGGCTTTCTATGTTTTGCTGTTCTTGCTTTTATGTTTATTCATAGCTATTATCGGTAAAGCTTTAAAGGTTTATGAATTAACCAAAGAAACGGAAGGTAAAATCTCAGCTATTAACTGGGATAAGATCAATGCGATTTTATTTGCAGTTTTCTTAGTGGTAGGTTTATACGGCGTGTATTGGGAATATACGGTTCATGGTAAATTGATTTTACCAGAGGCGGCTTCTGAGCATGGTAAGCGTATTGACCAAATGTTTATGGTTACCTTGGTATTAACCTCGATTGTATTCGTGGTGACACACATCATTTTATTTGTATTTGTTTACATGTACAAATATGATGCGAAAAGAAGAGCTTACTACTATCCACACAATAACACTTTAGAGCGTATCTGGACCATTATTCCAGCTTTCGTTTTAACCATTCTAGTATTGATGGGTTTCTTAACTTGGAGATCGATTTTCTACAAAATTGAGGATCCTAATAACAAGCCTATTAGCATTGAAGTGACTTCATCACAATTCCAATGGGATATTCGTTATCCTGGACAAGATGGGGTAGTGGGTAAAAAGAATTATAAATTAGTGACTAGCATTAATAATATTGGGGTTGATTTTAATGATAAAAACAGCTTAGATGATCAAATTGCTGATGAGATTGTGTTACCTGTAAACAAACCGGTAAGATTTACTTTGAGCAGTAAAGACGTGATCCACAGTTTTTATTTACCTCACTTCAGAGTGCAGTTGAACACCGTACCGGGTATGGCTACTTATTTTGAGTTTACGCCGACGATTACAACAGCTGAAATGAAGGCTAAAACTAATGATCCGAATTTTAAATACATCTTATTGTGTGCTAAAATTTGTGGTACGAATCACTATAACATGCAAAGAACGGTACGTGTAGTATCGGAGCAAGAATATAAGGAATGGCTAGCTCAACAGTCGCTTTATTTAACGGACGACTTGAGAAAAGCTTTCAATTTACCTATTCCTGTGGCTCAGCCTACGGCTCCAGCAGCTGTAGCTGATAGTACGGCGACCAATCAAATTGCATTAAATAATTAATAATAGACAAAACTAATTATGTCAACGATATCAATACACGATACAAATCACCACGATAACCATGGTCATGATGCACACGGGCATCATCATGAAACGTTCTTTAGTAAGTATGTATTTAGTATGGATCATAAAATGATCGCCAAACAGTTTTTAATAACTGGTATTATTATGGCGGTGATTGCGATGATCTTGTCGATCCTATTCCGTATTCAATTAGCTTGGCCAGATAAGTCATTCCCTTTATTGGAGACTTTCTTAGGTCAATGGGCTGAAGGGGGACGTATTAAACCAGACTTTTACCTTTCTTTGGTAACTATTCACGGTACCATCATGGTATTCTTTGTATTAACAGCTGGTTTAAGTGGTACTTTCTCGAACTTGTTAATTCCTTTGCAAATTGGTGCAAGAGATATGGCCTCACCTTTTATGAACATGTTATCTTACTGGTTGTTCTTTGCAGCTTGTGTGATCATGATGAGTTCATTCTTTATCCAAACAGGTCCGGCAAGTGCGGGATGGACAGTATATCCGCCATTATCATCGGTGCCTAAAGCGATTCCGGGTTCAGAGCTAGGGATGACTTTATGGTTAATCAGTATGATCCTTTTCGTAGCTTCCTCTTTAATGGGTGGTATTAACTACGTGAGTACCGTATTAAACATGCGTACTAAAGGAATGGATTTATGGAAAATGCCTTTAACCATTTGGGCTTTCTTTTTAACAGCGATTTTAGGTATTTTATCTTTCCCTGTTTTAGTAGCTGGTGTGGTTTTATTAATTTTTGACCGTAGTGTGGGTACCAGTTTCTATTTATCGGATTTGGTATTCGGTACAGATATTTTACCAAATGAAGGTGGTTCTCCAATTTTATGGCAACACTTATTCTGGTTCTTAGGTCACCCTGAGGTATATATCGTAATTATGCCTGCGATGGGTATTTCTTCTGAGATTATTTCGGTAAATTCTAGAAAACCTATCTTCGGTTATCATGCGATGATTTACTCTTTAATTGGTATCACCATTTTGTCGTTCATCGTATGGGGTCACCATATGTTCGTAACCGGTATGAATCCTTGGTTAGGTGGGGTGTTTATGATCACAACCTTAATTATTGCGGTTCCTTCGGCGGTTAAAACCTTTAACTGGTTAGCGACCGTTTGGAGAGGTAATATTAGATTCACGCCAGCGATGTTATTCGCTATTGGTATGGTGTCTTTCTTTATCTCTGGTGGTTTAACTGGTATTTGGTTAGGTAATGCGTCTTTAGATATTAATTTACACGATACTTATTTCGTAGTTGCTCACTTCCACTTGGTAATGGGTTCTGCGGCTATCTTTGGTATGTTGGCTGGTGTGTATCACTGGTTCCCAAGAATGTATGGTCGTCAGATGGATGCTAAACTAGGTTATTTACACTTCTGGATTACTTTCATTTGTGCTTACTTAGTATTCTTCCCATTACACTTCTTAGGTTTAGATGGGGTACCACGTCGTTATTATGCTTTCACAGAGTTTGAGTTTATGCACAAATGGTTAACCGTTAACGTTTTAGTTACCTGGGCTGCTATCATTGCATCTTTAGCACAAGTTGCTTTCTTGTGGAACTTCTTTAGCTCTATTTTCAGAGGTAAGAAATCAGAACAAAATCCTTGGCAAGCGAATACTTTAGAGTGGACGGCTCCTGTTGAGCGTATCCATGGTAACTGGCCAGGAGAAATTCCTTCGGTTCACCGTTGGCCTTATGATTACAGTAAGCCAGGTGCTGAAGAAGATTATATTCCTCAAACTGTGCCTTTCTCTCAAACCATGAGCTCTAATTTACCTCATGATTTTGAAGGAGATAACGAGGCAGAAGAAATTCAAAAACAATGGGAAGCTCAACATAAAAAGAGCAACCCTTCAGCAGAATAATTAATATTTGCTGGCATTGTCCTGAGGTATCTGCTGAAATCGATTTTTTTCATCAGATACCTCATTTTTTTAAGGAGTGATAAGGGATGTACACAAAAGCTGAAAAGAGATTTATTCGAGCTAATTTAGTAGCTATCATTTTAACCTTACTCGTTATTTTAGCGGGCGGTGTAGTGCGTAGTACGGGCTCGGGAATGGGTTGTCCGGATTGGCCTAAGTGTTTTGATCAGGTTATTCCGCCTACGCATGCTTCGCAATTGCCTCCAGATTATAAGGAGAAATTTGTAGAGCAACGTTTGAAAAAGAATGATCGCTTTGCGAATTTTTTAGAGTCGATTGGGCGCGTGGAATTAGCGGATGCTTTGCGTCATGATAAGAGTATTGCGGAACCAGAAGATTTTAATGCGGCGAAAACCTGGACGGAATATGTGAATCGTTTATGTGGGGTAGCTTTGGGTTTGTCTTTGATCGTGACTTTGGTGTTATCGGCTGCTTACAGGAAGAAAGCTCCTCGTATTTTTGCGTTGAGTATTTTGAATTTGTTTGTGGTGGGATATCAAGGTTGGTTGGGCTCGATTGTGGTTTCTACCAATTTGACACAATGGGTTTTGACGATACATATGCTTTTGGCAGTATTTGTTTTAGGCATTGCGATTTACACTTATTTTTATGCGAAACATTTGCCACAGGCAAAGCCAATTATTATGTATAAAACGGCTTGGTTAAAGGGCTTTTTGTTTTTGACTTTAGCTATGAATTTGTTTCAAATTGTGTTGGGTACAGAAGTTCGAGAAGAGATTGATATGGTGGCCAAGAGTTTGGCTTATGGTTTAAAAGATACGTGGATTAGTCGTTTAGGCGATAATTTCCTTTACCATCGCGATTTAGCTATTTTTTTAAGTGCTTGTTGCTTGGTAATTTATAAAATGGTTACCGACCGATTTGGTGGTAAAGAGGCACCTATCCAAATGGCGAATTGGATGATTATCATTTTGGTGGTGCAAGGTGTGAGTGGTATGGTTTTATCTTATTTTAGTTTACCTCCTGTAGCACAAGTTATACATTTATTGTTTTCGATGATTTTAATTGGGCTGCAGTATTATTTGTATCTCTTAGTTTATCGGACGCAAACTTATACAGCAAATTAATTTTAAGTGAAGAATTTTTTATCCGATTTATCTAAGCTCATTAAATTCCGACTAACTTTCTTAGTGGTGTTTTCGGCTTCTATTACTTTTTTGATAGGGCAGAAAATACAGATTTCGAGAGGAGTTATTGATACGATAAATTGGGAGAACTGGTTGATCCTTATTCTGGGTGGCTTTTTAGTGACAGGTTCAGCAAACTCTTTTAATGAGGTTATTGAAAAGGATTTGGATAAATTGATGAACCGTACGAAGGATAGACCGATGCCTTCGGGTAGAATGACGACTGGGCAAGGTTTGGTATTGGCTTTATTGATGGGGATTTTGGGTACGGTGATTTTGCGTAAGCTGAATTTAGAGACTGGTTTGATTTCGGTGTTTTCGATTTTGTTGTATGCTTTTGCTTATACGCCATTGAAAAGAAAGTCGCCTATTGCGGTGTTTGTAGGGGCTATTCCTGGGGCTTTGCCTCCGCTGATTGGTTATTTAGCGGCTTTGGGTGATACCAATATTTTTGACGCTCGGGATTATCAGATTGCGGGGATTTTATTTTTAGTGCAATTTGTTTGGCAGTTCCCTCATTTTTGGGCGATTGCTTGGGTAGTGGATGAAGATTATAATAAGGCTGGGTTTAGATTATTACCGACTAAAAAGACGGATAAATGGAGCGCAATAATTATCTTTGTGAGCACCATTATTTTGATTCCGGTAAGTTTATTGCCGACCATTTATGGCTTTGGTGGAATGTACATTGCAGGGGTTTCTTTAGCTTTAGGCTTATTGTTTAGTTGGTATGCTTGGCGCTTAGTGAAAAGCTTGAGTTTAGAGGCCGCTCGAAAACTGATGTTTTGTTCATTTTATTATTTGCCTTTAGTGCAATTAATTTTGTTGTTTAATATTACGGTTTAAGAATATTTAAGATTAGGATGGAGCTTATGGCGAATTCAGAAAATACGTTGAACTACAGACCTCAGAAATTTATTATCTGGTTGTTTGTGGTGACTTCGACAATTATGTTTGGGGGTTGGACCAGTTATTATATTGTGTTTTCAGCTTCTAAAGGAAAGGGACACGGTTTAGTGTTGCCAGATATGTTTATGTATAGCACTGGGGTGTTGGTGTTGAGTAGTGTGGCTATGTTTTTAGCGGCTCGCGCTTTGAAATCGGGCAGTGCCTCTAAGCATAAAATGTTTTTGTGGCTTACTTTTGCTTTGGGTTTAGCCTTTGGCATTATGCAGTTTCAGGCTTGGACAGCTTTGTATCAAAGTGGGGCGGTTATTATCAATAATAATGCGGCTATTTCGATGATTTACATTGTGTCGGGCTTCCACTTGATCCACATTATAGCGGGCTTAGCTTTAATTATTAGTTGCTTAGTTGGGGCTTATAAAAATGTGATGAATGAAAAGGCCATATTTAGACAGGAAATCGCTTCAATTTTTTGGCATTTTCTAGATATTTTATGGATATATCTATATGTTTTTTTACTTTTGAAAAGTTAGAATTTTTAACAAACTATAATACGATTACTAAATGGAATCTTTGTCGAAATTAGATCGAATTAAAAACACTGCTTGGGCAGGTGGTACATCTCCTTGGAATGTTGAGTATGGGAAATTGATGATGTGGTTTTTCCTATTATCAGATGCCTTTACATTTTCATCTTTATTAGTTTATTACGGAGCACAGCGTTTTACTAAGTTTGCTTGGCCTGATCCGGATTTGGTTTTCCAATCGATTCCTGGTTTAGCTGATTCTGGCTATCCTTTAGTATTCGTAGGTATCATGACCTTTATCTTAATTATGAGTTCGGTAACGATGGTATTAGCTGTTGATGCTGGACACAGAGGTAAGAAAAAAGAAGTGATTTGGTGGATGGTAGCAACGATCATTGGTGGTTTTGTGTTCTTAGGCTGTCAGGCTATTGAGTGGACCCACTTACACCATGCTGGTTTTTGGTTTGCGACTACACCTCCTGTAGAAGCTTTAGGCCAATATTTTGAAGGCGAAGTATCGACAGTTTCTGCTTTACAGTTTGCCAATTTATTCTTTACGATTACCGGTTTCCACGGTTTCCACGTATTCACTGGGGTGTTGATTAACATTATCGTTTTAGTGATGGTGATTCAAGGCGTGTTTGAAAAAAGAGGTCATTATTTAATGGTAGAGAAAGTTGGTTTATACTGGCACTTTGTAGATTTAGTTTGGGTATTCGTATTTACCTTCTTCTATTTAATTTAATTATTCGCATAAAAATAATCATATAAAGAAATGGCTAATCAGCACGACGCAAATACTGAAGTTCATGGTCAAGAGCACCATGGTTTAGATAAGAAAAAGATTTGGACTGTTTTTGGGATTTTATTATTCCTTACGGTAATTGAATTTATCATCGCTTTATGGGTAATTCCTAAAGGTTATATGTCGCATTCTGTTGGTGTTTATGTGTATATCATTTTAACACTGATGAAAGCTTATTATATTGTGGCTTATTTTATGCACTTGAAATATGAGAAACTCGGGCTTCAGTTAGTACTCTCGCTTTCGTTTTTGTTCATTATTTATTTTATTGTGTTATTGCTGATTGAAGGCAATTATTTGTCGGAACACATGTTCTCTTAAGCATGCCAAAATATAACATAAAAAAGATCTTAATCCTGGTCACCATTTTAGCGGTACCAGGATTTTTGTATTATTTGCTCCAAGATCAAGGTAAAAATAGATATAAGCCTTTGCCTTTTTTTGGACCTAAGCAGGTGGCGGAAACTTTTCGTTCGGTGCGAGGGAAGCAGGTGCCCGATACGATTTATCATGAGTTGAAGGAGTTTGATTTCTTTAACCAAGATGGCGAGTCGCGTTCGGTGTCGAACTGGAAGGGCAAAGTGGTGGTGCTGCATTTGTTTGATGCGAGCCATCAAGGAGAAGCCATGGATAGATCGCTTAAGGCGCAGCAGCGTTTTAGCTCGATGTATGGTAAAAATGTTTTACTGCAGTTTGCGAGTATAAATGTGAATGCGGCATATCAGGCTAAGGGCTTGAAGGATTTGGCCGTAGCTGCTAAGTTTGATTTGCATAATTGGAATTTATTGGGGGCAGACACAACTCAGCTTTTTCCTTATTTGAAGGAGTCTTTGTTTTTAGATGCGCTTTATAACAACAAAGCGGATAGCTATTCCTATAGTAATTTATTCGTACTCATTGATACGCATAAACGTATTCGTGGTTATTATGAGGCGAGTAATAATGAGGCTTTATCGAAACTGGATGATGAAATTAAAGTTTTGATTGCTGAGGAGTTGAGAAACATGAAAGATGGGCGTTAGATTTTTAATTTTTTATTCAAGCTAGGTTATTATGGAAAATGAAGTAGAAAAAAGATATAAGAAATGGATCATTTTGTTATCCATTGCGATTCCTTTGGTGGTGGCGATTTTGTTTGGGGTGAATTTAAGACGCCTAGGTTACGATGTGCAACCTTTGAGCTTTTTGCCACCTATTTATGCTACGATAAATGGTTTTACGGCTATTCTTTTGGTAGCGGCTGTGGTGGCGGTGAAGAATGGTAAACAGCAATTACATGAGCGTTTGATGAAGTTAGCGATCTTGTGCTCGGTATTGTTCTTAGGCATGTATGTGGCTTATCATATGACTTCGGATTCTACGCCTTATGGTGGAGAGGGGGCGATTCGCTATGTGTATTTCTTTATTTTGATTACGCATATTGTCTTGTCGATTGTGATTATTCCTTTAGTGCTGATTACCTATGTAAGAGCTTTAGCCAAGAGTTTTGATCGTCATAGAAGAATAGCTAAAATTACTTTTCCAATTTGGTTATATGTGGCGGTTACGGGGGTGATTGTGTATTTGATGATTTCGCCTTATTATGTACATTAATTTTTGATGATGATGATGAAGAAAGCTTTCTTGGGTATAGCGGCTATTTTGGTGATAGCGCTTTGGCCACAAGCGGATTTGTTTGCGCAATGTTCGATGTGTACCATTAATGCTGAACAGGGTACGCAGAATGGCAATACGCAGGCTATGGGGATTAATGATGGGGTAATTTACTTATTAGCTATTCCTTATGTATTGATTGCTGTGGTGGGTTTTATTTGGTATAAAAATTATCGCAAGAAATTGGATAAGTCGTCGGTTTCTTAAGAATGACTAAATTTTCGGCGGTTATTCATTCGAAATGTCCGGCTTGTCGCCAGGGGGATATTTTTTCGGGCACGCTTTATGGCTTTAATGTGCAGCGTACTTTGGAAAGTTGCAGTCACTGTGGGCAGCGTTATGAAATTGAACCAGGCTATTTTTATGCCGCCATGTATGTGAGTTATGCCATGAATATGGCGGAGATGATTACGACGGGTTTTTTAACCTATTTGCTTTCGGGTGGTCGTATTGATTTTGATTATCTTTGGGTGTATGTGGGGGCTATAGTGGCCGTGTCGGTGATTCTTTCCCCTTTTAATTATCGCTATTCGAGAGTGTTGTTATTACATTATTTGTCGCCTAAAATTAAATATAGAGATGATAAAAGCCACAACCTTAGAGTTTCTGAGCCTCATCGCTCAACACAATAATAGAGATTGGTTTAATGCCAATAAAAAGCTTTATGAAGAGGCTAAGCTTGATATTTATGCCTTCATTGAGCAATTGATTCCTCTCTTTTCGGCTATCGATCCGCATTATCCGGCGGATGCTAATCCTAAAAAAGTTTTGATGCGTATTTATAGGGATGTTCGCTTTAGTAAAAATAAGGCGCCTTATAAATTGAATTATGGCTTGGCTTTTGATGTTAAACATTATGGGCCCAGAACCCCCAGTTATTATATTCATATAGAACCAGGGAATTGTTTTTTTGGGGTTGGTTTTTGGCAGCCTGAAGCTCAAGTATTAAAACAGATACGTGAAGAAATAGATTATAATGGGGAGAAGTTTTTACGTATTTTGGCGAATCCTGACTTTCAGCGCTATTTTCATTTGAGTAAGGAAGATAGTTTGAAGACGGTGCCGAAGGGCTTTGAACGCGATCATCCTTTGATTGAATATTTGCGTTTGAAGAGCTTTATTGCTTGGATGCCTATAGCGGAGGAGGAGTTTTTGAAGGAAGGGATTGTAGAAAAATTAAAAAATGCTTTTGAAAGTGTACAAGACTTTGTTTTGTTTTTGAGAGAGGCTACAGATATTGAACAATAATTTAGAATAGACGCACATGAAACATTTATTTTTTGCCGGCTTTGTGGCCTTGTTATTTAGCTCTTGCGTGGTGTTATCGCCAAAGAAGTACAAATCGATGTTAGCAAAGCAAGATTCCTTAGCGATGGGTTGGAAGGATAGTCAAAGGGAAGGAGATAATTTGATGCAGTTGATTGCTCAATTGAAAAGGGATACAACGAATTTGAACCGTGATTTGAGAGAGTATCAGGAGCGTTATGCGGAGATGGAAGGTAATTATTTGAAATTGCGTAATAATAGTTCGCAGGAGATTAATAAGCTGTCGGGTAATTTAAATCAGCTTTCGGAGGATTTGAAAAAAAGAGAGCAACGTTTGCGCGAGGTGGAAGATATTTTGAGAAAGCGTGATGAGGCGACCAATCAGTTGAAAACGAAATTGCAACAGGCTTTATTGGGCTTTACGAAAAGTGGACTTTCGGTGGAGATGAAAAATGGCAAGGTGTATGTTTCTTTAACGGATAAGTTATTATTCCCATCGGGCAGTATTATCATTGATGAGAATGGTAAGAAAGCATTGACGGAATTAGCGAAGGTGTTGAAACAACAACCGGAGATTAATATTGCCGTGGAAGGTCATACGGATTCTCAGAAGATTTATAATTTGGGTCAGATTAAAGATAATTGGGATTTAAGTGTGTTGCGTGCGACTTCGGTTGTTCGTTATTTAACCGTTGACCATAATCTGGAGTCGGTAAGAACGACCGCGACGGGTAAAGGGGAGTTCCAACCTTTGGCTTCGAATGCGAATCCGGAAGGACGTAGTAAAAATAGACGTATTGAAATCGTTTTATCACCTAAATTGGATGAATTATACGATTTAATTAAGAACTAATCATTTAAAAGGGACTTTGAAACTCTTTCATGCGGGGGAGTTTCAAGTCTTTTTCTGAAAAGACATATTGGCTTGGATCGAGATATTTATCCCAAGCTATTGCCAGACTAGGATCATTCCATATGACCCCTATTTCGGCTTCTTTATCGTAGTAATCGCTTACTTTATATTGAAATATAGTGTTGGCTTCGAGGGTTAAAAATCCATGTAAAAAGCCTGCTGGTATGAAGAGCTGTAAGTGATTTTCGGCACTGAGTTCGATAGCAAAGTGCTTTTCATAGCTCGGTGAGTTTTTGCGAATATCGACCGCAACATCCAATACTTTTCCTTGTATTACCCTAACCAATTTAGCTTGTGCTGATGGTGCTTTTTGTGCGTGTAGGCCCCTTAGGGTACCGATTTGCGAGAAGCTTTGATTGTCTTGTACGAAGTTTACGTCGATGCCCTGTGCTTCAAATTGTCGGGCTTGAAAACTTTCGTAAAAATAACCTCGATGATCAGCCCATACTTTGGGTTCTAGTATATAAAGGTCGGCGATGGGCGTAGAGCGGAATTGCATATTTAGTCGATAATTTCCATTAAGGTTCGGAAGGCTATAGCTTTTTCTCCAAATTTTTCCAGTGTTTTGGCTTGTAAGGCTGGCGCGAATTGGCTTTGGTAGGTGTCGTAATGATCGCGACTTTCTACTTCATATTGTAAGCAATAGGTTAGGCCTTCGTTCGGGGAGTCAAGCACTTCTAACATTCTATAGTTTTTGAATAGTCCGACAGCCATCACTTCTGGAATATGAATTTCTCTCATCCAATTTTGCCATTCCTCGGCTATATTTTCTTCAACAAATACGGTAACATTGTAAATTAGCATGCTCAAAGGTAATCAATTCTCTAAAATTTTGGTAAAGTGGATTTGCGTATTTTAATTGTTACGACAATCTCTTCATTTTCCTTCGCCAATTGAGTAATTAGTAATGTATTTTTGTAAATTGAGATTTCAATATTTTTATACTATGAGGTTGAGGAGTTTTTTGTTGTTTTTGTCGATAACACTGCTTTGGGCTTGTAAAAGTGACCGAACAGAAAGTGTTATACCTGTAAATAACTTCTTTAGAACTCAGGATATGGCGGGTTATCGGATTTCGCCTGATGGCAAGAGTTTGTCTTATCTTAAGCTTCAGGATAAAAAGCAAAACCTTTTTGTAGAGAATATTGAGACGGGTGCGATTACGCAATTGACGCGTTTGGTGGAAAAGAATATTAGTTTTTATTCGTGGGTGAGTGATAATGAGTTGATTTATTATAAGGAGAAGGAAGGTAATAGTCGCAAACCGGATTTATTTATCATTGATAAGGAAGGCAAGAATGAGCGTCAATTGAATACAGATGAAAAGGCTAGACTACGCATTTTAGAGGATAATTTAATTGATAATAAGTATTTATTGGTGCTTTCGAATAAGCGTGACTCGACGGTTTCGGATGTATATCGTTTGAATGTGCGCAATGGGGAAATGGAAATGGTGGCTCAGAATCCGGGTAAGATTGCGGGTTGGATGACTGATAGTGAAGGTAAGATTAGATTGTCGATGATTAATGATGGGGTGAATCAAACGATTCAGGCTCGTCAGCAGGAGAGTGAACCTTTTAGACCGGTGGTGTCTATTAATTTTAGATCGACTTTTAACCCTATTGCTTTCTCGGAAACAAATCCTTTGCATTTGTATGCGATTTCGGATATTAACCGAGATCGTCCGGCCTTAGTGGAAATTAATTATTTGACGGGGAAGGAAGTGCGGGTTTTATTTGCCTCGGATTCGTTGACGGTGGTGGATGCGCAATATTCTAAGGTTAAAGGACGCATGGATTATGCGGTGTATGAGAGCTGGAAAAAGCAAAAGCATTATTTGAATGCGGAGGCGGAGCAGTTTTATAAAAAGATTGATGCTTTATTGCCGAATACGGAGTATAGAATTATTTCGCAAGATAAGTTAGAAACCATGTTTTTGATTAGAACTTTTACGGATAGAAATCCGGGTTCTTATTATTTGTATAAAGCGAAGACCAATCAATTGAAGAAATTGAGTGATTTGAATTCTTCGATTGATGAGCAGCGCATGAGCAGCATGAAGCCTGTGCAGTTTAAGAGCCGGGATGGGATGTTGATTAATGGGTATTTGACGCTTCCGAATGAAAGTAATGGGAAGCGTTTGCCTGTCGTGGTGTTTCCGCACAATGGTCCGGGCCAAAGAAATACTTGGGGTTATAATGCGGAAGTACAGTTTTTTGCGAGTCGAGGTTATGCGGTATTTCAATTGAATTACAGGGGTTCTACGGGTTATGGTAAGAATTTTTATGCGGCTGGATTTAAAGAGTGGAATGGAAAGGTTCAGGATGATATTGAGGATGGGGTAAAATGGTTAATTGCCAATGAGATTGCTAATCCTAAACGGATTGCCTTATATGGAAATGGTTTTGGGGGTTATTTAGCGGTGAATGCGGCTATTCGTAATCCAGATTTATATCAATGTGTGGCTTCGAATTCGGGAGTACTGAATTTGTTTAACTATATGAACACGATTCCGCCTTATTTGCGCTCGAATTTGCAAATTTATTATGAGATGTTAGGTAATCCAGATACGGATGTAGATTATATGCGTCAGGCTTCTCCGGTGTTTCATGCCGATAAGATTAATATGCCGATTTTCCTCACCCAAAATGCTAAGGATCCACGCTTGAATAATAGCGATGCTATTCGTTTGGTGAAGGAGCTTAAAAAGCGAAATGTGGATGTAACTTATTTCCAAAAGGAAGAGACGGGTTCGAATTTAAGTAAGGAGGAGAATCGCCAAAAGCTATATGTTAGTTTAGAGCAATTTTTAAATCAGCATATCGGCAAAAAATAATACTTTTTGCGACAAGACCCCATTATGGCTAAAGAAAAAGAGAGTGGTTATCGGAAGAATTTTTCGCTTATTATAACCTTTTTGGTCTTAATATCGGTTGTCTTTTTACTTTCCTTAATTTTCGCTTTTAATTTTAGTCGGAAAAATGTAGAAAACGATTTTGTGTCGGCTAAGGCTAATGTTTTGGAGGCGACGATTAGGCCTTATAATGATTTCTTTTTAAATAAAATTCCAGAGATTTCTTTTTACAATGGTTACTTGGATTCGGCCAGTGCTTCGCGCTTTATTGACTCTTTGCAGAAGCAATATACTTTTGTTTCGAAGGTTACTTTTTATGATACGGAAATCAGAAATGAGCGTTATGAGGGCTATGGGGTGAATGTGGGAGATTTTGCCATTGGGATGAAAGGGGTGTATCAGTTTGGGCCTAGTATTGCGGCGGATTCGGTTAAGATTTTTGATGAGTTTGGGGGAAATTTTAAGTGGAGAGCGGGGGATTTTAGTACGCTTTCTTTGAAGTTGATTACTTTTATTCAGAAGATGGATACCACAGCTGTGCCTAGCCAAGATGAGCTTTTTGCTAATTTCTCGAATGTGCAATCGAATCGTTTAGATTATTTTAATATCCCTAGCTTTGAGTTATTGAAAACTTATAAAAGGATGATTAATACGAAGCTGCCTACGAATCCGATTTATCAGCAGGATATGCTTTCTTTTGATTTAGATCAGCGTAAATTGGCGATTGAAAACACGCATCCTAATTTATATCAAAATATTCGCATAGAGCCTATTTCCTATGATCCTATTGATGTGCCCGCGGATTATTTAACGGGGGAGATTAATTTGGGCGGGCCTTTTTCGGAGTATAAATTGTTTTTTATGTCTTCTCGCAGTTTCTTGCAAAAGGAGATATTTAGTTATTTTTTGCCATTGGCCGCCATTGTTTTTTTAATTTATAGTATGCTGACGGCGGTGGCGATTTTGATTTATAGAAATTTGAATATTAATCAGCGGATGTTTAAGCTGCAATATGATTTCTTGACCAATTTAACGCATGAGTTTAAGACGCCGGTGAGTGTGATTAAGATTGCGGGGAATAATATTAAGAGTGCGACGAGTTTGAGTGCTAGAGAGCAGCAAATGTATGGTAAGATTTTGGATGATGAGGCGGAGAAGTTGAATGGTTTGATGAATAAGCTGTTGGCTTTTACGCAAATTGAAAATAAGTCGATTACCTTGAATAAGGACACGATTGATATGCGTGATTTTATTGAGACCACCATAGAAGTGCATAAATTGAAGCATCCTGATTTTGATTTTACATATGATTTGAAGGGCTTTAGTTCTTTTACAACCGACCC
Source organism: uncultured Pedobacter sp. (assembly GCA_964592575.1). Lineage (GTDB taxonomy): Bacteria > Bacteroidota > Bacteroidia > Sphingobacteriales > Sphingobacteriaceae > Pedobacter. Next base: position 59,601 of record CAZQFF010000012.1, read on the forward strand.
AGTTTTGTTTGGGAGTTTGTTTGATAACCTAGCGGAGAATGCTTATAAATATTCTAAGGATGGGCATAAGAAATTGCATATCAGTGCCCGATTGGATCGGGAAAAGGTGGTATTTATTTTTAAGGATGAAGGGATTGGGATTCCGGCTAAGGACACACAACATATTTTTAAAAAGTTTTATCGCGTGCAAAATCGTTATAATCAGAATGGAAGTGTGGGCTTGGGTTTAGCCTTTTGCAAGGAATTGGTGCAATTGATGGGCGGAGAGATTAGTGTGCACAGTGAATTGGATAAAGGAACCACGTTTAAGATAGTTTTACCCTATATAAATAATTGAATAGCATAAATTATGCTTATTTTTAATTAACACATAAAATACATTAATATGCATAAAGGAATTAAGATTTTAATTGTAGAAGATGATGAGAACCTCAGATTTTTGGTGGTTCATCGTTTGCAAGCAGAAGGCTACGCTGTTATGGAAACCGGTGATGGTCAAGAAGCTATAGAACTCATTTTAAATGAGAAGCCTGATATTGTATTATTAGATTGGATGTTGCCGGGTAAAGAGGGTTCGGAGGTTTGTGAGGATGTGCGTAAGGCTGGCTATGAAGGTTTGGTGATTATGATGACGGCTAAGGCTCAAGATGTAGATAAAATTGATGCCTATAATTTTGGTGCCTCTGATTATGTGACGAAGCCTTTTAACATGGATGTTTTAGTGGCCATGATTGATAGTAAGGTGAAGTTTTTATTGCATAATGATCGTTCAGAGATTCATCGCTTTGGAAACATGGAGCATCATCCTAATATCCATACTTTATATCGTGAAGGGAAAAAGATTGAGTTAACCATTTTGGAAAACAGAATCTTGTTGTATTTCTTGAGAAATCCGAATAAGGTGATTAATCGGGATGAATTAATGTTGGTGGTTTGGGGTTATAATTCGGAAGTGAATACCCGTACTTTAGATATGCATATTGTGCGTTTACGCAAGAAAATTGAACTTAATCCTGAAAGCCCACAACTTTTACAAACGGTGAGAGGTGTAGGTTACCGCTTTAATGTAGCGGAATAATATTAGCCAGATAAACTAAGACGCTTTGAAGAATAAGGGTGCCATCTAAATAGGCAAAGTAAAAGTATTCATTGCGTTCTATTCTGGATTTAAAGATGAGCCAAGCGGTGAGTATTAAACTCAAGGCTAATGCGATTACGGTTGGGCTGAAGATTGGACTGAAGCCCAGCAGTAATCCAAAATAGGCGATTAAAAATCCCATACAGATATACCAAGCTTTTTTTTCGCCCACTAAGACGGGAATAGTTTTCAATTCGTATAAGCGATCTTGATAGATGTCGCGGATATCGAAGGGGATGGTGATGGCACAGATAAATAGAAATCTTTTGGCTACTAAAAGGAAGGTTTCATTAAAGGTGATTGGAAAGCCATAGCGGTATTCTAGTTCTAAGATAGGCAAGAAGACGCAGGTGACTGACCAGACAAAGGCAATCAGAAACAGTTTAATTCCGGGTAAATTTCGGAGTCCTATTTTCTTTTGATTGATCGAGAATAGGGGAATGTTATAGGCAAAGGCCAAGAGCCCTAGAAAGAGCATGAGTATTTGAGCGGGGTAGCCTAAATAGAGTAAGCTCAGGGGTATTAAGCAGAGCGCGGAGATGAGGCACATGCTCCATAGCAAACGCGGGTGGGCATAGATCCAGCGCACGCGTATTAAAGGCGATTGTTGAGGCTTGGCAGGCTTGATTAAAAGCATGCTCAAGTTATAGATTAAAAGGGTGGAAAAGAATACAAAGGCTAGCACATGGGATTGCGCTTGAACCTCAAGTAACTGGTAGGTTAATAGGGTTTGGGCTACTGCTCCTAAGGCAATAAACAGATTACTAAACAGCAGAAAGTTTAATCCTGATAGGAGTGTTTTTTTTACCATGATAAATAATAGCCTGGTATTAAGGAGCTGATATTAAGCTCGTTTTAACTCAAAGATAGTAATCTCTGGTAATATTCCAACACGTCCGGGATAGCCTAAAAAGCCAAATCCGGTATTGACATAAAGTTGCTGATTGTTTTTTTGATAAAGGCCAGCCCATTCTTCATAAATGTATTGTACGGGTGACCATTGAAAAGAGTCAAGCTTAACGCCAAACTGCATACCATGGGTGTGTCCGGAGAAGGTGACATCAATATCTTTATATTGCGGTAGGATTTCGCCTCTCCAGTGCGATGGATCGTGGGATAATAAGAGTTTTACGGGTAGATCCTCGGTGCCTGCTACGGCTTGATCTAGGCGTCCGATTTTAGGGAATCGGCCCATGCCCCAGTTCTCTACGCCTAAAATACCTATTTCTTCGCCATCGACTTTGATTCTTCGGTTTTCATTCATCAATAAGTCGTAGCCCATGTTTTTATGGGTTTTGAGCATATCTTCGAAATTTCTTTGACGGGCTGCAGATGGGTTTTGACCATAATGATAAAATCCATAATCATGATTACCTAATATGGAGTAAACGCCTAGTGGGGCTTTTACTTTGCTGAAGATGTCTTGGTAATCGACCATCTCTGAACTTTTATTATTCACTAAATCGCCAGTGAAGAAGGTTATATCTGGCTTTTCTTTCATTAAAAGCTCCACACCACCTAATACAGCTTTTTTGTTGTAGAAGGAGCCGGAGTGGATATCAGATATTTGTGCGATTGTGATACCCTCGAAAGCCTTTGGTAAATTAGGCAATACGAGTTTTACTTTTTTGATTTGATAGTCGTATGCGCCGGATACAATTCCCCAGCTTAGGGAGCTTAAAGGAACGGCGCCTAATAATAATCCCGTTTTGGTGAGAAAGGCCGATCGAGATATTTTTTCTAAGCCATCATCGCCAATGTTTTGCGTGTTATTTTGGGCATTGGCTTGGGCCTTATTTTTAGGGCGTAATAGTTTTTTTACTAAAATTCGGAAGTCGTCGGCTAATAACAACGGCAGCATAAATAGCTTGGCCATAGTGAGTAAGAAGAAGGCGACTAAAATGACCGCTCTTAAAGAGAGAAATATATTGAAGTAAATGGCCACAAATACCCCGAGGATAACTAAGCCATTGACCCCCCACCAAGCATAGGCAAATCTTTGTTTTTGGGTTAAAGTCCAGGTTTTAAAGCTGTTGATGATCGCTTTGAAAACGTAGAGGTCAACTAAAATGACGATAATGCACAAAAAGCTCTGAATTAATAGTCTCATTCTTTAAAAATTATAGGGGACTAAAGTACTGCTTTTGTTTTTAAAAAATCTTAAGGCCTATGTCATATTTTTTGGGCCTGATACTTTTTGCTAAAGTACCAAAGGGTGTACATGGTGAACAAAACACCTAAGATGGATAGATAGATAACGGCATTGGAATAAAAGGAAACCCAATTGAGCTGGACTTTGAATATCTCTTTGCTGAAGAGTACGCCGATGCTACCCACATAAGCAAAGGAATCTACGATATAGATTAAAAAGCCTACGTTTCCGGCATATTTAAAACTAGCTAAGAGGCGTTCGAAATAAATGGCATTAAATGGGATATAAACCATATATAAGCCTAAGCCAACTAAGGTCATCCAGGCGAATGGACTTAGGCTGCCTTGTTGAAATAAATAGCTGCTCGTGCCGGCAATGATGAATCCGATGATGATGAAGTAGTGGGTTAATTTAAAGGCTTTGAAATTGTCTTTAAAGAAGACCATACTGCCGATTAGGGCCAATACGATTAAAGTGATGGGCGTTTCTGTTTTAGAAAACAGACTCGGTTGGTTGAAGAAGCCCATTTCTTTCCACATTTCGGCCGAGAAATTATCGCGAATATCGCGGAAGATGGTGGCGAAGGCATAAATGATGGTGCAGGCTACTATACCCCAGAAGAACTTTTGTACGAAATCTTTTCTTTGTGCAGCGGTCATGGGTTGACGAGCTGTTCGGTAGGCTTCATCCTCGGCACTTGGGGCTGGAATTTTTTCCATTAAAAAGATAAACAGCAAAAGCGGCAAGCAAAAGACTAGGCCTGTGTAAAAGGGTACCCAGAATTCGGACACACCGAAATCGACCATGAGCCAAGCGCCTACTGATTTGACAAAGCCTGAGGCAAAGATGAAGCTGACGGCTAGGGTGGCTCCGATGAAGTCGGTGGTGCGTCGGCCTTCTACATAGGAGAAAACGACGCCCCAAAGCATGCCTAATGGGAATCCGTTGAGGAATAGAAATATAATGTTATAGGGTGCGGGTACTAAAGCAAAGCCCAGCCAACAAAGCCAGGCTATGCCGGTTAATAAGATAATAATAGAGCCTCGGCCTGTACGTTTTAGCTCGGAGATAAACTTAATGCCATAGAATTTAGCGAGTAAATAGCCTAGCATTTGGCTAATGACTAAGAGTATCTTGTAGCTATAGCCTGCATAGCTTAAGCCCTCGAAAGTGGTTACGGTAAATGATTTTCTAAAACCAAATATCATGGTGTAGGCTAAGAACACGACTACAGCGGTGTAAAGCCCTGTTTTTATACTTTCTTTGCTGAATTTGCTTTGCATAGGCCTGGGGCTTGCTATTTAGGTAATCCTAATTTATAGGCCCTTTCTGCTTTGCGAATAGCGGCTGCTTCTCTCCATTTGGCATAGCGGGCTTTTAATAATATTTTAACCACGCTATCAAATGCGCCATGGCGAATGATGCTCCACATACTGGCTATTTTTCGTGAAGGGGATTTATCCCATGCTCTCAGGGTTAGGGAGAAGGAGCCATCGAGATATTTCATCCAATGCCACATCCCTACGGGCATGAAGAGGGTATCTCCATGTTCGAGGATAACTTCGTAGCCTTCGACCCCATTTAGTGCTGGGAATTTTTCGAAGTCGGGTTGGTCAACTTTATAATCTTCTAAGGCGTAGGTGGCATTTGGCAAACAATATAAACGGTCTTTCCATTTGTAGTCAAATAGGATAATATGTTTGCGCCCTCCAAAGTGCGTGTGTAATAAATTGGGTAAATCGATATCGTAGTGTAAAAAGGTTACGGAGTTTTGGCCGCCGAAAAACATCGCTGGCAAGCCTTCCATAATTCCTCCCATTAAATCTTTGGGGATACGGATATCATCGGCCATGCTTGGCACTTTTTTAAATAGGTTGAATAAGAAAATTCTTAATTCGGTAGGTTCTCTTTTAATTAAATCCAGATAATCTCTGAATTTCATATGGGTAGTTGCGGCGTTGATAGGTTTGTTGGGATCGGCTTTTGAACTATCGTAAAGGGGTACTTCAAAATCGCCTGCAATTTGTTTTAGATAATCCGTTGTCCATTTCTCTCTAGCCGGCCAATCTTTAGTTAAACCTTTTATGACCAAGGGTTTTTTGGCGTTTAAATAATTTTTCTCAAAGTCCTCGCGGCTGATGCTTTCCACCACATCCACTGGTTTTAATTTAAAACTCATATGCTCCGATTTTAGATTTTATTTGATCTAACCATTAGGCTTATCACAACACAAATGTCTTAAAATTTATTTAATATAAAATATAGGATAATTTAAAATTAAACCACCTTGGCTTTTCGGATAATCTTTTGAAATAATTGAGGAAAAAAGCGTTTGATATAGATGCCGAGGGTTTCTTTGCCGCCAATATAGGCTTCGGATTTTCCGGCTTGGATGGCTTTGATGATTTTTTGTGCGCAAACTTCAGGGAGCATGCCATTGGCTTGTGCGTCGTCCATGGTGCCTTGTGCAGTGCCATCGGCTGTGAGGGCGTTTAGGGTGACTGCAGTTTTAATAAAGCCTGGACATATAAGTGTTATTTTGATGTCTTCAGGGAGTTCAGCACGCAGGGAATCAAAATAGCCATGCAAGGCATGCTTGGAGGCGGAATAACTGGAACGATATGGGGTGCCAAATTTGCCAACTAAGCTGCTGATACAAACAATTTGGCCACTTGAACGGGATAGCATTGCGGGTAAAATGGCTTTGCTTAGCACGACGGTGCCCCAAAAGTTTACGCGCATGAGTTTTTCTTCTGCTTCGAGTTGACTTTGCATCGCTAAAGCTCTTTGACTGATTCCTCCCGAGTTAATGAGGATATCAATATGTCCCATGATTTGGAGGGCTTGCTGTGCTTTTTGCGCTAATTCAGCGGTGTTGTTTAAATCTAGGCTGAGAATTTTACAGCGCTCTGGAAAGGGGCAGACTTGGCGTACGCGTTCAAGTTCGGCTTGGTTGCGTGAGGATAACAGGATTTCGTGGCCTAAATGGGCGTAAGCATAAACTAAAGCTTCGCCGATACCAGATGAGGCTCCTGTGATCCAGATTTTAAGCATTGTCTTTTTCTACTAGTTGTTGTTCGTAGGATTTCCCTTTTTGTTTATCAAAGCTTGAAGAAGAGTTGAGGTCTTCGATTTCAATACCAAATTTTTTATCATATTCTGGGCGTAAGGTACCCATCCATCGGTCCCAAAATAAAAAGTAGAGACCGTAATTGCCTTTGAAAAATTGGTGGTGCATGTTATGCGCCGTGCCAGTGCTTATCCAACGACCTATTTTGGTTTTGTGAAAAGAAGGCGGGAAAAGTTCATAGCCTAAATGTCCATATACATTATATACAAATACGATGGTGAAGAACACGATGAGGTGTATTTGATGAAAGGGCATTATGAAAATGATGACTACTAAAATTCCGGTTTCAATGATGGCTTCCAGTGGGTGAAAGGAATAAGCTGTCCAAGGACTTGGGCTCGTTGATTTATGATGGATTAAATGAAATACCTTAAAGAGTTTAGGGTGATGCATTAAGCGGTGCGTCCAATAGAAATAGGCGTCATGAATTAAAATCATGAGGGGGAAGGCTAAAAAGAAATAGACCCAGCCATATTCATTGATATCGGTGTAGATTAAGGTGTATGGACGAATTTTATCGTTCTCTAAAAAGATAACCGGTAGTGCGCCAAAAATGATAATGGTGATGATGGAATAAAATAGGTCGCGTTTTAAATCCCCTGGCTTTGGGCCTTTCTTTTGAATTTTAATGGACTGAAATTTTTTTTGAAATAAAATATAAAAGACAATGAAGAATATTCCGGCAATGGAAAAGTAGCGTAAGCCAACGTCTAATATGTATTTTAAAAAAAGCTCTGAACTCATGAATCCTGAAAAAACGCTATGTGGTAATTAACAAAATTAAATAAAAATTAAATAAGATTAATGATCTTCCCAAAAAAGTGACGCGGCTATTCCATCAGCAAATAATTTGCCTTCTCGGCTTAGGGTTAAGTGCTTGTTAGTTTGGAGGATATGTCCTTTTTGGATTTCTGTTTCGGCTTCTTGGAGGATCCAGTTTTTTTTGTCTTCACCAAATAAGCTGGTTACTTTTTCGAGATCTATTCCCCATTGTGTTCGCAAAGCGGTCATGATATATTCATTTAAGCGGTCGCTCGGACTTAAATAATCCCAGGTTTCGGCTAATTGATTGGCATGAAGGGCTTGGAGATAGGCTTGGTTGTTGGCTATATTGGCGGAACGGTTTTGTCCGTCGAATCCATGCGCAGATGGGCCTATTCCTAAATAAGGAATGCCTCTCCAATAATTGGTGTTGTGAATGGCATATTGTTGGGCATAGGCATAGTTGGAGATTTCATAGGCTTCAAATCCTGCCTGGCTTATAAAGTCTTGTAAAAAGAGAAATTGCTGGGCAGCCTGAGATTCTAAGGGTGCCACTTGTAAGCCTTTGCGGATTTGATGCGCTAGAGCTGTGCGTTCTTCTACGGTGAGGGCATAGGCCGAGAGATGCGGTATTTGAAAGGCTATAGCGGTTTCTAAATTGTGCTGCCATTTTTCTTGACTGAGCAAGGGATAGCCATAGATTAAATCTAGGCTTATTTTTTCAAAGCCTGCATCTTGACTTCTGGGTACACAGGATAGGGCTTCGGATGCATTATGTGCTCGGTTCATCCATTTTAGATCTTCTTCAAAAAAGGATTGTATGCCTATGCTGAATCGATTGATGGGGAATTGTTTTATCTTTTTAATTCCTGCTGAACTGAGATCGTCGGGATTGGCTTCTAAAGTGATTTCGGCGTTTGGAGCAATCTGGTAATGGGTGTTGAGGGTATCGAAAAGGAGTCCGAGTTCTATTTCATCTAATAGGGATGGGGTTCCTCCACCAAAATATATACTTTGGATTTGATAGCCTGCTAATCGAGATTTTTTTAATTCAAGTTCCTGGACAATGGCTTTTACCATGTCGCTTTTACGGGCTAAACTTGTACTAAAGTGAAAGTCGCAATAATGACAAGCTTTTTTGCAAAAAGGAATGTGTATGTAAATACCAGCAATCATGTTCTGAGGCAAAGGTAATATTTTGAATAGATTTAGTTTTTTGAAATGCGCAAATTTTGGATTTTCTTTGTGTTTATTATTTTGGCAGCCTCCATATGTTTCAAAACGAAATACCTATTCCTGTAGATAGTTTAGCTGTAGATAGTTTAGACACGCTCCATTTAAATTCAGTGGGATATCCTGATTTTAATATAGCGGATGCGCTGAAAATTGATGCAGGAAGTTCGAGTGAATTAATGTTTAAGGAAGGGACGCCGCGCGTAGAGGGGGAAGCTTGGCTTTTGTGGCCCATATTTATGGTGGTGGTTTTGTTTGCTTTATTGAAGCAAGTTTTTAATAAGCAATTGTTCACGATGATTCAGGCTTTCTTTAATAATCGCGTGCTGGGGCATTTGAATAAAGAAGAGAGTTTGTTTGGAGCATGGCCCTTTTTATTACTCTTTGTGGTTTTTGGCTTTAGTTTGGGTTTGTTTTTCTATCAAGCGGCCAGTTTGATGGGTTTACACTTAAGTTTGGATGGACCCGAATTGTTTATGACAATTTCGGTTTTACTTATCCTTTTGTTTTTGTTTAAGATTTTAAGTTTAAGGTTTTTAGGTTTTTTCTTTCTCATTCAAAAGGCGACTTCCGAGTATATTTCTATTTTAAGTGTCAGCTATTTTAATGTGTCGATGCTCTTTATTCCTTTGAGCATTTGTTTGACTTTTGCACCTCCAGCTTACAAAGCTTCTATTGTGCTTTTAGGGCTTGCTTTGCTACTCATTAGCTTTGGAATGCAGGCCCTGCGAGCTGCTTTTAATATTTTATCTGTAAATCGATTTTCAAAAGTCTATTTATTATTGTATTTTTGCACCCTCGAAATTTGCCCTATATTAATATTAATCAGGGCGCTAGGATTTTAAGAGGATACAACCATGCAGGAGAAAAACGAAGATAGAATGCTTAAAGTAAAGAGCATACTTGTTACATTGCCGAAGCCTGAAACTGAAAAATCGCCTTACTATGATTTGGCCAAAAAGTATAATTTAAAAATTGACTTTAGATCATTTATTCACGTAGAAGGTGTTCCAGCCCGTGATTTTAGAAAAGATAAAATCAATTTAGCCGATTATACTGCTGTCGTTTTTACGAGTAGAAATGCGGTTGATCATTTCTTTAGAATCTGTGAAGAAATGCGTCATGAAGTTTCTGCTGATTTAAAGTATTTCTGTATTTCGGAATCTACGGCGCTTTATCTTCAAAAATATATTCAATATCGTAAACGTAAGATTTTCTTCGGCAAAGCTACGGCTGCGGATTTAGGCGATGTGATGAAAAAGCATGCCTCGGAGAAATTCTTGTATCCTTGTTCGGATGTGGCTGCGGAAGCTACTATGAATTATCTGCAAGCAAATGGTTATGATGTTACGCCTGCGGTTTTGTTCCGTACGGTGGTGAGTGATTTGTCGGATTTAGCCGAGGTGTATTATGATATTATTGCCTTTTTCAGTCCTTCGAGTATTCAATCTTTATATACAAACTTTCCTGATTTTAAGCAAAATAAAACTCGTTTAGCGGCTTTTGGTACGAGTACGCATAAAGCTGTACTGGATGCGGGTTTGATTGTAGATATCGCTGCGCCTAGCCCTGAAGCTCCTTCTATGATTATGGCTATCGAGAATTACATTAAGAAATCAAATAAATAATTTTTTTATTTGTCATTTTATTGTATTTATCGATGTTTTTCGATAAAATTGCTCTCGTATTTTTAAACAATACGGTGGAGAATTTTTATGAGGAAAATAGGATTATTATCACTACTTGCAATTTCTAGTGTAATCGTTGGATGGACATCCAGAGCAGAAATAAAAAGCGCGCTTAATAATTATTTAAGTGTTCCAATCATCCCAAATGGAATGGTTGGAATTCCGGCAGGAAGAGCTTTGATAGGGATGACCGAAGATGATATGATGTATCAAGGTATTCCTGCAAAGATGACTTCGTTCTCGGCATTTTACATGGACAAATCTGAAGTGACCAATGCTGAATATAGAGAATTTGTGCATTGGGTTAGAGATTCTATCGCGGTGACTATGTTAGGTCCGTCGGTTGCTCCTCAATTTTTTCTTCCTGAATCTACGAATGGTCCGGCTAATGGCCCCGCCCGAATTAATTGGGATGCGGTTAAGCGCAAAGGTGCTTTATGGGGTCCTCAGAGTGAATTTGCGTCACGTTTAGAGGGTATGTATTATAGTGGTTTAGATGCTTTGCCTGGCCGCAAGGAAATTGATATTCGTAAATTAAGATATGCCTACAGTTATGTGGATTATGATTTAGCGGTAGCTTATCGTAATGATCCTACTAAATCACGTTCTGATTTTATTGTTACTTATACGGATAATCCGCGTCCGGGAAAACCAAATGAATTTGAGTCGGTTAAGGTGTATCCAGATACTTTAGTTTGGAAAGCTGATTTTGAATACTCTCAAAATGACCCTATGGTTTTGACCTATTTTTCTCATCCTTCTTATGATAATTATCCAGTGGTGGGTGTGACTTGGGAACAAGCTAATGCTTATGCGAATTGGAAAACTAAAATTTATGCGGCTTCTAAGGAGATGAGTAAGGTGCCTGGAAATGCAAAATATACTTTCCGTTTGCCTACAGAGCAGGAATTTGAATATGCTGCACGTGGAGGGGTTAATCAGGCGAAATATCCTTGGGGAACGTCAGAGTTGTATGATCAAAATCCAAGAAAAGGGAAAAAGGGGGATGAACAATGCTGTTTATTGGCCAATTTCAAATCTAATATTGGAAATTATACGGAAGACAATGGTATGTACACCATGCCTGTGGGCTCTTTTACTCCCAATAATTTTGGTTTGTACGATATGGCTGGGAATGTGGCGGAATGGACTAGTACTACCTATAATCGTTCTAGTAATTCATTTTTGTTGGATTTTAACCCGAACTATAGTGTAGGTGGTAAAACGCGTAAAGTGGTTAAAGGTGGATCTTGGAAGGATATTGCTTATAATTTGCAAAATGCTTCTAGAGCTTTCGAAATGCAAAATAAACCAACATCGTATATAGGTTTCCGCTTAGTGGCCTCTATTGCTGGTTCTGGAGTAAAATAAAAACAATTATATAATTCGTTAAAAAAATATAAGCTAAATTCATGGCAGCAAAACAACAACCAGCTTGGTTACATGTCGCAATTTCTTGGGGTGCAAGTGTCGTTATTATTGGAGCCCTTGCTAAAATTATTCACTGGGGAGGATCTTATGCCAATATTCTCATCGCAGTGGGATTGGGCGTGGAAGCCTTTTTATTCTTTATTATGGGTTTCTTTCCGCCAGAGAAGGAATTGCCTTGGGAAAAAGTTTATCCAGAGTTAAATCCTGATTTTAAAGGGGAATTACCAAAGGCTACGGTACGCGCTCAAGCGCCTAGTTCAACTGGTTTTTCTAATACTGCGGCTTTGGATAAAATGTTGAGCGATGCTAAAGTGGGGCCTGAATTAATTGAGAGTTTAGGCAATAACTTGCGCACTTTTGGGGATAAGGTTTCGGCTATTTCTAATGTGTCGGATGTAGCCATGGCGAGTCAAGAGTTTACGGGTAAAATTAAATCGGCTGGTCAGAGCTTTGATCAATTAAATGCTGCTTTTAGTCAGGCTACGGCACAGCTAGCGGCTATGGGTGAAAGCAATATGGATACTAGAGCTTACCATGAGCAAGTGAATCAACTAGCTAAAAATTTAACGGCTTTAAATGCTGTGTATGAATTGGAATTACAAGATTCAAGTACGCATTTAAAATCGATGAATCAGTTTTATCAGAATTTAGCTTCAACCATGCAAAACTTTAATGAGTCGATGGAAGATTCTAGACAATTTAAAGAGGAAGTAGGCAAATTAGCTAAGAATTTAGCGTCTTTAAATTCGATTTATGGCAATATGTTAACGGCCATGAACCAACCAAGAGTTTAATTTTAATTAATTTTTAGCGCTAATTTCAAAGATATGGCAGCAGGAAGAGAAACAACAAGGCAGCGAATGATTAACATCATGTATTTGGTGTTATTGGCTATGCTGGCTCTAAATGTTTCGGACACAATATTAAATGCCTTTAAGAATATTAACGATAGTTTGGATACCTCTAAAAATAATGTGAGTTCAAACTTAGATCAGTTATTTACAGCATTTCAGAATACAGAATTAAAGAATAAACCCGAGCGTGCAAAACCTATTTGGGAAAAGGCTAATCAAGCCAGAGCGTATGCGGAGGATTTGAATAAGGAAATTGAAAGAATTAAAGATAGTTTTAAAACAGCGGGTGAGGGGATAAGCGAGGAAACAGGTGATTTTGTTTTACGTGATAATATGGATATTGCTCCGGAAATTATGTTGAACAAAAAGGAGGGTGAAAAATTAAAGGCCAAGATTAATGAAACGCGCAATCGTTTATTAGCGCTTTTAGAAGCTAAAGACAGAGCGAACATTGGTTTAGCTTTGGAGGCTAAGGATCCAGAGAAGCCTATTGGAGGTAAGCGTACTTGGGAGGAAGTTAATTTTGGGGAGGGTACACCTTTAACGGCGGCTAATACTATTTTAACTAAAGTTCAAGCGGATTTAAAGAATGCGGAGGCTGATGTAGTGAAGCGTTTGTTTGGTAGTATGAATCAGACGCAAATTACTTTAGACCGCTTTAAGGCGGTGGCTGTGCCTTCGGGAAGTTATGTGATACAGGGTCAGCCTTATAAGGCAGAGATTTTTTTAACGGCTTCTGATTCTAAATCTAATCCAGAGATTTTGGTGAATGGTTCGGCTTTAGCAGTTAAAGAAGGAGTGGCTACTTATACAGGAGGTACCAATAGTGTGGGAACTTATACTTGGAAAGGTACTATTCGCGTTAAACAAGCAGATGGGGAAGTTAAAACTTATGAAACGGCTCCAGTAACGTATCAGGTGGCTAAACCATCGGCAACGGTTTCTTCTACGAATTTAAATGTGATCTATGCAGGCATCCCTAATCCTTTTTCGATTTCTGCTCCAGGTTTCTCTTTAGATAATATTAAAGCCAGCATTTCGGAAGGATCTTTATCGGGCTCGGCTGGGAAATATACGGTGAATGTGCCAGGTAGCTTAATAGGAGAACAGGTTTCTATTAATGTTTCGGGTACTGTTGATGGAAAGACGATGAGCTTAGGCTCTAATACCTTTAGAGTAAAAGCTGTGCCTAATCCTGTGGCTAAGTTTGCCGATAGAATGGGTGGTTTTATTTCTGGAAATAAATTAGCTACTGAAAATAGAATTGTAGCGAATTTGGAGAATTTTGAATTTGATATAAAGGTTAAAGTTATAAAGTTTAGTGTGACTGTCGTACGCCCTAGGCAAGATGCGCAATCGTATTTCTGTAATGGGGATACGTTTAGCCCTCAAGCTCGTGCTGCGGTAGCTAATTTACCATTTAAGTCGGTAGTTTATATTGACAATATTGTGGCTCAAATGCCAGATGGTAGAACACCTATATTAAACACAATGGTATTTACAGTACAATAAGGAAAGCGATGAAAAGAATAATATTAGCGGTAATTTGTATGAGCTTTGGTATGATGGGTTTTGCACAGCAAACGCCTCCACCAACGAATACTGGCAATAGTAAACCAGCTGCGCAGAAGAAGTTTACGCCTAAAAAGGACGGTTATATTTCGGAAGCTAGCTCGGTAGTGGATACCGTAGTTCCCTATTCCAAAGTGGATGAAACGAGTCTTCCTTTTGTGAAAAGGGTATGGAGAGAGATTAATTTGACCGATAGTGTGAATGCGATGTTGTCTTCTCCTAAATCGAATTTAATGGCTGTGATTTATGAGGCCATTCATAATGGGGAATTGGATTTATATAGTCCAGAAGATGAAAGTTTTCAAAAGCAACCTTTAGGTTCTTCGGCTGATACGGCTTTTTTAGGTATTAATCCATCAACAAGTGAGTTAAATAGAGCAAATAATGAGTTTTTTGCGGCTAGTTTTCAGTTGTTAAGAATTAAGGAGGATTGGATTTTAGATACGAAACGTGGTGTTTTTGAGCCTCGTATTGTGGGTATTGCTCCTGTGCGTATTGATGTGAAAACACAAATTGATAATAATGGGAATCCGATTATGAATCCTGAAACGAATACTATATACGCTGATACTTTAAAATCGGTTGTGGGTTGGTTATATTTTGATGATTTAAGAGAAATATTGGTGCGTAAAAAGGTAGCCATTGAATTTAATGATGCTTCGGGTTTAAACTTTGACGATGTGTTTATTCGTCGTATGTTTAGTTCTTATATCACCAAATGGTCTAATCCATATGACACGCGCATTGAGGATTATATTTCTGATCCGAAAGAGCGAATTATGGAAGCTGATCGATTTAAAGGAAAATTAGATTCTTTCCAAAAGTCGATATGGACAGAGCCTAAAGTAAGCCCAGCGCTTGATAAGAAAGCGGCTGAACCTAAAAAGAAAAAGGGTTTGTTTTAATTGAAATAATCCATCAAAGACTTTAACTGTTTGCTGTTTAAAACAGTTTTTAATTCATCGGGACTTGCTTTTCTAATATTAGCCACTGATTTAAAATGAGTGAGTAATTTAGTGGCAGTCCCTTTTCCTATTCCAGGGATTTGCTCTAGTTCGGTTTTGAGTGTGCCTTGATCTCTTTTTTTGCGGTGGAAAGTTATCCCAAAGCGATGGGCTTCATCCCGCATTTGTTGGATCACTTTGAGAGTTTCAGATTTTTTGTCCAGATAAAGGGGTAGGCTATCGCCTGGATAGTAGAGTTCTTCTAAACGTTTTGCAATCCCTATTACGGTCATGCGTTTTTCAATACCTAAGCGCTTTAAGCTGGTTAATGCTGAAGATAGCTGCCCCTTGCCGCCATCAATGATGACTAGTTGAGGCAATGGCTCTCCGTCGTTTAATAAGCGCGCATAACGTCTGTAAACGGCTTCTTCCATGGTGGCAAAGTCGTTAGGGCCTATAACGGTTTTGACATTGAAATGCCTGTAGTCTTTTTTGCTTGGTTTGGCATTTTTAAAGACCACGATTGCCGAGACAGGATATTGCCCTTGGAAGTTGGAGTTATCAAAACACTCCATATGGTAAGGCAATTGGGTTAAGCGTAAGTCATTCTTTATTTGCGTTAAAATACGTTCGGTTTTCAGCTCTGGGTTTAGTTTTTCATATTGATTGAGCCTTTCCTTTTTAAAGAATAGTACGTTCTTTTGAGAGAGTTCCAGTAATTTCTTTTTATCACCGAGTTTAGGTACGATAAATTTGAGCTGCGGATCGATAGATGGTAGTGGAAAAGGAACGATAATTTCGCGTGATAGGCTATTGAATTTGGCTCTAAATTCGGCCATAGCCATCAGTAGAAGTTCTTCATCAGATTCATCTAATCTTTTTTTTATCACAATCGTTTGTGTTTGAATGATACTGCCATTCATCACTTTGAAAAAATTAACAAAAGCATATTGCTCGTCGGAGGCAATACTCAGGACGTCTACATTGGTAATGGAACTACTTACAACGGTAGATTTGCTTTGATATTTTTCTAGATGTTCTAATTTAAGTTGGTATTGGTGGGCTGTTTCAAATGCTAATTGGGCAGCGGCCTCTTTGATTACGCGTTTTACTTCTTTGATTACGGATGATACTTTGCCATCTAAGATATCTTTAATTTCGGAGATGTTTTGTGCATAATCGGCATGACTTTGATAAGCTTGACAGGGCCCTTTACAATTTCCAATTTGATATTCTAGACAGACTTTAAATTTTCCTTCGTTTATGTTTTTGTCGGTTAAGGCTAAATTACAGGTGCGCAAAGGATAAACGTCTTTTATCAAATCTAGAATAGTATGCATCATTGCCCCTGAGGCATAAGGCCCAAAGTATTTGGAGCCATCCTTGATCATTTTCCTTGTACTAAAAATACGTGGAAATGCTTCGTTTTTTATGACTATCCAGGGATAAGTTTTGTCGTCTTTTAAAAGGATGTTATATTTTGGCTTGTGCTTTTTTATTAGATTATTTTCTAAAAGCCAGGCATCTATTTCGGTATCTACAATGGTAAAATGAATTCTTCTGATTTTTGAAACAAGAACCCTTGTTTTTCCATTGAGTTGACTTTTTTCTTGATTAAAGTAAGAGGCTACGCGATTTCTTAAATTTTTAGCTTTTCCAATATAAAGGAGTTGATCGTCGGCATCATAATATTGATATACGCCAGGTTTATGTGGAATCTCAGCAAGAGCCTTTTTATAATCGAAGCTAGACATGTGGTGCAAAGTTAAGGATTTGCAGGAAAGCTTAAAACCCTAAACGTTGTTCAGTTTCTGAAGGTTCTGGCGTAGAAGGGTTGTTATAAAGGTTACAATCAATAATGATACTTAATCCATCCTTAGGGGCTTCAAAATCAGCTTTACTTACATTTAATTTAGGATTAGCATAAACTCTTTTCATAAATCCAGCAAAGATTGGTAAGGCTGAATTAGCACCTTCTCCATCTCGAGTACTTGTAAATCGGAATGCTCTATCTTCACAGCCTGTCCAAACTCCGGCTACTATATCTGGAGAAATTGCCATAAACCATCCATCGGAGTTGTTTTGGGTGGTGCCTGTTTTACCACCAATTGGGGTGTTTATCCCATATCGACCGCTTAATCGCCATCCTGTTCCACTGGTAACTACACTTCTTAGCATGCGGGTCATGACATAGGCGCTTTCTTCGTTCATGGCTATTTTTACAAGAGGTTTGCTTTCATAAAGTACAACGCCATTTTTATCTTCAATTCGACTAATGAAGGTTGGCTCTGTCCAAGCTCCTTTGTTGGCAAATACGGCATAGGCTCCTACCATTTCAAATATGGACGCATCAAAGGTTCCGAGTGAAATAGAGGGTACCGCTGGTACATCGGAAGTAATGCCCATTTTCTTTATTTCATTAACCACCGCTGTGGGTCCTACCTCACGCATGAGGTATGCGGCCACATAATTTTGGGAATTGGCTAATGCTTTTTGTAGCGTTATTGGGCCAGGAATGGTTCCTGATGAGCGTGGTGTCCAGTCAGGGCTGCCAGGTGTAGAAATAGTTACAGGCTCATTAGGAACGGTTAAACAAGGCGACATGCCGTTTTCTATGGCGACAGCATAGGTGAATGGCTTGGCTGTTGATCCTACTTGTCGGGTACCCATTTTTACTTGATCATATTTGAAATGCTCAAAGTTTATACCGCCTACCCAAGCTTTAATATGTCCTGTTTTTGGATCCATAGCCATCATGGCATTTCTTAGGATCATTTTATAGTATTTTACAGAGTCGATTGGCTTCATTAAGGTATCTATATTACCTTTCCAGCTGAAAATGGTCATGCGGGTTGCTGTATTGAAGTCTTGATCAATTTCCGTGTCTGTTTTTCCTTCTAATTTTAGCGCTTTATAGCGATCGGAACGTCTGATGCCTTGTTGGATTTGAAGTTCCATGCCTTTGAATGGGTTTCTGTTTTTCCAGCTAGCATTAAATTGGGCCTGAAGCACTTTCATATATTCTTTTTGAGCTTCTTCGGCATAAACTTGCATGTCGTAATTTACAGTGGTGTAAATTTTTAGTCCGTCTCTATCTAAGTCGTAAGGTTCTCCGTTTTTGGTGATAGCTCTTTCTTCTAAAATTTTCTTAACTTCTGATTTTACAACTGCGCGAAAATAAGGTGCTATGCCTTCGTTTGAAGTGGCTGCATTAAATTTGAGATTTAGGTCTTCCGTTTTATAGGTATTAAATTCTTCCAAGGTTAAGTAATTGTTTTTAACCATGAGGGCCATTACGGTATTTCGGCGTTCTTTTGATCGTTCAGGATTACGCGTTGGAGAATAGCGGGTGATTCCTCTTTGCATGCCAATTAATACGGCAGCTTGAGGAAGCGTGAGTTTATCTGGTGTGGTATTATAATAAACACGTGCGGCTGATTTAATTCCATAGGCATGGTTCCCAAAATCAACAGTATTGAGGTACATTGTAATGATTTCCTCTTTGGTGTAATTTCTTTCTAATTTTACGGCTATTACCCATTCTTGGAATTTTTGCATGATTCTTTTGAGTGAGTTTTTTTGACGGCCTTCTTCTGAAAATTGATTGAGGGCTAGCTGTTGAGTGATTGTACTGGCCCCTTGCTTTTTGCCCATTAAGGCGTAGGCGAAAATGGTAAAGGTTCGTTTGAAATCAATTCCTGAGTGATCCATGAAACGGATATCTTCGGTTGAAATTAAGGCATTGATAACGTTTGGACTAATTTCACTATAGGCTACATTGGAACGATTTTTAACAAAGTAGGTGCCTAGAATTTTTCCGTCTTCGGAAATCACTTCGGTAGCTTGATTACTTTTAGGGTTCTCTATGCTTTTAAAGGATGGAATTTCTCCAAATAAACCATAACTGATACTTACAATGAAAAGGGCAAAGGCTAAAGTAAAGCCTAAGAATATTTTCCATAATAGACGATTATATCTTTTTATAGTTTCTGGGTTTATGTTTTTGTTATTGCTCTTGCTCATTTATTTCTAAATTTCCTTTATAAAACAAAAGATATCGTTCTAAGTTAGCGCTGGTTTTGATGAGGTCAAAGTTCGTTTTACTAATATAGAAACCTTGGTACAAATTTGAGGGAATTTTCATGATTTTATTCAATTGTTTAGAAATTTCCTCGGTATAGGTTTTTACGTCGTCTAATTGATCAAAATCGCCTACAAATATAACTTGATGTTCTTCTAAATCGAATAATTGGTGTTTTAAGTTTTCTCCGCCGAATAGTCCGCGGTTAAATTGTCCAATTCCAAAGCGTGAGGAACTTAGACTATGTTCCATACTTTTTACGGCTACGACAAAATAATAGCGTGTATCACTTTGATCGGTAAAGAGTCCGTCGGTTTTAATTTTCGGTAGGGTCTGGGTTTCAGCTGGCTTATCTGTGAGGATGCTTAAGTCAACTTTTGGGCTGTCTTGTGTTATGACAACAGGGGCAGCTTGATAAGTTATAACTGTCTTTTTGTTTTCCAGTTTTACCTCGGTTGAATCGATGTCTAATAAGGCAAACGTTCGTTTCTGATATTGGTCGTAATTGGCCTGTATAAATTGTTCTTGTTTGTTTATTAGCGGTATAATTAGGGAATCTTGTGGATAAGTTAATTTGATGTCAGCAAAGGCATTTAATAAAACAGGTAGTTTACTGCTTTTTCCTATCGCAATAGCTTTGAGGTAGTCGAACTGAATTTGTAGTTCATTGCCCGGAAATCTTTGCTTAATTTGATTGGCAAGGGAAATAACTTCGCTGTAGTTTTTATCTTGGAAATAATTAAAAGCTTGATTGTAGATTTCTTTTAATTGTTGTTCTAATGCTTTTTGGCGATTAAAGTAGAGTGGGTCTAAGATTGTTTTCGCAAAATCACTCTCGGCGAATTGACTGAGGACAATTTCTTTGTGTTTTTCGGCTTGGTCATCATTTAATTTTTTATAAGCCAGGTAAAGGCTGTAATGAATTTCGGCTAGATTTGTATGCTTTGGGAATCGTTTAAGATAATTTTCAAAGACTTGAATGACTTCTTTAGGGTCTCCAATTTCTTGTTGGTAAAACCTTCCAATTTCTAATAGAGCTTGTTCTATTTGGTTTAGCGCTAAGGTTTTTTCGGTTTCATTTTTAGGTAGCTGTGCCTTATATTGATTTACTTGGGTTTGTATCCAAGCATCTTTTTCTAACGGTGGGCTTAGTGTTATGGATGTTGTTTGGGGAGCCTTATTTTGTGTTTGTTCTAATAGAAAGCTTTTATTAGACTGTCTCCAGTTTGGTTCATAATTTCTTTTGCCCCATTTTTTTTGGAAATCAT
>CAZQFF010000013.1:0-79064 GCA_964592575.1 uncultured Pedobacter sp.
TTTTGCACGACATGCCACCTCGAAATTAAAAAAGGCTAGCGATCTTTTTGCTATTCGCACCATGGGTTTTAGAGGAGAGGCGATGGCTTCTATTGCGGCGATTGCTCAAGTGGAATTAAAAACCCGACAAGCTTCGGCAGAATTAGGGGTATTAATTCGGATTGAGGGTTCGGAATTTTTAGAAGAAGAACCGGTTTCTTGCCAAGTGGGTACGCAAATTAGTGTCAAAAACTTATTTTATAATACACCGGCCAGACGAAATTTCTTAAAGAGTAATGCCGCTGAAATGAAGCACATTCTCGAGGAATTTCAACGCGTGGCTTTAGCTTATCCGCAAATTGACTTTAGTTTGCATAGTGATGGACAGGAAATTCATCGTTTATCGACTTCCAGCTTAAAGCAAAGAATTATACATCTTTTTGGACAAAATTATAATGAGCGTTTGATTCCAGTAGAGGAAGAAACTACCATTATTAATCTGAAAGGTTTTATTGGGAAACCACAGTATGCTAAGAAAACCAGAGGAGAGCAATTTTTCTTTGTTAATAATCGCTTTATCAAAGACGCTTATCTGAACCATGCTATTTTAAAAGCCTATCAGGAGATTCTTCCGGATGATCACTTCCCTTTTTATGTGCTTTTCATTGAGATTGATCCAGCCCAGATAGATGTGAATGTGCATCCGACCAAAACGGAAATTAAGTACGTGGATGAAAAATCAATTTATGCGATTTTGCATGCCGCGATCAAGCGCTCTATTGGGCGTTATAATATCAGTCCTTCTATTGATTTTAATCAAGAAACAGGGTTTTCTCAATTAATTAGTCCTAAGCCTATGGAGGAGATTGTGCCTCCAAGTATTAGTTTTAATCCTAATTTTAATCCTTTTGATGCCGAGCCTAAGCCTAAGCGAGATACCAGTTATGCTGCTTATGCCAAAGCTTTGAGCCCCTCTACAGCTGGATGGGAAGATTTATATCAAATCACGGCGAAAGAGGAGCCATTGGCCGCCTTGGAATTGCCATTGGAAGAGCCTATAAAAGAAGAAGCTAAGCCTCAAAGCTATATGCAGTGGCACCAGCGATATATTGTATCGCAAATAAAATCGGGCATTATGATTATCGATCAGCAAGCTGCGCATGAGCGGGTTCTGTATGAACGATTTTTGCAGCATTTGGAGGATAGGAAGGGAGCTTCCCAACAAAGTTTATTTCCACAAACGATTAGTGTAATTCCACAGGATTTTGTTTTGGTAAAAGGCTTGTTGGAGGATATACGTAGTTTAGGATTCCAAGTACGAGAGTTTGGAAAAAATACATTTGTGATAGAAGGTGTTCCAGTAGAATTAGGAAATCAAGCTATACAAGAAACAGAGCTCTTTGAACAATTGCTCGAAAATTATAAACAAAACCAACAAGATTTGAAATTGGATAAACGAGATAGTTTAGCGAAAAGTATGGCCAAAAATGCGGCTATAAAGTCGGGACAACGTTTATCACAGGAAGAAATGCAAGCCCTTGTGGATGAGTTATTTGCTTGCCAACACCCTAATTTAAGTTTGAACGGGAAGTGGGTGGTGCAAACCTTGTCTTTAGAAGAAATAGCCTTGAAATTTGAAAAAATTTGATATTTAAATTATGCAACAAATTAGTCCAGTAGTTAAAAACTTATTGATCATAAATGTACTGATGTACATCCTTACTTGGTTCTTTGGGAATCAGAATTTAGACCTTAGTGCTTATTTAGCCGTGTATTATGTGGATTCCCCTTATTTTAAAATATGGCAACCGATAACTTATATGTTTATGCATGGTAGTTTGATGCATATATTTTTCAATATGTTTGCTTTATTTTCCTTTGGATCTATTTTAGAATATCATTGGGGAGGAAAGCGCTTTTTAAATTTTTACCTTTTAACCGGTTTAGGTGCCTTAGTCTTACAATGGGTTGTGCAGGCTATTGAAGTGTCTCAAATTACGGGATCTGCCTTCAATAGTGTCGAAGCGATTCAAGCTGCGGGTTCAACCACCTTGTATGAAATTTATTTTGTACGTATGTTAGGTGCTTCCGGGGCCATATTTGGGATTTTAGTTGCTTTTGCCATGCTATACCCGAATGTTGAAATGTATATCATGTTTATTCCAGTGCCTATTAAGGCGAAATACATTATTCCAGTTTATATCGTTATTGAATTGATGCTGGGTTTAGGCAATTTTGCAGGCGATTCAGTGGCGCATTTTGCGCATTTGGGAGGTGCTTTAATTGGGTATTTCTTGGTAAAACGATGGAGGAATTCTAATACCTATTACGACTATTATGAATAATTATAGATTTGGGCAAGGTTTAAAAACCTTGTTTTTAGATAGTCGAGAAATTTCTCGAAAGTTTGTTATGCTACATGTGGCTGTCTTTTTAGCCGCTACCTTACTGAGTTTAATAGTTTTTTTAGCCGGGCAAGCTAATGGATTAAAACCCATCATTCAGGAATATCTGTTAGTGCCTGCCCAACTTTCTGGAGCTTATTGGAAAGTCTATACGCTCTTTACTCATATTTTCTTTGGACAAGATGTATTTGCCCTATTATTCAATATGCTTTGGTTGTTTTGGATAGGGCAGATTTTTTTAAGCTTTTTTAAAACGCGGGATTTTTATATCGTTTATTTAGGCTCAGCTTTTTTTGCGGGTATTGGCTTTTATTTAGCCTATCAGTTTTTGTCCGCTTTGCATGGACAACAAGATTATTTAGCCGGCCCTGCGGCGGCGGTTATGGGGATTATGGTAGCCACGGTTACTATGGTGCCGCAATACCGGATCCCCTTTTTATTCATAGGCCAGGTTAAATTATTATATTTAGTTTTAGGCTATATTTTTTTAGATTTATTAGGTGTTGAAAACGGGAAAGCTGGAGCAACGATTGCTCATTTATGTGGGGCAGCCTTTGCCTTTCTTTATGTAAAATTAAAACTCTATCAAAGGGATTGGCGTCTATTTAAAAGAACAGCAAAACCTAAAATTAAAGTAGTAAAAAATGATATACCTCCATCTTCTAAAACTAGATCTAAGAAGACAGAGGCGGTGGATCAAGCCCAAATTGATGCCATTTTAGATAAGATATCGGTTTCAGGATATGAAAAATTGAGCCGAGAAGAAAAAGAGATTTTGTTTAAAGCGAGTAAGAATTGAAAAGAAAAAGGTTTACATACTTTGATGGGTTTATAGCCATATTGAGTTTGGGTATAGCCTTAGCGGTGTTATTAGGGATATGGGCCGGTACATGGGATCCTGTTGATTATCCTTATTATGCTTTTTTTGGCTTATCTTTTCCATTCTCTTTATTTTTCTTTTTAATCTTAATGTTATACTGGCTTATTCGTAAGCAGGTTTATATCCTCATCGCCTTTTGTGCAATTTTAATTTATGGCTATGTGCCTATGCGGGATAGTATAGGACTGTGGGGGAATACTGGAGAAGATAAAAAATCAGCTCCAGAGCATATCCGTATGTTGACCTATAATGTGCACAGTTTTAGTGCTTATGGGGAACATCCCTCCAAAGAAAGTCTGAGTAGCTTTTATGCGCTACTTAAATTAATCGAGCCCGATGTCGTTTGTTTTCAAGAGTTTTATACGCGAAAAGAAGGGGTTTTTGATACCATTGATTCTTTGAAAACAATATTGAAAACACCATATGTATATTTTGAACCTACCATGAGTGCGAAAAAGAATTTGTCGGGTTTAGCCATTTTTTCTAAATATCCTATTCAAGACTCGGGATTAATCCAATTTGAAGACTCTAAAGGAAACTCAAGTATTTATGCCGATGTTTTGGTTGGAGAAAGGGCACTTCGAATTTATAATGTGCATTTACAATCTATTTCATTTAATCGAGAAGATTATGATTATATCGATCAAGTAGGTTTGGATATGGAGATGGCACAAATTGCCCCGACGAAAAGAATATTGTCGATGTTGAAAAAGGCTTTTCAAAAACGTAGTCGACAAGTCAAGGTAATGAAAGCACATATGCGGACTAGTCCTATACCTTTTATAATTGCTGGGGATTTTAATGATACCCCAGCTTCTTATGCCGTACAGCAATTAACCGATTCTTTGCATAATGCTTTTGAAAAGAAAGGTTGGGGCTTAGGACGGACTTATAATGGGAAGTTTCCTAATTTTCAAATTGATTATATAGCGAGTAGTCCTGAATTACAGGTCGAAAACTATAAAATTATCAAGGAGAAATTATCAGATCACTTTCCTGTAAGAGCGGATTTTACATGGAATGAACAATAATAGTATTAACTTTGTAGTGTATGCAAAATATTCAGATATATAACACTTTAACACGAAAAAAGGAAGTTTTTGAACCTTTAAATGCACCACATGTAGGTTTATATGTGTGTGGTCCAACTGTTTATTCGGATGTGCATTTAGGTAATTGTAGAACTTTTATCTCTTTCGATTTAATCTTTAGGTATTTGAAGTATGCGGGTTATAAAGTGCGTTATGTTCGAAATATTACGGATGCAGGACATTTAGAGGGGGATCGTGATGAGGGAGATGATAAATTTGCAAAAAGGGCCAAGCTGGAGCAATTGGAGCCGATGGAAATTGTGCAAAAGTACACCTTAGGTTTTCATGAAGTGATGCGCATGTTTAATACTTTGCCGCCAAGTATTGAGCCAACGGCAACCGGACATATTGCCGAGCAAATTGAAATGGTGAAAGAGATTTTGGCTAAGGGTTTTGCTTATGAGGTAAATGGTACGGTTTATTTTGATGTAGAAAAATATAATCAACAACATAATTATACAATTTTAACAAATCGCAATTTAGAGGAAATGCTCGCTAATACGCGAGAGCTTTCGGGACAGGACGATAAGCGTGGACGTTTAGATTTTGCTCTATGGATAAAAGCTAAACCGGAAACTCTAATGCAATGGCCTTCGCCTTGGGGCTGGGGTTTCCCTGGCTGGCATATTGAATGTTCGGCGATGAGTTCAAAATATTTGGGAGAGCGATTTGATATTCATGGTGGAGGAATGGATTTGGCGGCAACGCATCATACCAATGAAATTGCCCAATCCGAAGCTTGTAATCAGGTGACGCCAGCTAAATATTGGATGCATACCAATATGTTGACGGTCAATGGAACGCGTATGTCTAAATCAGCTGGGAACGGCTTCCTGCCCGGTGAATTGTTTACGGGTCAGCATCCTTTATTGCGTAAGGGTTATAGCCCGATGACCGTGAAGTTTTTCATGCTGCAAGCACATTATAGAAGTACCTTAGATTTTTCTAATGATGCCTTGGATGCGGCAGAAAAAGGCTTTAGACGCTTGATGTCAGCCATGGCTTTATTGCCTAATTTAGAGGCTTCAGCATCGAGTGATTATGATGTGTTAGGTTTGAAATCACGCTTTGAAGAAGCGATGAATGATGATTTTAATTCACCAATTGCTATTGCTGAGTTATTTGATTCGGTACGTTGGATCAATTCCATTCACGATAAAAAAGCAGGATTATCAGCGGAGGATTTAAAAGAGCTGCAACATTTCTTGCCGATTTTTGTTTTTGATATATTGGGTTTAGAAGATGAGCAAAGTCTATCTGGGGATTTAGCAAAGGTTATGGAATTAATGATGCAAATTCGTCAATCGGCAAAAGAGAACAAAGATTATGTTACTTCTGATAAAATTAGATTGGGTTTGCAAGAAATTGGCATTCAATTAAAAGATAGTAAAGAAGGCGCCACTTGGACAAAAATATAATATGTTAACAATTAAAACTCCATACAAATTAGTAGGCATGCTATTGATGGCGACTAATTTATTCCTGGGCTGTCAGCAAAATCCAAAAGCAGCTGACCCAAGTTCAGCAAATGAAGAAGTATCTACTTTGCAAAGTAGCGATATTGCTTTTGATGCGGATTCGGCTTACAATTTTGTGAAAGCTCAAGTTGATTTTGGACCTCGTATTCCCTCAACAGTAGCTCATGCTGCTTGTGCGGAGTATTTGCAGGCTAAATTGAAAAGCTATGGCGGGAGTGTTTTTGTGCAAACAGCCCCAATTCAAACTTTTGATGGGAAAACGCATCAATTAAAAAATATCATTGCGGCTTTTAGTCCAGAAAAGGCAAAAAGAGTTTTGATTTCGGCTCATTGGGATACACGTCCTTTTTCAGATCAGGATCCAGATCATAATAATCATAAAAAAACATTTGATGGGGCAAATGATGGAGGTTCGGGGGTAGCGGTTATCTTGGAGATGGCCCGTCAAATACAAATTAAGCAACCCGAAGTGGGCGTAGATTTTATTTTATGGGATTTAGAAGATTATGGTAATCCTGATGGCGATGCGAATGGCACAACTTCCTATTGTTTAGGTTCTCAATATTGGTCTAAAAATATGCCTGTTAAGGATTATAAGCCTTTATATGCCATTAATTTAGATATGGTTGGAGGAGAAAATGCCCAATTCGCTATGGAGGAATATTCTCGACAATATGCCTCTCATGTTGTAGATAAGGTTTGGGGCATAGCCGATCAATTAGGTTATAATCGCTTCTTTCTACCTATTCAAGCATCCGCTGTGATGGATGATCATTATTGGATGAATCAAGCAGGAATCCCTACGATTGATATCATTCACTATACAAATAGTGGTTTTTACGCACACTGGCATACCCAATTTGATAACTTGGCGCATATTGATAAAAATGCTTTGAATGCAGTTGGAAAGGTAGTTCTAGCGACAATTTATAGTGAAAAATAAAAATTATTAAATTCTAAGATATGAAATGGAGTAGTATATTTTTAGGCTTGTGTTTTTTTGCAAGTTCAGCGATGGCTCAAAAGTCGGATGGCAGTGCTAAATCTTTGGAGCGAGCTGATTTAGCTTTTTCAGAAATGGCAAAAAAGGAAGGTACTAATGCTGCTTATGGTGTGTTTGCCGCTAAGGATGCCTTAGTTTTTCGTCCAAATCCAGTTAATGCTAGATTACTTTATAGCCAAGCTAATCAGGATACCAAACAAATTTCTTGGATTCCCAATTATACACGTATTTCAAAGAGTCGGGATTTTGGTTTAACTACCGGAATCTATACTGTGGATGGAGATCAAAAATCTTATGGGCACTATCTGTCTATTTGGAGAGGGGCAGAGGGGAATTGGGAATTAATCTTAGATATGGGTGCTGAAACGAATAAGCCTTTACAATCAAAAGCGGCTCAAGTTATTGAACCGGCTGAAAAATATAAGCCAGTTATGGCTGGTCAAAAGGAGTTGAAAGCGAGTAAGGATATTATTCTAACTACCGAGAAAACTTTAAATGCAACTTTAAAAACCTATGGAGCCCATGCATTCGCAGGTTTCGTGGATCAAAATTCTAGATTATTATTTCCAGGTACGGATGCTATCATAGGAAAGGAAAATATTCAGGCTTTTAATAATCGTATGGTTCAAAATATAAGTTTGAAAAATGCTGGTTTTGATAAAGCTTTGGGTGGAGATTTAGCTTATTCCTACGGTTTAGCAACGATTGATTATAAAAATGAGCTGAGAGAGAGTTTTAATTATATTTATGTGTGGGAAAAGCAAGCCGATTTTTCTTGGAATTTATTAATTCAATTATATACCCTAGCTGATCGTTAGTTATGTCTAAAAGCCTAAGTTTTTGCTTAGCGCTCTCTTTTTTTACATCTATTTTATTTGCTCAAGCCCCAAGCGACAAGTTTCTTTGGTATGGCAAATCGGGTGCAAGAGCCATTATGCCTGAAAATACCTTGGAGGGAATGCTCCGAGCTATGGATTTAGGCGTTGATGTATTGGATTTGGATGTGGTGATTTCAAAAGATAAGGAAGTGATATTAGCCAGTGATCCCTTCTTTTCTAGTGCTCATATTTTAACGCCGGAAGGTAAGCCCATTCCTTTCGCTGAACAGAAGAAGCATAATATTTATGCCATGGATTATGCGCAAATTAGGCTATATGATGTGGGCTCCAAAGTGGTGTCCGCTTACCCTGGGCAAGAGAAATTTAAAGCGGAGGCTCCGCGCTTAAGTTCGGTTGTAGAGGCAGTTGAGCAATACGCAAAATCTAAAAATTTAAAAAAGCCCGATTTCAGTATTGAGTTTAGAATGCTGGAAAATGGGGATGATCAATTTCATCCTAAGCCAAAAGAATATGTGGATTTAGTGATGCAGCAAATTAAAGCTCAAAAAATAGAGAAAAGGGTGATCCTTCAGGCATTTGATATTCGAGTTTTACAATATATCAAAAAGACCTACCCAAAAATGCACCTTGCGCTTTTAGTGGATACAAAGGAAGAGGTAGAAGATCATATCAAACGATTGGGCTTTGTGCCAGATATATTTAGTCCTTATTTGGTAATAGTGGGTAAGTCTTTGGTGGATAAATGTCATGAACTAGGCATGCGCGTTATTCCTTGGACAGTAAACTCGAGTGATAAAGTAATTTATTTTAAAAGCTTAGGTGTGGATGGAATCGTGACCGACTATCCAAACCTAAGGAATTTGGTTGAATCAAATTAAATATAATCCTTACTTTTTATCTTTGAACCATAGTTTTAATTCACTACAGCCACCGTATTCTTCATCGATTTTGATATAGGTTGTTTCTTTTCTTTTCTCAAACCACTCGCTTACAATCTTGTCTTCTTTTTCTTTTTGAGCTCTTTCCTTAAACTTAGGATAATCTTGTTCTAAGCTACCTTTATGGGGTGGGATTTTAGATTTTAAGTAAACAATTTTATAACCTTCATTGCCCATTTCATCAGCTGGAAAATAGAATGGTTTGCTAATTTCACCTGCTTTCATCGTGTCAATTACTAAAAACACATTTGGATCTAATTTTTCAACAGGAATAAAAGTGGTGCGATTGGTTACATTATCGGCGTATAATAACATACCCCCGTTGTACTGAGTTTCCTTATTGTCAGAATAAGTAGAGGCGGCATAAGAGAATGGATAACGTTTTTCGTTTAAATCTTTATAAATGCTATCAGCTTTTAGTTTTAAGCGCTCGATACTTTCTGGGGTGAACTTTGGTTTAATTAAAATATGACGTACATGAGCTTGCTCTCCACGACGCTCAATAACTTGTACAATATGAAAACCGTATTCTGTTTCAAATACAGGTGAGATTTCACCTGCTCTTAATTTAAATGCCCAAGCTGTGAATTCTTTTACCATTGTGGTTCGGTCAATAAAACCATAATCTCCACCTTCAGAAGCAGAACCTGGATCTTCAGAATAACTTTTAGCTAAGAAGGCAAAATCTTCTCCATCCACAATACGCTTTCTTAATTCCTCTAACTTGTCGATAAAAGGTTGTTTTTCGGCTTTGGTAAGTTTTGGAAATAAGGTAATTTCTCCTACTTCTACCTCGGCGCCAATATCAGGTAAACTATCTTTAGGGTAAGTATTGAAATATTGTTCTACTTCTAATGGCGTAACCATAGCGTTCTCGGTTATCTTAGCTTGCATTTTTTGTGCAATTAATCCTTCTTTAACCTCACCACGCATTTCATCTTTATATTGTAAGATGGATTTATTTAAAAACTGTTCTAAACGCTCCTGTCCACCCATACGTTGCATTTGATAGCGCAGACGTTTATCTAACTCGTCATCTACTTGTTTGTCGTCAACAACTATGGAGTCAATTTCAGCTTGTTGTTTTAACAACTTTTGAATTAACATTTGTTGCAGATACATACATCTTACTTTTTCATCTACAGGATTACCTTGATTTAAATAAATAGCATATTGCTGATTGAGTTCGGATAATAAAATAATGTTGTTTCCGACAACAGCTACAACTTTATCTAAGTTTTTTTGTTGAGCTTGGCTATTTGCTCCCCAAGCCATAAATGCAATTAAAATATATAGTATTCTCTTCATGTTCTTATGACGTAATGCGTTTGCAAAGTTATAATTATTCGGCTATTTAAACTTAATTTTTGCGGCTAAATGCGTTTTCGGGTTTAGCTAATTTGCGTAATTCGCCTTCATTGATTTGGATAAGGTGTTTTTGCTTCAATTGGCTAAGCCACTCTTGCTCTAATTGAATTTGATATAAGATGGCTAAATCACCTCTAACTTCTTCAAAGCTTTTATCTTTAAATTTTGATTGATTCTTATCAAATATGGATCTTAAGGCTATTTCATCTTCCATAGCTTTGTTCCAAATCTTTTGTTCTGAAATATTAAACATCAGTACTCCTTCTCTATATTCGCGCATGATAAGATCGAATTCGGCTTGTTTTGGGCCTGCCTTCCTTTGCGCTTTAAGGGCTTTTTCATAGAGCATAATTTCGTCTATGTAGCTAGGCTCTTTATCCAAGCCTAGGTTTTGGGCATCTAAAACTTTTAATTTGAAATTAATGTATAGCTCTAAGTAATTAGCTAGTTCTTGATAAGAAGCCTGATTTTTCCCCAGATTATTTTTTTTATAAACCCAAAGGAACTCCTTACTGCTAATGGCCTTGTCGTTTATAGTCGCTACGATCTGGGCATTAGACCAGAAGGGCAAACCAAACAGAAACAGGAGGATACTAATTCTTTTCACTAAAGCTTTGGACAATATATTATAAAGATATAAAAATAACAATTTAAGAGGCTATAATAAGATATTTAACTATTTTTAACAGAATTTTTTATCAAAAACATGAATCCTTTACAAACTGATAACGCTCAGGCACTTCGTTTATTTTTCCAAGAGGAAATATATATGATTTCGGATGGGCAACAGCAGGCAAAACCGATTCACATTAATTATTTGGGAGGCAATAACCAAAAAATATTGGTTTTGCTGAAAGATACCTTGGATAAAGAATTGCATTCGGAGGAGAGAAAATTATTGATGGCTATTCTGGACGCGATTAAGATTAAAGTGGCTGATTATGCCATTGTTTTTTGGGATCAGCATCAACATTATAATTTTCATCAAATCACTTCTTTTTTAGACAGTCAAAAAGTGCTGTCATTTGGCATGACTGCTAGTGATTTAGGTTTAGATGACTTAGCTTTTAATGTCATTCATCAAATAGATGGCCTGCAGTTTATTTTAACCAGTCATTTAACCGAGCTTAAATCGGATGTAGCTGCTAAAAAGGCCTATTGGAAGCAATTAAAGACTTTATTTCCATGATAGATATTGTTTTTGCTAGTCAAAATGCAAAGAAAAAGGCAGAAATGCAGGCGCTCTTAGCTCCTGAATTTAGAGTACTGAGTTTAGGTGATATCGCTTGCTCGGATGATATTCCTGAAACAGGTTCAAGCTTTGCAGAAAATGCAGCTTTAAAAACGGCCTATATTTTAGCGCATTATCAAACGGATAGTTTTGCCGATGATAGTGGTTTAGAAGTAGAGGCTTTAAATGGGGAGCCAGGTATTTATTCTGCTCGTTATTCTGGACAAAGAGGGGATACAGAGAATCTTCAATTTTTATTAAAAAAAATGCAAGGAGAGCCTAATCGAAAGGCTAATTTTACCTGTGCGATATCTTTACAGTTTCAGGGGAAAACCTATGCCTTTGAGGGACGCGTTTTTGGAACTTTGTTATCGGCTGCTCGAGGTGAGGGTGGTTTTGGATACGACCCCATTTTTGTGCCTGATGGTTATCAGGAAACTTTTGCCGAATTGCCACTAGACATTAAAAATAAGATTAGTCATCGTGCTCAAGCAGTGGCTCAATTGCGAGACTTTTTAAAATCTTTAGTTGGTTGATTTTTAGCAGGAACTTTAGCTGGGGCCTTTTTTATAACCGATGTTTTCTTAGGTAAAACGGCTGGTTTACGAATACCTGTGATTTCGGTTTTGTTCTTGGGCCTAAGTTCAGGTTTCCAAGTAAAGCTCGTTAAAATAATGTTATCACTTTTAGCTTCAGCCGTAAGAAATTTACCTTCCACTTTTAAGGTTTGGATTTCAATGAGCTCTTTGTTTTTGAAAACTAAACGAATCCTGGCGGATACCGTTTGATTGGAATTATATGCTCCATCTTTAGTTTTTTCATAGATAACCGATTCTGCATTGCCATCTACAAACATGTCTCTGATTTCCCCCTGTTCAAAAAATGTGGTTATCAGTTTGCCTTTGATTTGATTAAACTTCGTGGTGTCTGCTTGTTGGGAGGAAATAAATGCATTTTGTAGGATCTGCGCATTATCAATTTGTTTACTTCGGATTTGTACATTTATGGTGTCACCGACTAATTGGCTGCTGTCAGACCAGATAATGGGTTCCTTGTAAAGTCTTAATGTACTGTCGGCCGCTGCAAAAAACAAAGAGTCGGCTTTGGCCTGTAGATTGTTCTTGAAAATTTTTACACCTTGAAAAGCCTTGATAACACGCGTTTTAACCGTGTCTATTGCAGGTATTTTGAGCTCAACTTTAGTGCTGTCTTTAACGGCATTATTTTGATTAGGTTTCAAGGGTTCTGTACGTTCGGGGCTATCGGACCCTACCTCTGCATCATCCACAACATAGGGTTTCGGAATTAATTTTACTTTGCTTTGCAATAACATTTCGGCTTCGAGCACTTTGGCTCCTAGCCATAAAGTATCAGGTGATTTAACACCATTGATAACAACAGAGTCTTGTGTGCTTATGGCAAAATAAGCTTGATTTTGGACCCTTACTTTTTCCGTATCTTTAAAATACTCCCCTAATTGCCCATGTAATTCTAATTGATCTTTTGCATCTGTAAAGACGATGTTTCGAACTGCTTTTCCATAGCCTTTTACACCATCATAATACAAACTATCTCCCCTTAAGGTTTTTGTGTTTTGCGTGTATAAATTATTCTTACCGGCAAAAAACCGTTGACTCTTGGTATTGTATTGTCCATTTTCGGTGTAAAGCGTATCGGTTTTTCCAAAAATATCGGTTGGCCCATAGAAATAGGTTTCATTGGTATTGGTATTATAGCGCAGGGTATCAGATTCAACTTTTACTTGCTGCGTAGTCACGACTACATTTTCTCTAAAATAAGCATCATTGGAACTGGCAAAATAATAGCCTCGCTTGCTGGTAACCGTAGCTTCTTTATTAACGATCTTGCCATTGGTTGTATAGCGTCCTATTCTAGTGGCGGTATTATAAAAAAACTCTGTTGTGGTTAACAAACTAGAGGGGTCAGACATTTTAACATTTTTTATTAAGTGTGCCTCCTTTGTGTTTCCGTCGTAATTCAATAAATCTGAACTAATATTGATGGTGTCTTGGTTGATGTTTACATTCCCGAAAGCTTCAAAATAATTTTTATCTTTCCAATAATGTGCACTATCACAAGTCATAATGGCACCTTGATGTAAGAATACGGGTTTTTTTACACGCCATAATCCTTTAGCTACATCGACCACTAAGTTTTCGGATTGACTTAACTGAATATTGCTCCCTTGTCCGAATACAAATAGCGGCAGGATAAAGAATACGATAAATAAAAAACGGGTTTTTAACACTTTACAAAGTTATGTTTAATTTTTTTTTATTGTATCAAGTTTTGCTTCAATATTTTAAATATTTTTGAGCTATGTTAGCTTTAAAAGCCTTTTTGCAGTTTGTGCGTTCTGAACATTTATTTACGCCTGAAGATCGCGTATTATTAGCGGTTTCTGGAGGCAAGGACTCTGTTCTGATGGCACATCTCTTTGCAAAAGCAGGTTTTCAATTTGCTATTGCGCATTGTAATTTTAAACTCAGAGGCTCGGAATCTAAAAGGGATGAAAATTTTGTCCGTCTATTAGCCGAAAGCTTACATGTGCCTTTTTTTGTCCGTCAATTTGATACCTCGGCTTATGCCGAGGCACACAAAATTTCTATACAAATGGCTGCAAGGGATTTGCGTTACACTTGGTTTGAAGAATTAGCTCAATCAAACGCATTTAATTTTGTAGCCCTTGCTCAACATCAAAACGATGCCGTAGAGACGATATTGTATAACTTGACTAGAGGTACTGGTATTGCAGGTTTACATGGTATTCAAGCCAAGCGTGATATTTGGATTAGACCTTTACTTTGTTTTACTGCAGCGGAGATTGCGCAAATCGTCAAGCAGGAGAAATTGGATTATGTTGAAGATAGCTCTAATGCGAAATTATTGTATAGTAGAAATCTCATTCGACATCAAGTTGTACCGCATTTAAAGGAGATAAATCCGCACCTAGAGAAAACTTTTCAAGAGAATAGTAGGCGATTTGCTGATATGGAGCTCTTACTCGAACAACGTGTTGAGGAGCTAAAGCCTCATTTTTTAAAGCGTGATTTAAACGATCGACTTTACTTTGAGCGGGCTTTTGCTTTAAACCTGGTGCCTAGGACTTTATTATTATATCACCTTTTGAAAGATTATGGTTTGGAAGGTCCTCAAATTGAGAATCTCATGCATGTGCTTGAATCAGGGGATTCTGGTAAGCGTGTTGAATCTTCATCCTTTGTTTTATGGATGGATAGAGATAAGGTTTATATCAAAGAAAAATCAGTTTCGACATCGGCTAATCCTGGGGATGATAAAGAAATGGCCAAACAAATTTTAAGTTTGGGGGAGAACTTTTTTGATAAAGGCACTTTAGTGATCAGTGAAAATCATAATGTTAAAATGGAGCAATCCGCTTTTCATTCCAATCAAATTCAGGTGGATGCAAATAGTCTGAAATGGCCGCTTTATATGCGCTATTTTCAAATTGGGGATAGGTTTAAACCCTTAGGTATGAAAGGCTCTAAAAAGCTAAGCGATTTTTTTATCAGTCTCAAAATACCTCAGCCAGATAAGGCTTTTATTCCTCTGTTATGTGATGCGGAAGGGAGAATTGTCTGGGTAATTCCATATCGTATGGGCAATGATTATAAAATTACCTCGAGCACAAAAAAAGTTGTTATATTCGAATGGAAATTAGAACATGGAAAATAAACCAGCTTTTAGTGAAAAACAATATATAGGTAGGGATTATATACGAATTTGCATTCGTTTAATTATGTCTGCATTTTGCTTCGGTGCCTATGTTTATGAACGGGATAGAAATAATACGGTAGATCTATTTTTAGTGGTGGGCTTTGGCATTATAGCGGCCTCCATTCTGATGCTTTTTTTGGTGCAATTTAAAACAGTTGTAGAAAATAAAAGCATCATTTTAGATGGTCTTTGGACAACTAAGCGTGTTAAGATTGATTTGAATAGTATCGTAGATATACGAAAAGATAAATACAGTCATTACCTATTCAATAACCCCGTTTACAACCTCCATAGAAATGGTTCGATCCGTTTTTATGCTTCAGGAAAAGATGCTGTTGTTTTAACTGATCGAGATGGTCTAGAGTATTATATCGGTACACAAAGGCCAAATGAACTCTATTTGGTTCTGAAAAATGAATTAGAATCATTATGAAAATAGGAATGGTTTGTTACCCCACCTTTGGTGGTTCTGGAGTAGTCGCAACAGAATTAGGTAAAGCATTGGCAAATAATGGGCATCAGGTTCATTTTATTACCTACAGTCAGCCTGCGAGATTGGATTTTTTCTCAGAAAATTTATTTTATCACGAGGTTTCTGTGCGAGATTATCCCTTGTTTGATTACGCTCCCTATGAATCGGCATTAGCGAGTAAATTGGTGGATGTGGTGCGTTTCGAGAAATTGGATATTTTACACGTGCATTATGCTATTCCGCATGCTTCTGCGGCTTTTATGGCCAAGCAAATATTAGCGAGTACCTATGGTATTCAGATTCCATTTATTACTACTTTGCATGGGACAGATATCACTTTAGTTGGAAAAGATGCCACCTATAAACCGGTAGTTACATTTTCTATTAATCAAAGTGATGGTGTGACTACGGTATCAGATAGTTTGAGAACGGATACTTTTAATCATTTTGAGATTCATAAAGAAATTCGTGTTATTCCAAACTTTATTGATTTCACTCGTTTTAGCTTGCAACCTAAAGATCACTTTAAAAAGGCAATTGCACCAAACAATGAGCGTATATTAATTCATACTTCAAATTTTAGGCGCGTGAAGCGTACGGAAGATGTGATTCATATGTTTCATCGGGTATTAGATAAGATATCGGCTAAGTTATTGATGGTAGGAGATGGGCCGGAAAGAAATATGAATGAGCAATTGTGCAGGGAATTAGGTATTGCTGAACATGTTCGTTTTTTAGGTAAGCAAGATGCTATAGAAGAGATTTTATCGGTTTCTGACTTATTTATTATGCCTTCGGAATCGGAAAGCTTTGGTTTGGCAGCATTGGAGGCTATGGCTTGTCGTGTGCCTGTGATTAGCTCTAATGCTGGTGGTTTGCCAGAACTTAATCGGGATGGTTTTTGTGGCTATATGAGTAATGTTGGCGATGTGGATGATATGGCAAAAAATGCGCTCCGTATTTTGAGTGATGATGTGGTATTAGCGCTGTTTAAAGAGAATGCCTATACTCGGGCAAAAGATTTCGATTTAATTCAAATTTTACCGATGTATGTAGATCATTATCAGCATGTATTGAAAGGCTACGGTTGTCAATGGAAAGATTGTTAATTAAAAAAGGCCTGTTACAGGCCTTTTTTAATATCGCGAATATTATTTAATCAAATGTTTGATTTGGATAAGTTCTTTTTCGTCTAAATATCTCCATCTACCTCTAGGTAAATCCTTTTTCGTTAGATTACCATAAACTACTCGGTCTAATTTAACGACTTCATAGCCTAAATGCTCAAAAATACGACGTACAATGCGGTTTTTCCCGCTATGGATCTGAATACCAATCTCTTTTTTGCTGGCTCCAGTTACATATTGAATATTGTCAGGTTTAATTAAACCGTCTTCTAATTCTAAACCAAATTCAATTTTATTGTAATCCCCTTGGCTTAGGTTCTTATTTAATTCAACATGATAGATTTTAGTGATTCCATTTTTAGGATGGGATAGTTTATCGGCTAAATCTCCGTCGTTGGTCATTAGGAGTAATCCCGTTGTATTACGGTCTAAACGTCCAACTGGATAAATTCTTTCACGACTAGCTTTTTCCACTAATTGCATGACTGTTTTGCGTTCCTGTGGATCATCAGTTGTTGTGATATAATCTTTAGGCTTATTTAATAAGACATAAACCTTTTTCTCGCGTTTTAGCAACTCGCCATTATAGCGAATTTCGTCTTTAAAAGGATTTACTTTATGGCCTAATTCAGAAATAACAACATGATTTACGCTGATTACACCGGCTTGAATAAGTTCGTCGGCTTTTCTACGTGAACAAATGCCTGAATTAGCTATATAGCGGTTTAAGCGGATTAAATCATCGCTTGCTGTATCTTTTTTACGAGGTCTTAATACGGGTTCAGCTTTTCTAGCTGTTGTATCTTTATTAAATTCTCTTTTGAATGGTTTTGCACCAAAACTGGTGTTTTCTCTTTTACGGAAAGGTCTGGAGTCGCTATAATTCTTTTTAGCATCAGCATCAGTTTCCTTTGCTCTGCCTTCGAATTTAGGTCTGGCTTCGAATTTTGGTTTACCTTCATACTTAGACTTTCCTTCAAACTTTGGTCTGTCTTCGAATTTAGATTTACCCTCAAATTTTGATTTGCCTTCGAATCTAGGTCTAGATTCTGTTTGTGGATCTCTTGGTCGGCGTGGAGTGGCCGAGGTATTTTCTCTAGAGTTCTCTTTGAAATGGGTATTTTGGCTCTTTCTATTTCCCGATCTACCGTTGCTCGAGCCGGACTTGTCATCCCGACTGTTCCTTTGATTTTTTTTTATCATGACGTCAAATTATCTGCATATACTATGCAAGTGCAAAATTAGTAAAATAATCCGGAATATGCGATTTTGTCTTCTATAAAATTACTCAGCTTAGGCACTTGTTTTCAATGCTTTAAAGGATCTTTTAAAGCTTGATTTTGGTAACTATTTGATAATTAGATTAATAATGACTATCTTTGCCACCGCTTTTTAATTGTTCACCAAAAAAAGGAGGAAGATGATTAGGAAACACCTCATACCATTCGCCATTGGATTCGTTCTTTTGGTAATGGCCAAAGTGTTCGCTCATACACAACCAACTGGAAAAACAAGTCTAAAAAATAATGCCGTTTTAGCCTTTAACATGGCTGAAAACAATCTCAACAATGAAGAAGAGGAATTCACTTTAGAAGAACTCGAATTTGCTAGCGAAGGTATTCCTGCGGATGACTTACGTGTAGCTAACAAAATGAAACAAGTTTTAGCCTCTTATGGCTTTGAAAATTTGCAAAGTAGCCGTTTGTATAACAAAGCGTCGAAATGGTTTCCAATTATTGAACCCATTTTAGCAAAATATGGTATACCAAACGATTTTAAGTATATTCCATTAGTGGAATCAGGTTTTAGAGAAGGCGTTTCTCCAAAAGGCGCTGCTGGTATCTGGCAATTTATGCCCAATACAGCTAGGGGTTACGGCTTGAAAGTTAATGCTCAGGTAGATGAAAGATATAATCTAAGAAAATCTACCGAAGCGGCATGTAAGTATTTAAAAGACTTACATCGTATATTTGGAAGCTGGACTTTAGTAGCTGCGGCTTATAATGTTGGAGATGGTCATTTGCGAAAGCAAATTAATCTACAAAACCAGGACAATTATTTTAAAATGAAATTGAATCGGGAAACAGGTGCTTATGTGTACAAGTTAATCTCGGTGAAAGAAATTTTAGAAAACCCTAGAAGAAATGGTTATAAGAATCAGAAAGCATTAATTGCTTATCATGAACAGCCATCTTTTACGGTAGAATAGTGAGCTTGAAATTAAAAGGCCATTCTCTTGGTTGTGTGAGGATGGCTTTTTTTTGCTTAATTTCGCAGCATGACAATATTCAATTTAGAGGTAAAGGCTATTGAACAGGAAGCTGCTGAGGTTATAAAAATCAGTTTTAAAGTGTTGGATGGTGTTCGTTTTAATTATCATGCCGGTCAATTTTTAACGCTAATTTTTCCTAAAGGAAATTTGGAAATTAGACGATCCTATTCTTTTTGTAGTGCGCCTGGTGTAGATGCTGATTTGTCAATTGCTGTGAAAAGAGTAGAGAATGGAGAAATTTCACGTTTTCTTCATCACCAACTTAAAGTGGGTGAAGTTGTAAAAGCAACGCAGGCTAATGGAAATTTCACTTATATTCCGGATGCACAAGAAGACCAAACGATAGCGCAATCGGAAAAGACTAGAACTTTATTTTTGATGGCGGCTGGGGTAGGCATAACGCCATTGTTCTCCATATTGAAGGCTGCTTTATTTTCAGAAAAGCAAAGCCGTGTTATTTTAATTTATAGTAATAAAAATGCAGATTCCGTAGTTTTTGCTGCAGAGTTAAAAGCTTTACAGGCACAATTCCCTACACGCTTAGAAGTTATTTATCTGTTTAGCGAAAGCAAGATATTATCTCAAGCACGTTTAAATGGAGATTTATTGCGCAGTATAGTTAAAAAATATTTACCTCTTGATGCGCAGCAAGCCTTGTTTTTTACCTGCGGTCCGATTGATTATATGGATATGTGTAGAATCACTTTGTTGGGTGCTGGCTTTGCGGCGGAGCAAATTAAAAGGGAAACCTTTGTATTGCCCGAAGAAGAGGCAGACGATGATGATCAAACTGAAAAAGTGGTAGATAAAAACACCTACTCCGTTGTTCTGCAATTAGGGGGTAAAACTTATGCCTTTGATGTGCCTTATCCCAAGCGAATTTTAGATGTAGCTTTAGAACATAAAATAGATATTCCTTATAGCTGTAGTGGCGGGGTTTGCAGTACTTGTATTGCGACGTGTACAAGTGGTGGAGTTAGAATGGACTATAATGAGGTATTAACAGATGCTGAAATTGCGCAAGGCCGTGTACTGGTTTGTACAGGACATCCAACAGCTAATAAAACGACAATTACTTGGCCCTAAAGGGAGGTAGCGGTACAAATTCGTGCTCGCCTGGAATGGGGTCGAAGGCCTGATTCTGCCATCTTATTTTAGCCGCTTCAATTAAAGCTGGATCTGAAGCGACAAAGTTCCAAAATATGTGGCGCGGCTCTGGGAATGCCTCTCCTCCAAAAATATAAATTTTGGTATGTGCCTTAATTACAAAAGAACAAAGCTTACTGTCTTTAGCTACTAATAATTGCTTAGGCCCGAAAGCATGGCCGTCAATTTCTATTTCACCTTCTAAAATATAAATTCTACTTTCTCCGTATAAGTCTTCACCTAAGTTTAGCTGGGTGGTTTGGGTGGCTATAACTTTCATAAAATATAGCGGGCTATAAACAGGAATGGGTGATTCATAACCCATGGCTTTACCTGCGATTAAGTGAAAGTCTGCACCCTCAATTTGAAAGCGTGGTAAGGCAGAGGCTTCGGCATGATAAAAACTAGGCTCACAACTTTCTAATTCTTTAGGAAGGGCTACCCAAATTTGTAATCCATGTAAACTCTTATGTTGTTCTTTTAAATAGGGGGTGTTCTTTCTGAATGGGCTAGGCCTTTTCCTGCGGTCATCCAATTTATTTGACCAGGAAATATTTCAATAGCGGTACCTAATCCATCGCGATGCATCATACTGCCTTCGAAAAGGAAAGTTAAAGTGGATAAGCCAATGTGAGGATGTGCGGCAATATCACATGTCTCGCCGGGCTTTAAACTTACAGGCCCCATGTGATCGATAAAGGCAAATGGACCTACCATTCTTTTTCTCGGAATGGTAATAAACGCCCTACCAAAAAGTCGCCTATGTGGGTAGGGCGTTCAGGGATAATATGTTGAATGTTAGACATTCAATTCGTTTTTATGCTTCTGGGTTTATTAAGCCAGGTATGCTTACCATTTCGTTGGTGTCGGCTTGGTAATCTACGCCAGCCATATCAAAGCCAAATAAAGTGAAGAAGTCTTTACGATAACCTTCTAAATCACCAATTTCACTTAAATTTTCACTGGTAGCTGCTGCCCATAATTTGCTTACTTCATTTTGTACGTCTTCACGCATCTCCCAGTCATCAATTCGAATTCTACCTTGATCGTCTACAGGAGTTTGATCAACACCATATAAGTGAGCTTTAAATAGTCTGTAGATTTGCTCGATACAGCCTTCGTGCAAATTCTTTCCTTTCATAATTTTATATAATATAGAAATATATAAAGGAATAACTGGAATTGCTGAACTCGCTTGTGTAACTAAGGCTTTATTGACCGAAACATAAGCATGACCTTTTAAATCGGCTAATTTTTTATCTAATACATGAGCGGTGGCTTCTAAATGATCTTTTGCACGTCCAATTGTTCCGCGACGATATACCGCTTCAGTGACAGCAGGGCCAATGTAGGAATAGGCTACAGTTACACAGTTTTCAGCTAAAACGCCAGCTGCTTTTAATTGATCAATCCACATTTCCCAGTCTTCACCACCCATAACTTGTACAGTATTGGCTATTTCTTCTTCATTAGCAGGCTCAATGCTCACTTCAGAAACTATACCGGTATGAAAGTCTACGGTTTTGTTGGTGAAAGTGCTGCCAATTGGCTTTAAAGTAGAGCGATGTGTGATACCTGTAACAGGGTGTACCCTTACAGGAGAAGCTAAGCTATAAACCACTAAATCAATTTGACCTAAATCAGCTTGAATTAGCTCAATCGTTTGCTTTTTAATGGCATCAGAAAAGGCATCTCCATTTAAACTTTTTGCAAATAGTCCAGCGGCTTGTGCTTCTGTTTCAAAGGCTGCTGTGTTATACCATCCTGGTGTTGCTGTTTTACCTTCTTTTGGCTCTTTCTCAAAATAAACACCTATTGTAGAGGCACCGCAAGCGAAAGCACTGGTAATTCTGGAGGCTAAACCGAAACCTGTAGAGGCTCCAATAACTAAAACTCTTTTAGGGCCTTCAATTTGACCTGTTGTTTTAACATATTCAATTTGGTTTTTTACGTTTTGTGCACAGCCCACAGGGTGGGTGGTTAAACTAATAAAACCTCGCATTCTAGGTTCAATAATCATAGTCTATCAAATTTACAATTGGAATCCAATTTATTTTCAAAACTATTCTTATTTTTTTTCCTATGCAAATCTAAAGGACCATGTAGTCGAATTTGTTTTGACAAAAGCTTGACATTGAATGTCTAAAGCCTGTTTTAATTCCATTAGCTTTTCAGCAGGTGCTTAGCTTTTTGTGTGTTTTTTGTGTATTTTTGCAAACTCAAAAAATAGAGATCTTATTTATGGCTGAAAAGCAAGTTGACTTAGGGGAACAAAGTGAAGTGGAAGTTTATGGGGCGCGGGTTCATAATTTGAAAAATATTGATGTGCGTTTTCCTAGAAACGAGTTAGTGGTGATCA
Organism: uncultured Pedobacter sp.; assembly: GCA_964592575.1. Lineage (GTDB taxonomy): Bacteria > Bacteroidota > Bacteroidia > Sphingobacteriales > Sphingobacteriaceae > Pedobacter. The sequence goes on from CAZQFF010000013.1 coordinate 22,348, forward strand.
CTGGCTTGAGTGGAAGTGGTAAGTCTTCTTTAGCATTTGATACTATTTATGCTGAGGGTCAGCGTCGCTATATGGAAACGTTTTCTGCTTATTCTCGTCAGTTTATGGGGGGGATGGAACGTCCAGATGTAGATCAAGTGACGGGTTTGAGTCCGGTAATTGCCATTGAACAGAAAACAACAAGCAAAAACCCTCGGTCCACAGTAGGTACAATAACAGAAATCTATGATTTTATGCGTTTATTGTTCGCCAGAGCAGGAGAGGCTTTTTCCTATAACACTGGAGAAGCTATGCAACGTTTGGCTGAAGATCAAATCATCGAAAATATCTACCAAAAATTTGAAGGGAAAGCTATTCATATGTTAGCCCCTGTTGTAAAGGGAAGAAAAGGGCATTATAGAGAATTATTTGAGCAAATTCGGAAACAGGGTTATGTGAAAGTAAGAGTAGATGGAGAGATTTTAGATATTAGTCCTAAAATGCAAGTTGATCGCTACAAAATACATGATATAGAAGTTGTTGTGGATCGTTTATTGGTGTCTAGAGAGGATCATAGTCGTTTAGTTGATTCGGTTCAAACAGCGATGAAAATGGGTAAGGGGGCATTGAAAATCGTCGATAAGGAGAATAAAGTAGCGCACTTTTCTAAGTTCTTAATGTGTCCAACTACTGGAATTTCTTATGATGAACCTCAACCCAATAGTTTTTCCTTTAACTCGCCTTATGGTGCCTGTGAAAAGTGTGATGGTTTAGGTTATGTGTATGTAGTTGATCAGGAGAGCTTAATTCCAAATCCCAAACTAAGTATTATTAATGGGGGGCTAGCGCCAATTGGAGAATATCGGGATGTTTGGGTATTTCAAGTATTAAAAGCCTTGGCCAAGAAATATGGTTTCTCCTTATCCACGCCTATTGAAAAATTAACGCCAGAACAATTGGATTATATCTTAAACGGATGTCCGGATTTGTTGAACGTTCCTGTGGCTTATAATAAATGGAATGTTCAAAATTATCATATTAGTTTTGATGGCATAATCAAGTTTCTGGAGGAGCAAGAGGAAAAGCGCTCAGAAGCTGCAGCTTTGGAAATGGATTCTTTTAGACGTTTGCAAACCTGCCCGGTTTGTGATGGCGCTCGTTTAAAGAAAGAAAGTCTTCATTTTAAAGTGGATGGTAAGAATATTGCCGAATTAGCACAGCTTGATGTGCAGCAATTAAAAGCTTGGTTTGAAAATTTAGAAACTAGGTTGAGCGAAAGGCAACAAATTATTGGGCGCGAAGTTATCAAAGAAATCAGGGCTAGAATTGGCTTTTTAAGTGATGTGGGTTTGAATTATTTAAATTTAAACCGTAGTGCGCGTACCCTTTCTGGTGGAGAAGCACAGCGTATTCGATTGGCTACGCAAATTGGTTCTCAATTAATGAACGTGATGTATATTTTAGATGAACCAAGCATTGGTTTACATCAAAGAGATAATGAACGTTTAATTTATGCTTTGAAAAACTTGAGAGATTTAGGAAATACCGTGCTGGTAGTGGAACATGATAAAGATATGATTCTGGAAGCTGATTATGTCATTGATATGGGACCAGCTGCGGGAGAGCATGGAGGAGAAATTGTGGCTCAAGGCGCCCCTAAAGATATTTTAAAATCAAATTCCTTAACGGCGGCTTATTTGAATGGTCAAAAGGAAATCGCTATTCCAGCTCAAAGAAGAGCAGGTAATGGTAAACATTTAAAATTGGTAGGCGCTAGAGGACATAATTTAAAAAATATTACATTAAACTTCCCTCTAGGTAAGTTGATCGCGGTGACTGGGGTGTCAGGAAGTGGTAAATCTAGTTTGATAACGCATACTTTATATCCAATTTTAAATCGTCATTTCTTTAGAGCCAAAAAGGAGGCTCTTCCTTATCAATCTATAGAGCATTTAGGAGAAATTGACAAGGTGATAGAGATTGATCAAGCGCCAATTGGAAGGAGCCCTCGTTCTAATCCTAGTACGTATACGGGTGTGTTTTCGGATATTCGGAACTTGTACGTGCAACTTCCAGAATCTAAAATTAGAGGCTATAAACCTGGTCGTTTTTCTTTTAATGTGAAAGGTGGGCGATGTGAGACCTGTTTAGGTGGAGGAATGAAAATCATTGAGATGAACTTTTTGCCAGATGTCGCTGTGCCTTGTGAGTCTTGTGGTGGAAAACGCTATAATAGGGAAACACTAGAAGTAAGATACAAAGGGAAATCGATTTCGGATGTTCTCGATATGAGTATTGAGGACGCTTGTGAATTCTTTGAACATATTCCAGCGATTTATCGAAAAATAAAAACGTTAAATGATGTTGGTTTAGGTTATATTCGTTTAGGTCAATCTTCTACCACTTTATCAGGTGGAGAGGCTCAACGAGTTAAATTAGCCACGGAATTATCTAAAAAAGATACTGGAAAAACTTTTTATATCTTAGACGAGCCGACAACCGGGCTTCACTTTGAAGATATTAGTGTATTAATGGGGGTTTTAAATCAATTAGTTGACCGTGGAAATACGGTTTTGGTGATTGAACATAATCTGGATGTAGTGAAAGTGGCCGATTGGGTTATTGATTTGGGTGTAGAAGGAGGAGCAGGAGGTGGACAGATTTTATTTGAAGGTACGCCGGAAGAATTAATTCGTCATCCAGAAAGTTTAACGGGTAAATTTTTGAAAAAAGAAATGCTGTAAAAGCAGCTCTTTTTTAAATAGTTAAAAAAGGGGTTGATACTTTATTTTAAAAATGTATTTTTGCAATCTTAATTTTTGAATACATGTCTAAAAACGATCAAACGGAAACTAAAGTAGTGAACAAAGGTTCTTTCGTGGAAGAGAATGGAAAAAGTTTACTCTTCATTGCAGGAGCCATTCTTTTATTAGGGGCAATTGCACTTTATTATTTCGCTTCTTATTTGCCTAATCGTGCAGAAACAGCAGCAGCTCAAATGTATAAAGCTGAGCAATATATCGGTGTTGATTCCTTAGCTAATAAAGCTATTAACGGAGATGGATCTTTTCCTGGTTTAGCTGAGATTGCAGAAGAATACGATAATACAAAATCAGCTAACTTAGCAAATTTGTATTTAGGTGGTATTTATTTACGCCAAGGTCAATATCAAAAAGCGATTGAATCATTAGAGAAATATTCTTCAACGGGTAGTATTGTAGCTGATCCATTAGCCTTAGGTTTATTAGGTGATGCACATAGTGAGTTAAAAGACTATAGCAAAGCAGCTAGTTATTATCAAAAAGCAGCTGATAAAGCGAGTAACAAATTTACTTCGCCTTTGTTCTTGAAAAAATTAGGATTAGTAAAAGAAGAATTAAAAGAATTTTCTGCAGCTTTAGAAGCATACCAAAAGATTAAAAATCAGTATGCTGAAAGTCAGGAAGGATCGACCATCGATGCTTATATTGCTCGTGTGGAAGCCCAAATAAAATGAGGTTATTAATTGATATGGAACAGCCTGAGGTATCTCAGGCTTTTTTTTTAGCATATTTGCATTATGGCAACACATTTAAAAAATTTATCAGATTTTTCACAAACAGAAATTCCTTCAGCGAAGGGTTTTAAAATTGGCATTATAGTAGCAGAATGGAATGCAAGAATCACTGGGGCCTTATATCAAGGTGCTTTGGGTTCTTTAATGAAGCATGGGGTGGAAGAGGCTGATTTAGAAACTTATGCTGTTCCTGGAAGTTTCGAATTAACTGCAGCAGCGGGTATGCTTTTAGCTAAAAAACCACATTTAGATGCGGTTATTTGTCTTGGATGTGTAATTCAAGGGGATACGAAACATTTTGATTTTATCTGTGATGCGGTAGCCAATGGTATTTCGAATGCGAGCCTTCAATACCAAAAACCAGTTATTTTTGGGGTTTTAACGACTAATAATGAAGAACAAGCTTTAGATCGTGCGGGCGGTAAGCATGGAAATAAAGGCGATGAAGCTGCGATCACCGCCATTAAAATGATTCAGTTTGCTAAAGATATTCAAAGCTAATCGTTTGCTTAATATCTGGATGTAAACTATACGCAACTGGGCAAGTTCTAGCTGCTCTTTCTATAATATCTTTTTCTTTTAGCGTAAAGCCATTAGAAGGTAAAGTGAATTTAACTTGAACTTCAGCCACTCTTCTTGGGTCAGAAGCCATAATCTTTGTGATTTCGGCTTCCGTGCCGTTAATATTAAATCCGTGCGTACGTGCGGCAATGCCCATTATGGTTAACATGCAATTTCCTAATGAATTTGCGAGTAAATCGGTCGGAGAAAAAGCTTCTCCTTTGCCTTGATTGTCAGGCGGAGCATCAGTTAAAATTTGTACACCTGAAAGTAAATGTGTAGAAACCGTTCTAAGGTCTCCAGTGTAGGTTATTTTTGAGGTAGCCATGTTTAATGATTGTTTTATTCGCTCAAAGTTAAGCATTCTGCCTGCGATTTAGCGCGAGCGAAAAATTATAATTTTACAAATTATAGGGGATCCTGCTATTTTCATTCCTTGGGAATGTGTAACTTTGTGTTATGATTGAATTACCCGTTGTTGCTGCTGAAAATGAGAAAACTCGCAAACCAGATTGGTTGAGGGTTAAACTTCCTGTAGGAAAGGAGTATGCACAGGTGCGTAACCTGGTGGATACTCATAAATTGCATACGATTTGTGAGAGTGGTAATTGTCCAAATATGGGGGAATGTTGGGGAGCCGGAACAGCCACTTTTATGATTTTAGGTAATATCTGTACACGATCTTGTTCGTTTTGTGCGGTGGCTACAGGAAGACCTTTAGCTGTGGATACAGATGAACCTAATAGGGTTGCCAATTCGGTAAAGTTAATGGGAGTTAAACACTGTGTGATTACTTCTGTAGATCGCGATGATTTAAAAGATGGGGGTTCTATAATCTGGGCAGAAACTTTACAAGCTATTCGTCGGGAAAGTCCAGAAACTACTTTAGAGACCTTAATTCCAGATTTTAAGGGGCAATGGGATAATTTATACCGCGTGTTGGAAGAAAGACCAGAAGTGGTTTCGCACAATATGGAGACAGTTCGACGTTTGACACGTCAAGTTAGAATTCAAGCAAAATATGATCGCAGCTTAGAGGCACTAAAACGTATTTCTGAATTTGGACTTCGCACTAAGACTGGCATTATGTTAGGTTTAGGGGAAACGGAAGCGGATGTTTTAGAAGCTATGGATGATTTGGTTGCTAATGGCGTACACATTTTGACGCTTGGTCAGTATTTACAACCTACCCGTAATCATCATCCTGTAGTGGATTGGATTCATCCAGATCAATTTGCAAAATATAAAGAAATTGGCTTAGCAAAAGGCTTAAAATATGTGGAGAGTGGACCATTAGTCAGATCGTCTTATCATGCTGAGAAACACTTATTCGATATTTAAGTAATAGCTGAGGAAAGCGCATGTGGCTCAAAAATTTAACGCTTTTACAGTTTAAAAATTGCGCCTCGGCAGATCTAAGTTTTGATCCGGGAGCTAATGCTTTTGTTGGAAATAATGGTGCTGGTAAAACTAATTTACTCGATGCAATTCATTATTTGTGTCTTTGTAAGAGTTATTTTAATCCCATTGATAATCAGCAAATCAAGCAAGGTGAAGAGTTGTTTTTGATTCAAGGTAATTTTGACCGGGAAGCAAAAAATGAACTAATTTCTTGTGGTTTAAAAAGAAACCAGAAAAAGCAATTCAAACGCAATAAAAAGGAATACGATAAACTCGCTCAGCATATAGGCTTATTTCCACTAGTTATGATTTCGCCCTATGATGTGAATATCATAATGGATGGCAGTGAGGAAAGAAGACGTTTTTTAGATAATGTAATTTCTCAAACTGATGCTCCTTATTTGGAACAACTAATAGCCTACAATCGTAGTTTAATGCAAAGAAATGCTTTGCTTAAGCAAGCTAATGCCAGCTATCAATTAGACGTCAATTTGTTAGAGATTTGGGATGCACAGTTGGTAGAGTATGGGACACGAATTTTTCAAAAGCGAAAAGCGTTTTTGAAGGTTTTTATTGATTTGTTTCAAACGTATTATCGAAAACTTTCTGGAGAGGCAGAGCAAGTGGAATTACAATACATTTCTCCTTTAGAGGAAAAGGATTTTGCATCGCTTTTGAAAGAGAATTGGGCTAGGGATCGTCACTTAGAGCGTACTTCTTTGGGAATACATAAAGACGATTTGCAGTTTAGTATTGGTGGTTTACCTTTGAAGAAATTTGGTTCTCAAGGGCAGCAAAAATCTTTTTTAATTGCTTTAAAATTAGCTCAATATGCTTTTTTGGATAAGCAAAATGGATTTAAACCTATTTTGCTACTGGATGATATTTTTGATAAATTAGATGAGGGAAGAGTTCAAGAGCTAATGAAAATGGTTTCAGATCATGATTTTGGGCAAATTTTTATTACGGATACGAGTGCAGAGAGAATTCGGAGTATCTTTGAAAAGATAGGTACAATCATTAAAATTTTTGAAGTGGAGAAAGGGGAGGTACAACATGCGTAAGCCTAATGACATCACTTTGAAAGAGGCCATTTCAAAAATGCTAAATGCTTATCGTTTGAAAGGGCGATATGATGAGACAGGTATTGTAGCCTATTGGCCTGAGATTATGGGTTCTGCTGTAGCGAATCGAACAACGCAGATTTATGTGAATCAAAAAAAGTTGTTTGTACGTATTGAGTCTTCCGTTATTAAGAATGAATTGCTAATGGTTAAACGTGGCATCATAGATAAATTGAATGAAAGGGCTGGCGCCCTTGTCATTCAAGATATTGTGTTTTTATGACCTATTGTTTTTCTTCGATACCTACTTTCAATAATTCTACTTCGAAAATTAAGGTGCTGTAGGGAGGAATTTCTCCATTACCTTTAGGTCCATATCCTAAATCATGAGGGATATAAAATTTATATTTACTGCCCTCACTCATTAATTGAAGGCCTTCAGTCCATCCTTTAATCACCATGGTTACATGAAACTCAGCAGGTTCTCCACGATCATAGCTACTATCAAATTGCTTTCCATTGATTAAGGTGCCTTTATAGTGCACGCGCACGCCATCAAGTGGCTCAGGTTTTTTCCCTGCCCCTTCTTTTATCACTTCATACTGCAATCCTGAAGGAGTTACTTTTACACCTGCACGGGTTTTGTTTTGCGCTAAGAAATCTTCAGATTCTTTAATTTCTTTAGCAAACTTTGCACGGTTTTCGGCTTCTGCTGCAAGGCTGAGTTGGGTGAAAAGTTTTTCGATGGTTGTTTGCGCATCTTCTTCACTTAATAAAGGCTCTTCGCTATTTAGGGCATGCTTAATCGCTGAGGCTAATATTTCTAAATTTACTTGATTTAAACCTCCTGCCTTTAATTGACTTCCCATAGAAAAACCAAAAGCATAACTTGCGGAATCTAAGGTGTTTTTAAAGATTATTTTTGGACTTTGTGCTTTGGTTGGTGTTTGGGCCATGGCTAGACAGGTAAATCCTATCATTAGGCTAGTTAAGGCTAATTTTTTCATATTATTGAATTATATTAATTTGATGCTAAAAAAAAAATGTCATTTCTTGAAGTAAAGGAATATCACTTAAGAAATGACAATATCGTAAATTTGCTATTATTCTAAACTAATAAATGAATTAAAAACGCTCTTCTGCGGTAAAGAAGAAGTCGCCTTCAATTTGAGCATTTTCATCAGAATCAGATCCGTGGATAGCGTTAGCATCAATAGATTTAGCATATTTTTGACGGATGGTACCTTCTGCAGCTTGAGCAGGATTAGTTGCGCCAATTAAATTTCTAAATTCTTCTATAGCATTATCTTTTTCTAAGATAGCCGCTACTATTGGTCCAGAAGACATGAAGTCAACTAATTCTCCGTAGAAAGGACGCTCTTTGTGAACAGCATAAAATTCACCTGCTTTTTCTTTACTTAACTGCGTGTATTTCATAGCAATAATTTTAAATCCAGCCTTGGTGATGTCGTTAATAATTGCACCGATATGTCCGTTAGCTACGGCATCAGGCTTAATCATGGTGAAAGTTCTATTTGTTGTCATTTTCTAAATAATTTCAATTTTTTTGCAAAATTACATTAAATTCTAAAATAATTAAAGTGTGGCACAATAAAAGCGGGGTAATTCCAATTATTTCTTAGTTTTGTAGTATAATTATGATTTCTAAATCCGAACTTAAAAGCTTATTAGCTAAGCCACAACGCATTGTTATCACTACGCATCACAAACCAGATGGAGATGCTATGGGCTCTTCCTTAGGTTTATATGCTTATTTAATTCAAAAGGGGCATCATGTGTCGGTTATAACGCCAACGGATTATCCTGATTTTTTACATTGGATGCCTTATCATGCTAATGTGATAATTTATACAGAGGCTGAAGCACAGGCTAAACAATTGGTTCAAGAAGCGGCTATAGTATTTTGTCTAGACTTTAACACTTTAAGTCGAATCAATGATCTTGGGGAGTGCATTCGTTTAAGTGCTGCGGTTAAGATTATGATTGATCATCATTTGGATCCTGAGGATTTTGATGATTTTAGACATTGGGATATTAATGCTTGTGCTACTGCTCAATTAGTTTATGATTTTATTGTGAATATCATGCAAGATGCTGATTTTATCAATAAGGAAGTTGCGACCTGCTTATATACAGGATTAATGACGGATTCCGGTTCTTTCCGTTTTCCTTCTGCAACGGCTGAAGTGTATCGTATAGCGGCTAATCTGATTGATTTGGGTGCGGAGCATTGGCGTATTCATCAATTGGTTTATGATAACTCCTCTGAAAATAGAATTCGCTTTTTAGGTTATTGTTTGTCGCATAAATTGGAGATTATGCGAGATTATCATACAGCCATCATAACTGTTGATAATCATGAGCTGCAAAATTATAATATCCAAACTGGAGACACCGAAGGTATTGTGAATTATGCGCTTTCTATCAATGGAATTAAATTAGCTGCATTTATTGTAGAAAGAAATGATAAAGTTAAATTATCTTTGCGTTCAACTGGCGACTTTCCAGCAAATGAAATTTGTAAAAAATATTTTAATGGTGGAGGGCATAGAAATGCGGCTGGTGGACAATCTGACGATACTTTGGCAGAAACAATTAGTCGATTTAAGTCGATATTACCAGCGTATAAAATCCAATTATCGTAATAACTAAAAAAATAAAAATTAAATACTTAATTTGCTAAAAATTAAAAACAATTATTAAATAAGATGAAAAAAAGTTTATTCGTGCTTTTTGCTGCCTCTACTTTATTTGCAGCTTGTTCTAAGGAAAAGAAAGCTGATGGAGGTGCCTTGTATACAGTATTAAAGGAAGGTAACGGACCACAAATTAAAGAAGGAGATTATATTAAATTCGATTTTATCCAAAAAAATGATAAAGATTCGATTTTAGATGCTACATACGATTATGAGCAATCACGTGTTATCCCTGTTGGTGCTAAATCACACAATGGAGATATGTTTGATGTGTTGAAAAATTTAAAAGAAGGAGATAGCGTTCAAGTAAGATTGAACTTAGATACTATGGAGTTTTATAATAAATCTCCTCGTCCTGAGCAGTATAAAAATGAAAAATATTTAAACTTTGTCATCAAAATTCACAAAGTATTTGCTAAAAAGGACAAAGAAGCAGATTCTGCTTTCCAAAATCGTGCTACAGAGTTCTTTACTAAAGATTTTGAAGACTTTAAAGCAAATAGAAAGAAAACTGAAGCCGCTAAAATGAAAAAATATGCGGAGGATAATAAATTAGCAGTTAAAACTACGGCAAGTGGTTTACAATATGTTATTGAAAACCCAGGTACTGATCCTAAACCAGTTTGGGGTGATACCGCTGTAGTGGATTACACTGGTCAGTTAACTAACAAAAAGATTTCTGGAAAATTAAATGTTTTCGATACGAGTATAGAGAAAATTGCTAAAGAAAACTTAGGACCAAACTTTGTAAAACCATTTGCTCCGACGCCAATTCCTTTATCAGATGGTATTGCTAAAGGTTTCGTTGAGGCTTTACAATTAATTGGTAAAGGTGGTAAAATTAAAGTAATTATGCCTTCAGCTTTAGCTTATGGCGAACAAGGTGCTGCACCTCAAATTGCTCCAAATACACCTTTGGTATTTGATATCGAAATTAAAGAAATTAAAAAGCCAAAAGGACCGGTAGCTCCTCCAGCTCCTGTTCCTCCAGTGCAATAAGTGCTTTTAAATATTTAAGTAAAGGGTGATCTGTTAAGATCACCTTTTTTATTTAAATTCCTAGCTTGGGCCTTTAGATAATGAGGTGGATTATGGGATAAAAGCTTAATTTTGTATATGATTTTAACGGATACGCATACCCACATCTATTACGAACAAGAGGAGTCTAATTTACACGCTATGATAAGTCGTTGCCAAGAACAACAAATTCATAGGTTGTTCTTGCCTAATGTGGATGTTGCCTCTCAAGGCATGATCGATAAATTGGTGAAGGCTTATCCTCAAATGTGTTTTGCTATGGCGGGTTTACATCCTTGTTCGGTTAAAGAAAATTATGTTTCCGAATTAGAGCAAATTAAAGCATTTGCTTTGCAGCAGGATATTGTCGCTATTGGAGAGATTGGAATTGATTTGTATTGGGATAAAAGTACATTGGAATGGCAAAAGGATGCCTTTTCTAGACAAATTGAATGGGCTAAAGCCGCAAATTTACCCATTGTGATTCATTGTCGAGAAGCTTTTGACGAGGTGTTTGAAGTTTTAGATATTTATACAGATGAAAAGCTTAGGGGAGTTTTTCATTGTTTTACAGGTAGCCTTGAACAAGCTCAAAAAGCTATTGATTTAGGTTTTTATCTAGGAATTGGTGGGGTGGTTACTTATAAAAAGGCGGGATTAGATCAGGTATTAGCAAATATCCCTCTAAAACACCTTGTTTTAGAAACAGATGCACCTTATTTGGCACCTGTACCTTTTCGAGGTAAGCCTAACGAGAGCAGCTATCTAATTCACGTCGCACTTAAATTAGCAGAAATTTATGCTGTAGAATTGGAAGAAATTGCAGAAATTACCACAGCAAACTCTAAACTTCTTTTTGGAAGATAGAAATTCGTTGAAATTTGCTTAGCCTATGACTAAAATACTCATTATCTATACTGGAGGTACGATTGGGATGGTAAACGATCCTAAATCAGGTACTTTAATTCCATTTAATTTTGAACAAATTGTAGAAAATGTACCGGAGTTATCTCGATTGGATTATGATTTAGCTGTACATTCTTTTGATCCGATTCTGGATTCTTCTAATATAAGCCCACAAATATGGGTTCAATTGGCGGAGTTGATTGAAAAAAATTACGAGGATTTTGATGGCTTTGTGATTCTACATGGTTCTGATACGATGTCTTACACAGCTTCAGCCTTGAGTTTTATGCTTCAAAATTTGGCTAAGCCTGTGGTGTTAACGGGTTCCCAATTGCCTATTGGAGAGATTCGTACAGATGCCAAGGAAAATTTAATTACCGCCTTGGAAATAGCGGCTACAAAGAAAGATGGGAAGGCTATGGTGCCTGAAGTGTGTGTCTATTTTGATTATCAATTGTTTAGGGGTAATCGTTCTACGAAAATGGATGCTGAGAAATTTGAAGCTTTTGCTTCTCCAAATTATCCAATTTTAGCAGAAGCTGGTGTGCATTTGGAGTTTTATTCAAATTATATATTAAAACACCCTTCTGAAGCTTTCCGAACGCATAAAACATTGAATTCGAATATTGGTGTGATTAAAATGTATCCTGGTATTTCGGAGCAAGTGGTAAAATCCATCACAGAATCTTCCGTAGAAGCTATTATAATTGAGGCTTTTGGTTCTGGTAATACGCCTACAGCCCCTTGGTTTAATTTGGCTATTCAAAATGCTATTCTGGCAGGCAAAATTGTTGTGGATATATCTCAGTGCCCTGGAGGATCAGTTTTATTGGGGGTTTACGAAACTAGTAAACATTTACAGCAAATTGGGGTGATTAGTGGATACGATATGACTTTTGAAGCTACAATAACCAAGTTGATGTATTTGTTAGGGGCCGACTTATCACCCATAGAGTTGAAAAGTCAACTTCAAACTGCGCTAGCTGGAGAATTCAGTATTTAATTGTATATTATTCATTTTTAAAATAAGCTATATTTACTTTAATTATGACTTTGGTCATATTTTAATGCGATGGATTAGCCTTATTTTTGTATTTATATAAACTGATTAGGATGAAAGTAGAACAAATTTACACAGGCTGTTTAGCTGAGGCAGCTTATTATATTGAGTCGAATGGTGAGGCTGCCATTATAGATCCTTTGAGAGAAGTGGCGCCCTATTTAAAAAAGGCCGCAGATAATGGAGCTAAGATTAAGTATATTTTCGAGACGCATTTTCATGCGGATTTCGTTTCAGGACATATTGATTTAGCGAAGCAATCTGGTGCCAAAATTGTATATGGCCCTACTGCTCAAACTAATTTTGAGGCGCATGTCGCCAAAGATGGGGAGCTATTTGAAATTGGTGCTTTGAAAATTAAGGTATTACACACGCCTGGCCATACTTTGGAGTCGACTACTTATTTATTAATTGATGAGAACGGTAGTGAATTCTGCATTTTTACAGGTGATACTTTGTTTATTGGTGATGTAGGTCGTCCAGATTTGGCGCAAAAAGGCGATTTAACCATGAATGATTTAGCAGGTATGCTTTATGATTCTCTGTCTTCAAAAATTAAGCCTTTGGCTGATGATGTAATTGTATATCCTGGTCATGGTGCTGGATCGGCTTGTGGTAAAAACATGAGTAAGGAAACTTTCGATACTTTAGGACACCAAAAAGAAGTAAATTATGCTTTAAAAGCGGCTACTAAAGAGCAATTTATTGCTGAGGTAACCGATGGTATTTTGCCTCCGCCTCAATATTTTGCGCAGAATGTGGCGATGAATAAAGGGGGCTATACCAGCATCGATGAGGTATATAAAAAGGGTTTAGTTGCTTTATCTCCAATAGATTTTGAAAATATGGCAGAGGCCAGTCATGCATTAGTATTAGATACGCGTGATCCTCAAACCTTTGCTAAGGGCTTTATTCCTAATTCTATAAATATTGGATTAAATGGTCAGTTTGCCCCATGGGTTGGCGCCTTAATTCCAGATTTGAAGCAAACTATTTTATTGGTTGTAGATGAAGGTAAAGAACAGGAAGCAATAACTCGTTTAGCTCGAGTGGGTTATGATTATACCATTGGTTATTTAGCAGGTGGAATAGGGGCATGGGTTGCAGCTGGAAATGACATTGATCAAATTAAGTCCATTAGTGCAAAGGAATTTGAAACTACATATCAAGAGAATCCGGAGATTTTAGCCTTAGATGTGCGTAAACCCGGGGAGTATTCGGCTGAGCATTTAGAGTTTACTTTAGCTCGACCATTAGATTATATCAACGATTGGACTTCTAGTTTAGATTCAAAATCTACTTACTATATTCATTGCGCTGGAGGCTATCGTTCAATGATTGCCGCTTCTATTTTAAAAGCAAGAGGGATTGAACAGGTTATCGATGTAGCAGGGGGTTATGGTGCTATCAAAGAAACAGGCCTAAAACGTAGTGATTTTGTTTGTCAAAGTAAGCTTTAGGGTTTGTTTTTATAAGCTTCAATAACTGGAATAAAATTTTGAATAGCACTTTCTACGGAAGGGACATCTTTTGAGGTAATATAAGATCCGATGACATGATTTCCCGTATTAGGAAGTGCTATTTTTTGTTTGAAGGCTTTTGCCGTGCCTAATTCTTCAAACATTTGGAGCATAGCATCCACCTTTACTACAGGGTCTTGTTCTTTTTCGTTTTTATAATAATATAAAAGTAATACGGGTTGTTTAACGGATTGAAAAACTTCAGGAATCATCGTTGTTTCTACTAATTCTTGTAATTGAACAACTGATTCTAATCGGTAATTGGTGTACCAGTATTTTTTATATTCTGCTGATTTACCTTCTATTTTTCTCTCTAAACCACCGGTCACTTTTCTGGCGATTTGTAATCCCCAAGGATAATTTAAAAGCCAAGCTTTATTGTCGTTAATTGCGATATTAGGTGATAAAAGAATAAGGCTATGGACCTCTGGATAAGTTGCAGCAAGTTTAAGCGCGAGGGTGCCTCCTGTCGAGGTTCCTACTAAGATCACTTTATCGCCTAATTGTTTGCCTAATGCATAAGCTAATTGAGCTGATTTCCATAGCTTTTCGGCGCTAAAATGTTGCATTGGACTAATGGTGTCTAGTCCATGGTCGGCTAATCGTGTTAAAAGGAGATTAGCTTGTATAGATTTGGCCAATTGTCGATGTACTGGGTTGCCTTCTTCATGAGAAGCCGAAAAACCATGTAAATAAACAATAGCATAGGGTGTTCTTTCTTTCTTTAAGCTGTCTTTCCAAATAATTTGAGCCTGATTATCAGCTTTTATTTTATGTTGATTTTCTATTCCTTTAAGGACATCATCTAAACTTTTTGAACTAGGAATTTCTGGTAAATCTACAGTGTAGTGAGGGGTATTAGGTTGAGGTCCTAAAAAATAAATGAGTAGGGCTATACACAAACTCAAAACGAGGTATTTAGAGAATTTTTTCACGGTAATATTTTACTAAAAATACGCTTTTAATAAGTAAGTTTGCAAAATATTTAATGCAAATGTTAACCATTAATCAGATAAAAAAGCCTATTGCTTCAGAGATAGTCGAGTTTGAAAAAAAATTCAAAGCGGCTATGCAATCTGAGGTGCCCTTATTGAATCGAATTACGCATTATATCGTGAAAAGTAAGGGCAAAAAAATGCGACCTATGTTCGTTTTTTTTGCGGCTAAATTGTGTGGGGGAATAACAGAAGCGACTTACCGTGGTGCTACTTTAGTGGAGCTTTTGCATACGGCTACTTTAGTGCATGATGATGTGGTAGATAATGCTTATGAGCGGAGAGGTTTTTTTTCTATAAACGCATTATGGAAAAATAAAATTGCTGTTTTAGTAGGTGATTTTTTATTGGCCAAGGGCTTATTGCTTTCTGTTAATCATAGTGAACATCGTTTATTAAAAATTGTTTCTGAAGCGGTACAACAAATGAGTGAGGGAGAGTTATTGCAAGTGGAGAAAGTCCGCCGAATGGATATTTCAGAGGATTTATATTTTCAAGTCATTCGTCAAAAGACAGCTTCTTTAATAGCTTCATGTTGTGCGAGTGGAGCAGCCTCGTCTAGCGCTGATGAAGAGACTATTGAAAAAATGCGTTTATTTGGGGAATATGTTGGGATAGCTTTTCAAATTAAGGATGATACTTTTGACTTTGGAACGGATGATGTAGGTAAACCCTTGGGGATAGATATCAAGGAAAAGAAGGTTACTTTACCTTTAATTTATGCTTTAAATGCAGCTAGCCCATCAGAGAAGAAGAGAATGATTAACTTAGTTAAAAATCATCAGGACGATCCTCAGAAAATTCAAGAGATCATTGATTTTGTAAATGCGAAGCAAGGGGTTAAATATGCAGAAGAAAAAATGCAAGCTTATCAACAAAAAGCATTTGATATATTAAACCAATTTGAGTCAAATGAAGCTAGAAATGGTTTAGAACAATTAGTTAACTTTACATTAGATAGAAAGAAATAATGTCAAACGAAATAGTTTTTATTACAGGTTTTTTACTCTTTATAGCTTTGATTTTAGCTATAGATTTAGGTTTGTTTAGCAAACGTGAGCATGTCGTTAGCTTTAAGCAAGCGGCTATTATGAGTGCTGTAGTTGTCAGTTTAGCCATAGGCTTTTATTTCTTGTTATTAGCAGAAGGTCATCAATTGCATGGCATTGATAGTTTTGAGCGACTTCAAGAAGTGATTGCAGCGCATCATCATGAAATTACCTTGTTTCCTGGTAATTTAGATCAAAGTATCCATGTCTATAATCAAAATTTAGGTTTAGAATTCTTAACAGGTTATGTGATTGAATATGCCCTGTCCATAGATAATATATTTGTTATCGTTTTGATATTTTCGGCTTTTTCTGTGCCTGAAAAATATTATCATCGGGTTCTATTCTGGGGAATTATAGGGGCGGTTATTATGCGCTTTATCTTTATTTTTCTAGGTGCCGCTTTGATTAAAGAATTTGATTGGATACTGTATATTTTTGGCGCATTCTTAATTTTCACGGGAATTAAAATGTTTATGTCTAGTGCTGAGGATGAAAAAATCGATCCAGAGAATCATCCTGTTGTGCGATTTGTAAGCAAGTTCTTTAAAATTCATCCGCACTTTGAAGGAAAAAAATTCTTTCATAAAGTGAAAGGTAGAAAATTGATGACGCCTTTATTTATCGTTCTTCTAATTGTAGAATTTACGGATTTGATTTTTGCGGTGGATTCAATTCCAGCGATATTTGCTGTAACCAAAGACCCTTATATTGTATTTTTCTCTAATATCTTTGCTATTATGGGTTTAAGATCAATGTTTTTCGTTTTAGTGAATATTATTCATAAGTTCCATTATTTAAAAACTGGATTGTCTGTTTTGCTGACTTTTATTGGAACAAAAATGCTGCTACATAGTTATTTAAAAGAATGGGGCTTTACGACCGGGCATTCCTTGATTATTATATTATTTGTAATCACGAGTAGTATTGTGGCCTCTTTAGCTTTTCCAAAGAAAAAAAAGGATTATATTTAGACTATGAAGAAAAATTTCCTGCTATCTGGTTTACTATGTCTGTTGGCATGGCAAGCTCAAGCTCAATTTGCTCCTGATTTTCAAAAGATAAGTCATCATGTACAGCAAAACTCTCAAGCCTATACTGAATTAAAAAATGCCTCAGAACGAATAGGTCATCGATTAACGGGCTCGATCAATGGTGCTCAAGCGGAGGAGTTGGCTTACAGATTATTTAAGTCTTATGGTTTAGAGGTAAAATATCAACCATTTGAAGTGGAAAGTTGGAGTCGTGAATCCTTAACTGTGCAAATTGGAGATAAGCCTAATACACTTCAGTCTGTAAAATCTGTCAGTTTAGCTCATTCTCCGGTTAAAGCTGATATGAGTGGAGAAATAATCGATGTAGGGAACGGTTTAGAGGCAGATTATTCAGATAAAAAAGAAATTATTAAAGGTAAAATAGCCTTAGTCTATTTAGGTGTATTACCTGGTTCGCCAGCTGGTACCCCTTCTTTACATCGTTCCGAAAAAACGGCTATTGCCATTAATTATGGGGCGAAAGGTGTTATTATAATTAATACGGTTAAAGGAGGTGTTTTGTTAACAGGAACAGCTTCTGTTACAGGTAAATTAATACCTATTCCGGCAGTTTGTATTGGTTTAGAAGATGGGATGGCTTTGAAGGAAAAACTTAAAACATCGACACAATTTGCTTCAATTTCTATGCGCAATTTTTCAGGCTTAATTAAAGCAAGGAATGTGATTGCTACTTTAAAGGGGAGTGATATTGCTCAGGAGAAGATTGTTGTCGGTGGACATTTGGATAGTTGGGATTTAGCCACAGGTGCCATTGATAATGGTATAGGTTCATTTGCTATCATTGATATGGCTAAAACTTTTGCTGATTTAAAATTGCCTGCTAAAAGAACGATAGAATTTGTGATGTTTATGGGTGAGGAGCAAGGTCTTTTAGGATCCAAAGCTTATATTGAAGAGGCTCAAAGGAATAAACGTATTGATCAAATTCGTTACATGTTGAATTTTGATATGACAAATGATCCAAAAGGCTTTGCCACTACACGAGTGGAAATGGAATCGCTATTTAAGGCTTGGGGAGCAGACATTGTACCTTTAGATTCTAATTTTAAGAACTTATTCTCAGCTGGGGCTGGCCTGCATAGTGATCATCAGCCTTTTATGTTGGCAGGTATTCCAACGGGAGGTGGTGCTGGTGGAAGATTACCAAATAATGCGGGAGCTTACTATCATTCGGATGGAGATAGCTTTCGCTTAGTTGATGAGCAAGGATTAAAAAACACAGTTCGTTATGGCGCCATGTTAGCTTATGCTTTAGCTAATACGCCACAAATACCAGCACAAAGATTCGATGATTCTACTATCAAGGAATTTTTAATAAAACATAATTTAAAATTGCCTTTACAGATTTCAGGCGATTGGAGATGGGAAGATTAATGTTTAATCATTTCTAAAATATCTTCTACATACTCTCGATTATTGGCTAGTCGGGGAACTTTATGTTGCCCGCCTAGCTTACCTTTCTTTTTCAACCAATTATAAAAGGTATTTTCTGGGGCATTGTGTACCAAAGGTCTTTTTAAGGCCATGTCTTTGAAGCGCTTAGCATCATAATCTGAATTGACTTCTCGAAGTGTTTCATCGAGAATATCCACAAAGCTATCCAATTGACCAGGTTGTTGTTCAAACTCGATTATCCATTCGTGGCCACCGGCGTCCTGGCCCTGGAAATAAATTGGGCAAGCCGTATAATCTTTTACTTTGGCTCCTGTTAAGGCACAAGCTTTGGCAATAGCTTTTTCAGCATTGTCAATAATGACTTCTTCTCCAAATGCATTTATGAAGTGTTTGGTGCGGCCAGAAATTTTAATTCTAAATGGATTTAGACTGGTAAAATGGATGGTATCACCAATCATATAACGCCACAGGCCTGCATTTGTACTTATAATTAGCGCATAGTTTTTATTCAGTTCAACTTGATCTAAACTTAAGGTTTGTGGTTGATCGTCGTTTATATTTTCTAAGGGCAGGAATTCGTAAAAAATACCATAATCTAGCATTAACAATAATTCTTCTGAATTCTTTTGATCTTGTATTCCAAAGAACCCCTCTGATGCATTGTAGGTTTCTAAATAATACATTTTATCATTTGGAATGAGTGCTTTGAATTGATCTCGATAGGGACTAAAATTAACTGCTCCATGAAAATAGAGCTGTAAATTAGGCCATACTTCCAAAAGGCTATTTTTGCCTGTTATTTCTAAGATTTTTTTGGCGAGAACGATTGTCCATGTAGGTACACCGACCATATTGGTTACATTCTCAGCGATAGTTGCTTCAGCCATTAGCTGAATTTTTTCTTCATAATTATCCATCAAAGCGATAGACATATTAGGCGTTCGATAGTATTCTGCCCAAGAAGGTAGATTTTTAATAAGCACGGCAGATAAGTCACCATAGCGTATATCATTAGCATATTGGTTGATTTGATGACTACCACCTAATACTAAGCCTTTTCCCGTAAAAATCTGGGTGTCTGGACAATTGTTGCAGTAAATCGATATCATGTCTTTACCGCCTTTAAAATGGCACTCCTGCAGAGCTTCTTCGGATACAGGAATAAATTTACTACGATCGTTGGTTGTTCCTGAAGATTTGGCAAACCATTTAATTTCCGAAGGCCATAATATATTCTCTTCTCCATTTAACATTCTTTCTATGTATGGCTTAAGGCTGTCATAGTTTTGAATGGGCACTCGTTCTTTGAATTGTGAGATAGAGAGAATGGTCTTATAATCATATTTTTTACCCCATTCGGTGAGTTCAGCACTGGCAATTAGACTATGAAACCATTCCTCTTGTACATCTAATGGATATTTCATGAAAAGCTCTATTTGGTGTATGCGCTTTTTCATGTACCAGGTAAAGAGAGAGTTTACTATTGCCATGTGAGATTAGAGTTTTTTTCTTTTTAATTCGAAGTTTTTACCTAAATAGACTTTTCTAACCATTTCATTGGAAGCTAAAACTTCTGGTGTGCCAGATTCCAATATCTTTCCTTCAAATAGCAGGTAAGCTCTGTCTGTAATAGATAAAGTTTCTTGTACATTATGGTCGGTGATAAGAATACCAATGTTCTTGTGCTTAAGTTTGGCAACTATAGTCTGAATTTCTTCTACAGCAATCGGGTCAACTCCAGCAAATGGTTCATCCAGTAGAATAAAGTTTGGGTCAGCTGCTAATGCTCTAGCGATTTCAGTTCTTCTTCTTTCACCGCCTGATAGTAAATCACCTCTGTTTTTTCGAACTTTGTGTAAGCTAAATTCATCAATGAGTTCTTCTAGTTTATTTTTTTGTTCCGTGGAATTTAATTTGGTCATTTCTAGAATGGCCTTGATATTATCTTCTACAGTTAATTTTCTAAACACGCTAGCTTCTTGGGCTAAATATCCTATGCCCTTTTGAGCACGTCTGTACATAGCGTCTTGCGTAATATCCTCTCCATCTAATAGGATGGTTCCTTCATTGGGTTTGATAAGTCCTACAATCATGTAAAAGGAAGTTGTTTTACCCGCTCCATTTGGTCCTAGTAGTCCAACAATTTCTCCTTGATTAACCTCAAAGGAAACATCATTAACTACCGTTCTTTGCTTGTATTTTTTTACCAGATGTTCTGCTTGTAACTTCATTTTAATTGCAATTTAATTTTTTTTGCTTAAAATCTAATAGCTTTTGCATTTAACTGCAAACTTGTGTTATTTTTCCAACTATTTAATTCGATTTGGTAGCATAGCGAAAAAGTTATAGAAGGCTTTAACAAATTTTCATAGGCTTCAGCTAGTCCAAATGCGATGACCTCAAAAATAGCGGAATTTTGTTGTTTTACCTTTAATTTTAAATGTTTGTCTTTTAAAATTTTTGGTTTTTCAACCAATTCTAACTCATGGCTGACAAATAGGGGGCAAAGATTATCGGTTCCAAATGGCCCCATTTGCATCATGATTCTATAAAATTTTTGATCTATTTGATTTAATTGAAGCTCCACATCATATTTGATTTCAGGCTCCAATAACCTTGGATCGATGGTGTTAGAAACGACTTCTTCAAAGCGTTGGCTAAAGCTAATCAGGTTTTCGGGGCTGACACTTAATCCGGCAGCAAATTTGTGTCCACCAAATTGAACTAAAAGATCACTGCAAGCAACGAGCGCTTCATATAGGTCAAAACCAGAGACTGATCTAGCTGAGCCAGTATAAAGTCCATTAGATTCGGTTAATACAATGGTTGGTCTATAATGTTGCTCAATTAAACGCGAAGCTACAATTCCAATTATACCTTTATTCCATGTTTTGTGATAAACTACCGTAGTTTTTTTCTGCAAAAAACCAGGACTGTCTTTTAAAATGGCTAAGGCTTTAGCGGTGATATCTTGATCGTCTTCTCTACGCTGAATATTTTGGCTAAGAATAAAATTTGCTCGCTCTGGAGCTTCATCAGGATTAGCTAAAAGTAGCTTAAGTGCATCCATGGCATGTCCCATTCTTCCTGCTGCATTGATTGGTGGAGCTAATTGGAAGCCTAGATCGGTCATGTTTAAAGGAGTAGGACGACCACTATGTTGAATAAGATATTTCAAACCTGGACTTGGACTTTTATTCAGTTTTTCTAAGCCATAATGCGCAAGTACCCTATTCTCATCTAATAAACTCACTAAATCGGCGGCTATACTCAAGGCTACTAAATCTAGATATTGTAAATAACTTTGTTCATCTAATTCATATAGTTCAGCATAGGCTTGGGCCATCTTAAATCCAATTCCACATCCTGATAATTCTTTGAATGGATAATCGCAATCTATTTGTTTTGGGTCTAGTATAGCAACAGCATCCGGAATTTCTGCTCCAGGTAAATGGTGGTCAGCAATGATAAAATCGATTTGTAAAGCCTTCGCATATTCAACTTTATCTATTGCCCTAATTCCGCAGTCTAATGCTATAATGAGCTTGCAATTTTGACTGGCGGCATAGTCAATACCTTGAAATGAAATACCATAACCTTCTGTATAACGATCGGGTAAATAATATAAGATATTAGGGTGAATGGATTTAAAAAATTGATAAGTTAAGGCTACAGCTGTCGTGCCATCAACATCATAATCACCATAGATTAAGATATTCTCTCCATTTTGTATAGCTTGGTGAATCCGATATACCGCCTTCTCCATGTCTTTCATTAGGAAAGGGTCGAGTAAATGACCGAGTTGTGGTCGGAAAAAATGACGAGCAGTTTCGAAATCGCTTATTTGTCGCTGAACTAAAATCTCGCAAAGGGAAGTGTCAATTTGTAAGGCTTGCTGTAATTTTTGAACTAAGCTTTGGTCAGCAGGCTCTTTAGGCACCCATCTTTTTTCTATCTTTGTCGTTGATTTCGTAAATATATTAAAAAAAAATGGGGAGTTTTATGGGGATTCAGGTTTATACATTATATGAAGGTTCTTATTCGGTGGATATCAGTAAAAAATTTATCCCATTTGATCCTCTAGTTCATCAGGCTAAGGATCGACCAGCTTCAATATTTGTGTATGTTCAACCTTTTTTAGTTGAATTTAAAAATAAACTGTTTTTAATTGATACAGGTTTAGGTTTTAGTGATGAAAATGGGGAATTAATTCTTCATAAAAACATTAGAAAGGCGGGATTTCAACCTGAAGATATTGATTATGTTTTGATGTCTCACCTTCATTTTGATCATGCAGGCGGCTTAGTTCATAGACATGAAGGAAAAATTAGTTTGAGCTTCCCACATGCAACGATTATGATAAATAGAGGAGAATGGGAAACGGCTAATTCCATTAGCTCTCGTTCTTATGATCTTGAGATTTTTGAATATTTACAACGTCATGCTCAAATCGATTTAGTAGAAGACTCGGGTATTTATATGCCAGGTGTAAATTATGAGCTGACGGGTGCTCATTGTCCGTATCATCAAGTTTTTATAATAGGTGAGGAGGGAGAACAAGTGTTTTTTGGAGGAGATGTATGGCCAGAGCCTGAAGAAATTTTAAAAAGATTTATTGCTAAATATGATTTTGATGGCCGTTTAGCCATGGAAATGCGTGAAGTTTTTGCTCAAAGAGCCATTGAGCAACACTGGCGATGTTTGTTTTATCACGCCAAGTCAATGTCTCAAGCTTTTATTGGAAAAGATGGGGATAAATATTTACTTCAAAAGCTGGATTAATTCGTTTAATCTTTCCATAGAAAGAGGTTTGGATATAAAACCTTTGACTAGGGGATAAGTTTTTGTTTTTTCAATATCGTTTTCATAAACAGAAGAGGAAAGTATATACATGTTGACAGGTTTGTCAATATTTAATTCTTGATAAGCTTCTAAAAACTCCCATCCGTTCATCACTGGCATGTTTATGTCAATTAAAACTAAACTTGGTAATTCTTTTCCTTCAGCAATGGATTTATTTAGATAGTCAATGGCTTGCTGACCATTATTTTTGGATACCATTTCGATTGCAGCTCCAGTTTTTTCAACTATTTTTCTAATAATGAAAATATTGATTTCATCATCGTCTATGACTAGTAATTGCAATTTGTTCTCAGCCATGCTAAGCTTGTTTTTGGTTGTTATTTGTGTTTATGGTGATTAAAGGTAAGCTTATCAAAATAAAAACGCAAATAACTAAAAATAAAAAAAGGCGTCTTGTAAAAGGCACCTTTTCTGTAACTAGAATTTCTTATTCTATTTTTTTGCTACAAGTTTCACAGAAATAGTGAAGTTGTCATAGATAAAGTTATCGCCAATATTAGAAAATATTGATTTTGAGCGATATTCAATTCCGTATTGTGTACGGTCAATTTCAATTTTATCAGCAACTGCTGTAACGGTTTTGTCCTCATTCCAGGTTAATGTCGCTGGAAAAGTTACAGGTTTGGTAACACCTTTGATGGTTAAATTACCTGAAATTTTAAGATTATTACCTGTTCCTTCCACTTTGGTAATATTAAATTTAGCTGTTGCATGCTTTTCAACACCAAAGAAGTCATCACTTTTCAAGTGCTTTTCTAGATTAGCACTTTTATCAGCGTCTTTAATTGTTGTCATGTCAGCTACGAAACCTCCTCCAATTAATTTTTTACCATTGAAAGATAAGTTTCCTGAATTTAAATTAACGGTACCATTGTGTCCACCGGTAAATTTCTTGCCTTCCCATTGCACGGAAGATTTTGCTAAATCAATCGTATAATTATCGTTTTTAGGTGCAAATGCAACTAAAAATAAACTGGCTAGGGCAGCCATTCCAAACATTAAAGTGTGTTTTAATTTCATAATTGTTGTTTTAATTTCACAAAGTAACACTATTTATTTTTTTAAAATCTTAACATAGGATAAGATTTGAAATTTTACTGAGGTCTAGGACCAAAATACATTGCAAAACGATCATATAAAGAATTGAAGGTATCGTCTAATTCTTTAGCTATTTTATCTTGCTTATTTTCTTTTGCAATTCGTTTCATATTGTCTAAACCATATATTAAGGCAATTTGAACATTTTGTCCGCCAACTAAGGTGCCTTTGCTCTTCGATACATCGGCTAAATAATTAACTTCTTTACGCACAAAATTGGTAGCCTCTTTAACCCAAACATTAGCCTTTTCATACTCACCTAATCGATAATAATTTTCAATAATGCCAGGAATACTCATTAAAGTACGCATACTATGAATTTGATTTGGAATCACTTCTTCTCTTTTTTGCATAACTTTGCGAGCCTCTTCCAACTTTCCTTCTGTGATTAATGCATTAGCTAAATCATTAAACATATTGTTGAAAATTGAAACATCGTCCTTAGTCTGAGGGTCTAAATAGCCAGCATTTTTAATATTTCCCCACTTGAATTTAGTAAGCACATTCTTGTACATTTCTTCCGTGTTTATACGGTTAGATTCGTCGTCATTTTCTTCTGGTTGAAATGGCATTAAGCGATAAGCCATACCTTCATTGTACAAATATTTGTCTAATCCAATATATTGATCAGAAGGAACGGTAGTACAGAAATAAACTGGACGTTTCCAATTATTATGGGCTAAGAAATCTAATAAAGCTAGATTACCTTTAGTAACATAGTTTTTATTGAATTGCCAAACAACTTCTTTTGCAATCTTTGCTGAATCCCTAGGTGCTATGACTCCATTTTTTATTAATTCTGCTGGATTAACCGTTAATTTGAAATTACGTGTAGGAATGAAATTAGATTTGGTATTATTTCCTAAAGTAATTTTATCTTCCTCATCATCGGACAATAAGAGTTCAACAATTTGTCTTAATTCAACGGGTTCAGTTATATTATAATCTTGGAAATACATGACATCTCTTATCCCAGAAACATATTGATCAGGTTTCATAGATAGAGGTAAAGCTTCAGATTGATGCACTTTACGCTGCATGTTATCAATATACCAATCTGTGTCAAATAAACTCAAATTAATTAAGCGTACGTCTGGACGTATATTTTCAACTTCTTGAGCATACCATAATGGATAAGTATCATTATCTCCATAAGTGAAAAGAATCGCATTTGGGGCACAGGATTCTAAATAATTAATAGCAATGTCACGTGCTAACCATTTATCTGAGCGATCGTGATCATCCCAGCCTTGTGAAGCCATTAGCGTAGGGGCAGCTAATAGACAAATTACTGTAGATACAACTGCTGCTTGTTTAGCTTGAATTCTTTTTGATAACCAATCCGTAATAGCCGCTACGCCTAAACCAATCCAAATAGCAAAAGCATAAAAAGAACCTACATAAGCATAATCCCTCTCTCTTGGTTCTAATGGTTTTTGATTTAAATAGAGTACGATAGCTAAGCCGGTAAAGAAAAATAATAGCCCCACAATTCCCGCATCTTTTTGGTTCTTCTTGAAGTGCCAGAATGCACCTATTAATCCAATAATAAGTGGTAAAAAGAAATAGCGATTATAAGCTTTGTTTTCTGTAATACTTGGCGGTAAATTACTTTGATCGCCTAATAATAAGGCGTCAATTGGTTTGATACCACTTAACCATTGACCTTCGTATAAACTGCCTTGTCCATGTAAATCATTTTGACGTCCTGCAAAATTCCACATGAAATAACGCATATACATGAGTCCTGTTTGATATTTTAAAAAGAAGCCAAAGTTGGTGAAGAAGCTAGGGAAATCATTATCACCAAGATTCATCATGTCTTTATAATAGTTTACATGGCGACTATCATCACTGTACATCCTTGGGAAAAGAACTTCTTTTTGAAGTCTACGTATACTATCCGGGAAACCTGCGTTTTCTGCATAGATATCTTTAGTTCTAACTCCCGCTATTTCGTATTTGGACTCACCTTTCCTATAAATTTTACCTGTTTCCTTAGTAATAGGTCGACTGCCATCTTCTTTATATAATGGAATAGAGTTGTAATTTGGGCCAAAAAGCAAAGGTCTTTCTCCATATTGTTCACGATTTAAATAACTCAGTAATGAGAAAGCATTATCAGGATTAGAATTATTTAAGTTCGGTTTAGCTTGTGCTCTAATAATAATCATGGCAAAAGAACAATAACCAAAGATGACTAATACAACAGATAAAAGAGCTAGGTTCATTATTCTGTTTTGTCTCTTAATAGAGTAACGAATGCCATAAACTAGGACTCCTATTAATAATATAGCAAAGGCCAAAACTCCAGAACCAAAGCTTAAACCTAAGGTATTGACAAAAAATAAATCGAAGTATGCACCAAAGGAAACTAAATATTGTATAATTCCATATTGAATCACCGCTAAAATTAGGATACCAATAGCAAAGGTTTTGAGTACACCTTTACCATTAGGGTTTTTGGTTTTTCTGAAATAATATACAAAAGCAATTGCTGGAATAGTTAATAAATTTAATAAGTGTATGCCAATGGATAGACCCATGATATAGGCAATAAATAATAACCATCTATCTGATTGTGGATCGTCGGCAACAGCTTCCCATTTTAAAATAGCCCAAAATACGATAGCCGTAAATAAGGAAGATAAAGCATATACCTCTGATTCCACTGCAGAAAACCAAAAGCTATCGGAATAAGTGTAAGCTAATGCACCTACAGCACCCGCGCCCATAATAGCGATTACTTGGGCTACAGAAACTTGTTCTCCAGCTTTAACCAGAACTTTTTTAGCTAAAGCTGTGATGGTCCAGAATAAGAACAAAATAGTGGCCGCACTGGCTATCGCCGATCCAAGATTCATGAAATAAGCCACTTTTTCTGCGTCACCTAAGGCAAGTAAAGAGAAAAATCGCTGGATCATCAAAAATAATGGAGCGCCTGGTTGATGCACCACTTGCATTTTTAATGCCGAAGCAATGAACTCTCCACAATCCCAAAAGCTAACTGTAGGTTCTAATGTTAAAGTGTAACTCAGTGTAGCTATAAAAAAACAAAGCCAGCCAATAATATTATTTACTTTTTTGTAATTCACCATGATTTTATGCTTGTTAAAAAACCTGCCATTATTTATAATGTGCTGCCGAAAATAAATAAATTGATTGAATTTAGCATTATTTTATAACGCCTTTAACATTTTTTAATATTTTGTGCTTAAACGCCAATGAATTATAAATAATATGAGATTTTTTTTAAAAATCTATTTGCAAGAAATAAAATAATAGCTACATTTGCATTCCAATTCGATACGTAAGTAAAAGAATTAGGGAATTGTCCGATAGTATAAGGGTAGTACAACGGTTTTTGGTACCGTTTGTCTTGGTTCGAATCCAGGTCGGACAACAATTTGCGGATTGCGCTAAAACGTCAATCCGTTTTTTATTTAAACACATTGCTATTCGCCAACCATGCCATTGCAATTCAATCCAGTTAAGATTTTCGCTGGCACAGGATCTATTGATCTAGCAGAAAAAATCGCTATCCAATATGGAAAACCTCTAGGGGAGGTTACATTAAATCGTTTTAGTGACGGAGAGTTTCAGCCATCATTTGACGAATCCATTCGTGGTTGTGATGTGTTTTTGGTGCAATCAACTTACCAACCTAGTGATAATTTAGTAGAGCTTTTATTAATGGTGGATGCAGCAAAGCGAGCATCAGCACATTATATTACCGCTGTAGTGCCTTATTATGGTTTGGCAAGACAAGATCGTAAAGATAAGCCTAGGGTAGCTATAGGAGCTAAATTGGTAGCAAATTTATTGAAAGCAGCTGGAATTCATAGGATCATGACAATGGATTTGCATGCGGCACAAATTCAAGGCTTTTTTGATATACCTGTTGATCACTTGGATGGTTCAGTGATCTTTGTGCCTTATATCAAAAGTTTGAATTTGCCTAATTTAACCATTGCTTCACCAGATATGGGTGGCTCTTATAGAGCACGTACATTTGCTAAATATTTTAATGCTGAAGTAGTGATTTGTGATAAACGACGTAAGCGAGCTAATGAAATTGAATCGATGTCAATTATTGGTGATGTAAAAGGCCAAGACGTAGTGTTGATTGATGATATTTGTGATACAGCAGGAACTTTAGCTAAGGCTGCGGCTTTGATTATGGAAAATGGTGCAAATAGCGTTAGGGCGGTTTGTACACATGCTGTATTATCGGGTAAGGCATATGAAACGATAGAGAATTCGGCCTTAGACGAATTAATTGTGACGGACACGATTCCGTTAAAGCGTGAGAGTGACAAAATTAGAGTTTTAAGTACCGCAAAACTATTTGCAAAGGCTATTACTAATGTAAATGAACACGGATCTATCAGTGATTTGTTTAGAGTTTAAGGCTTGATTTAAATTGTAATTAATTAAATAAATATAAATATGAAAACAATCGCCATTAGCGGTTCTCGTAGAGAGAACGTAGGGAAACGCGATGCAAAATCGCTTCGTTACGAAGGAAAAGTTCCAGCAGTATTATACGGTGGAAAAGAACAAATTCATTTAGCTGTATCAAGAGCAGATTTAAATGAGGCAATCTATACTCCAGAAGCGAATTTTGTACAAATTACAGTAGACGGAACTAGCTACAATGCTATCATTAAAGATACGCAATTCCATCCATTAACTGATTTATTAATCCACGTTGACTTTTTACAGTTAATAGATGATAAAGAAGTATTAATGGAAATCCCTGTAAAATTAACTGGAACTTCTCCGGGTGTTAAAATGGGGGGTAAATTAGTTCAAAAATTACGTAAACTACGTGTTAAAGCATTACCTAAAAATATGCCTCAAGTAGTTGAAGTTAGCATTGCTAAATTAGAAGTAGGAAATTTATTCCGTGTTCGCGATTTACAAGCTGAGAATTATGTAATTACAAATACTCCAGAAGATACTATCGTTTCTGTAGGTATGTCAAGAGCATTAAAACAAGCAGAAAATGCTGCTAAATCTGGTAAATAAGCTGGATTTTTAATTTCTTTGAGCGGCTCCAAAAAATTGGAGCCGCTTTTTTTATAGTATTTAATCTGTAAATTTGAATATGAAATTCTTAGTTGTGGGTTTAGGTAATATTGGTGCTGAATATGTGGGTACTCGTCATAATATTGGCTTTGATGTAGCCGATCATTTAGTGGAAGACTTATCGGGTGTATTTTCTATTGGTCGATTGGCTTATCATGCTGAAGTGAGTTTTAAAGGTAAAAAGATTCATGTCATTAAACCTACTACTTATATGAACTTGAGTGGGAAAGCCGTTAATTATTGGATGAAGGAGTTGAAAATTTCTCCAGAAAATGTTTTGGTTTTAGTTGATGATTTAGCTTTGCCATTTGGGAAATTAAGGCTAAAGCTACAAGGAAGTAGTGCGGGTCATAATGGCTTGAAAAGTATTGAAGAGCTTTGTGGAGGTCAAAATTATGCGCGCATGAGATTTGGGATTGGGGATGATTTTAGGAAGGGTATGCAAGCTGACTATGTTTTAGGCCCATTTGACAAAGAAGAGCAAAAGGAAATGCCTGTTTTATTAAATCGATCGGTAAGTTTGATAAAAAGCTTTGTAAGCATTGGTGGACCACAAACCATGACCCTTTTTAATAAGTAATAATTGTATTTAAAATATAAGCAAAATATGAAATCTATCAAGTTATACGGGATTCCTAATTGTAACACAGTTAAAAAAGCGATGGATTTTTTAAAAGCAAATGATATTAGCTTTGAGTTTCATGATTTTAAAAAGAAAGGAGCTGATTCAGAACTTTTAAGATCATGGATGGATCGTTTTGGTTGGGAAAAAGTGATAAATAAACAGGGTTTGACTTTCAAAAAGTTAAGTCCAGAAGAGAAATTGAGTATTCAGGATGAAAATTCGGCCATAAGTTATTTAACAGTACAAACTTCTGCTATTAAAAGACCTATTTTAGAATTGGATGGTCATGCCGTGATTTTGGGATTCGATGAGCAATCCTATAATAGCCTATTAAAATAGTTGTTTTTATTTTTTATTTTTTTGTAGATTTCTTGATATATTTACAAAAACAACACCCACTCACAGTGAAATTTAATTTTAAAGATCCGTCTAAGAAAAAAAAGAGAATCCTTATAGTAGAGGACGAACCGATGAGTGTTATGCTCATTCAGCAGATACTAAAAAATTACCAATTTGAATTGGTTGTTGCTCACAATGGTTTTGACGCCATAGAGAAATTCAAATCGATGGAAATTAATTTAGTTATCATGGATCTTTATATGCCAGGTATGGATGGATTTGAAGCCTCCAAGCAAATTAAAGCGATTTCTGTAGACACGCCTATTATTGTGATTTCTACGACTTCTATTGCTGAAGAAGATTTAAAAAAGGATATTGGAATTGATTATTTCTTGGCTAAACCTTTAAATGTAGCCAAGTTTAAGGATTTTATTCATATGCTTTTATTAGCTTAATTTCGAATAAGATTAACATTTATATTTCCTGAGTTTTTATTACTTTTGAGAATGCGGATTATAGGTGTATTCATTTTTTTTTTATTGACCATTGTGCAGGTTCAGGCACAAGGCGTATTTTCAGGTAATATTTTTGATAATGATAAACGTAACATTCATATTGAAGGGGTAACGGTTAGAAATTTATCAAGTAAGGCTATTGCTATTAGTAATCGTGATGGTCATTTTGCCTTGCCGGCCAAAGTGGGCGATTTAGTTTCCTTTAATTTATTAGGTTATGAAACGGATACTTTGTATCTAATCAATTTATTTCCCAAGAATATTTATATGCGGAGTGATATTAACACCTTGCAGGCCGTAGATATTAAAGGAGTTAAGGTTTCTCCACTGTTAACGACAAAAGATCCAAATGCCCAAGAAGCACGATCGGTTGATTATTCTAAAGATCGAGGAGGGCTCAGATTGAATTTAGGATATGGAAAATATCGTAGAGAGCAAATAAAAACTCAAGAATTGGAACTAGATGATGAGTTTATTATGGAAATCAATCAAAACTTTAATGCAGAATTTGTTAAGTCTTTACTTCGTATTGATGGTCAAGAGCTTAAAGATTTTATGAATAAGTATAGGCCTACAATCAATATGATTAAAAGAGAAAGACCTTTTGATTATGTTTTATATACTGCTCAAAAATATAGTGAATGGTTAAAGCTAAGCCCTGAAGAACGTAAGGTTCAAAGTAGTCTAAAACCTTTACCAAAAACTGAAAATCCTTTTTAAGGCCAAAAAATGTATTTACCTCAAACCTAAATAACCTTAATTATGTTAAAAAGAATTTTAAAACCACTTTGTCTGCTTTTATTAGGAGCAACATTTTTGCAGCCCGTTCAAGCACAGCAGAGCGAGCTAGCTAGTAAAAGTAATTATGTGCCAAGTGAAGCCTTTTCACCTCTATTTTATACCCAAAACGGGAATGAATATCGCTCGGCAAGTGGCGCTCCAGGTCCTAAGTATTGGCAAAATAGAGCTGATTATAATATCACTGCTACATTAGATGAGTCAAAGCACCAAGTGAGTGGAACAATTACCATTACCTATAAAAACAATAGTCCTGATAAGCTGCCGTTTCTTTGGTTGCAACTGGATCAAAATTCTTTTCAAGAAACGTCAAGAGGTTATGCAGTAACACCTCCTAGAAGTCGCTATGGAGCTCAGGGTGAAAAGTTTGATGGAGGATATAAAATCAATAATATATCTGTTTCTCAGAAAAATGTACCCGTAAAATTTAGCTCTATGGTAGAAGATACGAGAATGCAGATCCGTTTAGATAACCCAATGGCTCCTGCAGGAGATTTGATTACTATAAAGATGGATTATTCTTATATCGTTCCTATTGTAGGTTCAGATAGAACCAGCCATTTAACTACAAAAAATGGAGAAATATATGCTATTGCTCAGTGGTTCCCAAGGATGAGTGTTTACGATGATGTTATTGGATGGAATACAATGCCGTATTGGGGTGGAGGTGAGTTTTACTGCGAGTTTGGTGATATTACTTATTCTGTAACGGTACCTGGTTCACATATTGTTATGGGTTCTGGAGAATTGTTAAATCCTCAGGAGGTTTTTACGCCTACTCAATTACAACGATGGAATGCGGCAAAATTAAGTGATAAAACAGTACATATTCGTAGCGAAGAAGAAGTTACCGATCCTAAGTCAAGACCTGCAAAGGATAAAATTACGTGGAAGTTTAAAATGACAAATACTCGGGATGTGGCCTGGGCCTCATCCAAAGCATTTGTTTTAGATGCGGCAAGAATAAACTTGCCTAGTGGGAAAAAATCTTTAGCTGTTTCGGCTCATCCAGTTGAAAGTAATGGTCAAGATGCTTACGGAAGAGCAGTAGAATATGTAAAAGCAAGTATTGAATTTTATTCAAAAATGCTAAGCGAATACCCTTATCCTATGGCAGTAAATATTGCTACGAATATAGGTGGTATGGAATATCCTGGTATCGTATTTTGTGGATGGACTGCTAAAAAATCTGCAGTTTGGGGAGTTATTGATCATGAATTTGGACATATCTGGTTTCCAATGATTGTAGGTTCTAATGAGCGTAAGTTTGGATGGATGGATGAAGGCTTTAATACTTATATTAATGATTTATCTAGTGAGGCCTTTAATAATGGAGAGTATAAACCACGTGCTACAAATTGGCATTCCATTGGTCGCAATTTAGGAAATCCGGCCTTAGAAAACATGATGCAAATGCCAGATGCCATGCGCGAAGCAAATATTGGATACAATTTATATTTTAAGCCGGGTTACGCACTTCATTTTTTAAG
The DNA here is from genome assembly GCA_964592575.1 of uncultured Pedobacter sp. Taxonomy (GTDB): domain Bacteria; phylum Bacteroidota; class Bacteroidia; order Sphingobacteriales; family Sphingobacteriaceae; genus Pedobacter. Next base: position 55,442 of record CAZQFF010000013.1, read on the forward strand.
AAATCAAATTTTAGGAAAAGATCGTTTTGATTTTGCATTTAAACTATATTTAAAAAATTGGTCTTATAAACATCCTACTCCTTTTGATTTCTTTAGAACAATGGAAAATGCTGCAGGTGAAGATTTAAGTTGGTTCTGGAAGTCGTGGTTCTTAAACTCTTGGAAAGCTGATTTAGCTTTAGGTGAAGTAAAACCTTTGATGAGTAATGGTAAAAAATCGGGTAACACGATTGAGGTAGTGAATATGGAAAAAATGCCACTTCCTGTGATTTTACATATAACTTTAAAGAGTGGAAAAACAGATATAGTTAAGATTCCTGTTGATGTATGGATGAAAAACATCTCCTGGCAGGTAAGATACCAAACTACTGAAGAGGTTGTTTCTGTGGAAATTGATAAAGATAAGGTGCTTCCAGATGGAAATGCTAGCAATAATAAATGGACTTCAGATCCTAATGCTGAAAAAGCTTCATTAACTCCTCCTGCGAATTTGGATCCGTTTTTAGGTGAGTATAGTAGTTTGGAGTTGCCATTTAAAATTGTGGTTTCTAAAAAGGAAAAAATGCTATTAGCTCAAATAGCTGATCAATCTCCAATGGAACTTAGCTTTACTGGTGGTACAAGTTTTTCAGACGGAGGTGGAAACATTGAGTTTAAATTCGTCTTAGATAAAAAGGAGATGGTTATTTCGGGTGGTAACGAGAGTTATACTTTTAAAAAGAATTAATTCATAATGCCCTAGTTTTTGTTAGGGCATTATTTTTATGCTTCAAAAAAGAATGATTAGAATTAACGCAGAAACCCCGATTGAAACTTTATTGGAAATTAAGAAGGGAGATTTTATTACCGATGGTTTTAGTAAAACAGGTATCGTGGAATTCCTTGAAAAAGAAGATCGAGATGTTTATCAAGAGTTTAGATTTACTTTAACTACTGGCAGTATTATCTATATCCGAATCTAAATGGGGTAAGAAAATATGAAAGCTTGTCCCAAACCCAATTTCTGAACTAAATTCAATTCGACCTCCTATGGCATTGATAAATTCCCAAACTAAATATAGACCTAAGCCAGTGCCTTTGCTCTCATGATTGACGACAAAAAACATATCAAATATTTTAGCTTGGTGCACAGGTAGAATGCCTAATCCATTGTCTTGTATGGTTATTTGTACCTCTTTATCAACGATCTTAGAGCTAATGCCTATGTTTAGATAGGGTTTTTTAGGGTCAAGGTATTTAAATGCGTTAGAAAGTAAGTTGTTGAATATTAGCTTTAATCTAAAGCTGTCAGAATAGACTTCTTTAATCGTTAATTCTTTGAAAATATTAACCTTCTCATGGTCTACCATATAGTTAATGTCCAAAAAGCATTGATTTAAAATATCTTCAAGCTTAATTTTTGTGAATTCAGGTTTAATGCGCTTGTGCTTAGTCAAATTGATAATGTTTAAAATAAACTTATCTTGACGATCTAAAGTCATTTGCATTTTTTGAAAATAAGTATTTAAATTCTCGTTTTCATTTTCATCTTGAGCGAGTTGAATTAATCCTTTTAAGGAAGTGATAGGTGATCTCAAATCATGGGACACGCTGTAAGTGAATAAATCCATTTCTGCATTTAATTGTCTAAGAATTTTATTTTGAACCTGAGTTTTCTCTCGCAGCACAGAGAGTAAGTGAATTTGTCTTGAAAAGTAATATACATAGCCAATAATTGCTAAAAGCGCAATTAGATTTATTGACCATAAAGCATAGTTATTAATTAGATTGTTGTTTTTAGACAGTATTTTGTCGAATTCATAAGCCAAACTTAGTAATTGTTCGCGTTTAGTGTTGACTTTTTCAATATAGATTTTTCGTATATGGGGTTGAATATCTCCAATACTAATGGTAGGATAAATGGCGTTAGCGAATTCTTCAAGCTCAAAGATATGCTGATCGGCTTTTCTCCATATATCAATAGACTTCTTAAAACTTCCAAAATTTTTAAAATTTCTATAAACAAATAAGATTTCCTTAGCGTTACTTTCATTGTTTTTTCCTTGAATCAAGTATTTTAATGTCACAGATGTAGGACCATTCTTGTCCATATTAACGCGCGCTAAACTATCGCCTATTGGAATGCTTAAATGTTTTTGAAAGCTTTTGTAATGTTCGTCTTTTCCAGTTTCAATAAAGAGGATGAGCTGTCGACTAGCTTCAAATTGTGCTTTAGTAAAGTAAGACTCCCCGCTCACAAAAGCACGTACCCCGTTGAGTGTTTTTAGTGTGAAGTAATTAACTGAGATAATACAAAAAATGGAAATTAGTATAGCTATAATAAAACTGAAGCCATGAAATAATTTATGTGGCGGTTTGGTAGGCATGAAGGATTGATTTAGGTTTAATTCGGTTCTTGATAAAAATAGTGAAATTAAATTATTTAGAGTCAAAAAAAAATATAAGCAAAGCCTTGATAGTCAAAAGTAAAGTCCTTACCTTTGCCATCCCGAAATGTGTCCTTAGGAAAAGGATTAGATTTTTGGATATTTTTAAATAAAAAAAATAGATAACAAAAAGCAAGAAATGCCAACCATTCAACAATTAGTTAGAAAAGGTAGAGTAGCACTGGAGTTCAAGAGTAAGTCTCCAGCGTTGGACAGCTGTCCACAGCGAAGAGGTGTATGTACACGTGTATATACTACTACCCCTAAAAAACCAAACTCAGCAATGCGTAAAGTAGCCCGTGTACGTTTAACCAATGGTAAAGAGGTGAATGCCTATATTCCAGGTGAAGGTCACAACTTACAAGAGCACTCAATCGTGTTAATCCGTGGTGGTCGTGTTAAAGATTTACCAGGTGTTCGTTACCACATTATTCGTGGTGCATTAGATACATCAGGTGTAGCAGGTCGTAACCAACGTCGTAGTAAATATGGTACTAAGCGTCCTAAACCAGGTCAAGCAGCAGCACCAGCAAAAGGTAAAAAGAAATAATTAGGAGGATACAGCAATGAGAAAATCAAAACCAAAAAAGAGAATTATTCTTCCTGATCCTAAATTTAATGATGTTCAGGTTACCCGTTTCGTAAATAATATGATGTTTGATGGTAAAAAATCAATCGCTTATTCTATTTTTTATGATGCTGTTGAATTAGCTGAGAAAAAAGCTGGTGAAAACGGTTTAGAAGTTTGGAGAAAAGCTTTAGCGAACGTAATGCCTTCAGTTGAGGTTAAATCACGTCGTGTAGGTGGAGCCAACTTCCAAGTACCAACCGAAGTAAGATCTGAGCGTAAAATCGCTTTAGGTATGAAATGGTTAATTAACTTCGCTCGTAAACGTGGTGAAAAAACGATGAAAGAAAAATTAGCAGGTGAAATCGTTTCAGCGGCTAAAGGCGAAGGAGCAGCAGTTAAGAAAAAAGAAGATACCCATAAGATGGCTGAGGCTAATAAGGCCTTCTCTCATTTTAGATTTTAATTAAGAGAAATCATAAAAAATGTCAAGAGATTTAAAATTCACTAGAAATATTGGTATCGCTGCTCACATCGATGCTGGTAAAACTACAACTACAGAACGTATTTTATTTTATTCTGGAGTTAATCACAAATTAGGAGAAACTCACGAAGGATCTGCAACAACAGACTGGATGGCGCAAGAACAAGAGCGTGGTATCACAATCACTTCTGCTGCTGTTACTGTTTTCTGGAACTATCGTGGAAATAAATACCAAGTAAACGTTATTGATACACCTGGTCACGTAGACTTTACTGTAGAGGTAAATCGTTCATTACGTGTATTAGATGGTTTAGTTTTCTTGTTCTCTGCAGTTGATGGAGTTGAGCCGCAATCGGAAACTAACTGGAGATTAGCAGATAATTATAAAGTTCCTCGTATTGGTTTCGTTAACAAAATGGACCGTTCAGGAGCTGACTTCTTAAAAGTTGTTAAGCAAGTTAAAGACATGTTAGGCTCTCAAGCTGTAGCTTTACAGTTACCAATTGGGGCTGAAGATGGCTTTGAAGGTGTAGTTGACTTAATTAATAACCGTGGTATGGTTTGGAATGAAGCAGATAAAGGTATGACCTTTACTGAAGTTCCAATTCCAGCGGATATGTTAGATGAGGTTGCAGAATACCGTGAAAAATTATTAGAAGCAGTAGCTTCTTATGATGAATCATTAATGGAGAAATTCTTTGATGATCCGGATTCTTTAACTGAACGTGAAATCTTAGATGCTTTACGTAAGGCAGTATTAGATAATACAATTGTACCTATGGTTTGTGGTTCATCTTTCAAAAACAAAGGTGTACAAACTATGCTTGACTTAGTAATGGAATTATTGCCTTCACCTCTTGATCAAGAAGCAGTAAAAGGAACTAATCCAAATACTGGTGAAGAAATTGAGCGTAAGCCATCTGTTAATGAGCCATTCGCAGCTTTAGGCTTTAAAATTGCTACTGACCCATTCGTAGGTCGTTTATGTTTCATTCGTGCTTATTCGGGTAAACTCGAAGCCGGTTCGTATGTATTAAATACTCGTTCGGGAAATAAAGAACGTATTTCGCGTATCTTCCAAATGCATGCGAATAAACAAAACCCAATCCCTTTCATAGAGGCTGGTGATATCGGTGCAGTAGTAGGTTTTAAAGATATCAAGACTGGAGATACTTTATGTGATGAAAAACATCCAATTGTACTTGAGTCAATGGTATTCCCTGAGCCAGTAATCGGTTTAGCTATTGAGCCAAAAACTCAAGCTGACGTAGATAAGTTAGGTATTGCTTTAGGTAAATTAGCTGAAGAGGATCCAACTTTCGTTGTAAAAACTGACGAGGAAACTGGACAAACTGTAATTTCTGGTATGGGTGAGCTTCACTTGGATATCTTAATTGACCGTTTGAGACGTGAATTTAAAGTTGAAGTTAATCAAGGAGCTCCTCAAGTTGCTTATAAAGAAACTATCAATGGCACTACAGAGCACCGTGAGGTTTATAAAAAACAATCTGGTGGTCGTGGTAAGTTTGCGGATATCAAAGTTGTAATTTCTCCTATTGATGAGGATTTTGATACAACTAAAACTGCATTACAATTTGTTAACGAAATCGTAGGTGGTGCAATTCCTAAAGAATTTATCCCATCTGTTCAAAAAGGTTTCGAAGCATCTATGGTAAATGGTGTATTAGCTGGTTATCCATTATCTGGTATGAAAGTGCGTTTAATTGATGGTTCATTCCACGCGGTTGACTCGGATGCTTTATCTTTCGAATTGGCAGCTAAAATGGCTTATCGTGAAGCATTGCCAAAATGTCGTCCTGTTTTAATGGAGCCTATCATGAAGGTAGAAGTTTTAACTCCAGAAGAAAATATGGGTGATGTAATGGGTGACTTAAACCGTCGTCGTGGTCAAATGCAAGGTTTAGATACACGTAACGGTGCTCAAGTAATTAAAGCACACGTTCCACTTTCAGAAATGTTTGGCTACGTAACTCAATTACGTACGATTACTTCAGGACGTGCAACTTCAACAATGGAGTTTGATCACTATGCTGAAGCACCTCGTAACGTACAAGAAGAGGTAGTGGCTAAATCAAAAGGAAAAGTTAAAGGAATTGAAGAATAATCAATTATTTTGATTTAGCATTCATTCAAAACATAAATCTGACCGCTGGTTGTGAATAGCTCTAATCAGCGGTTATTAATAAAAACAATAACATGAGCCAAAGAATCAGAATTAAATTAAAATCTTACGATTATAATTTAGTAGATAAATCTGCTGAGAAAATCGTAAAAACTGTAAAGCCTACAGGCGCAGTAGTTTCTGGACCTATTCCATTGCCTACTGAGAAGAAAATCTTCACTGTTTTACGTTCACCGCACGTGAACAAAAAAGCACGTGAGCAATTCCAATTATGTGCTTATAAACGTCTTTTAGATATTTATAGCTCTAATTCTAAAACTGTAGATGCTTTAATGAAACTTGAATTACCTAGTGGAGTTGAAGTTGAAATCAAAGTTTAATGAATTTTAATTAGACATAAAAAAACCGTTTCAAATCTGAAACGGTTTTTTTTATGTCTAATCATTAATAGCCTTTTGACTTGAGTTCTTCTACTAGATTTCTTTCATCTTGTAATTCTCGAGCTAATTTTCGCTCTTTTTCATTGGCTTTACTTTTAAAAGCCTGAAATTCTGCTGTAATTTCCTCATATAGCTGCGTTCTATGCTTGGCTTCTATGATGTTTTTCGCCGATCGGGTAATTACTATAAACAAGGCTAGCCCAAGAGCCACAATTATACCCCAAACTGTAATGTGATAGCTAGATTTGTTGAAGTTTATGCCTAAGAAATTAATTTGATCACTTGCTTCTTGTGTATTATTAAGTATGTCTGTTTTTTTTATTAATTCTGTATTTATTAGTTTTAAGGAATCTTGTATACTTTTTAAATGATTTAATTGCGTTTGATTTTTATTTTTTTCTTTTTGTAAACTATCTTGAACGCTTTGATAAAATCCAGATAATCGATATGGGTTTACCATCTTATAGCCATTTAGTGTTCTAGTTCGAGATAATAAATATTCGAATTGTCCCTGGATGCTAAGATTAGCTATTTTAACGGAATCAGGTACATAACTTCGAGTTTTAGCTGGCTGGCTATTGCTTTGGACTTGCCAAATAGGATTGATATAGATGGAAAGTCTATTATTACTTTCTTTTATTTTAGGTTCCACCTCGGCAGCTAGAGCGGCTATGCTTAGAAAAGTGAGCAAACAAATTTGCCCCATTTTTAAAAGCCAATTTCTTTTCTTTTGAAGTAATGATATGTTCATTTTAATCATAACTTTATTTGTATGTTTTAACAATATTACTATTTTTTTTAAATAAAGAGCAAATTCCTTGTATTTTCCTTAAAAGTCAATAAAGCCTCTATATTTGTGTTATGACAATTTTAACCTTTACGCTGATACTGTTTTTTGGTGCTATTTTGGCGGGATTAGTTGGCTCTTTAACTGGCTTAGGTGGGGGAGTTATCATTATACCTTTGCTCACTTTGGTATTAGGGGTTGATTTACACTATGCTATTGGAGCAGGTATTATTTCTGTTATAGCTACTTCATCAGGTTCGGCGGCAGCTTTTGTAAAGGAGGGAATCACGAACATTAGATTGGGCATGTTTTTAGAAATAGCGACGACTATTGGCGCTGTCATAGGTGTGCTCGTGGCTGTTTATTTTAATGCAAATTTTATAGCTATTCTGTTTGGTTGTATTTTGATTTTTTCAGCGCTAATGACCTTATTTAAGAAAGTTAAAGCAGTTGAAGTTTATGAGGAAGATCTTTGGTCCAAGAAACTTAAGCTGTCTTATGTTTTTTATGATCGGGGAGTGCAACAAGGTTATGGCGTAAGGAATGTACCTGCTGGTTTTGCGATGATGTTATTCGCTGGAGCGATGTCTGCAATACTTGGGATTGGTTCTGGAGCATTAAAGGTATTGGCAATGGATAATATAATGAAACTTCCATTTAAAGTTTCAACGACCACCAGTAATTTTATGATGGGAGTTACAGCTGTAGCTAGTGCTGTTGTCTATGCTTTCAGAGGTCAAATTGTCTTAGGCATTGCTATGCCTGTATGTTTAGGCGTACTTTTAGGTTCTACATTTGGAGCAAAGATTTTACTAAGAGCAAAACCAACTGTATTGAAGAAATTTTTTGCTTTTATAATTATTTTTTTAGCTATTCAAATGATTTATAAAGGTTTAATAGGAGGTATGTGATGAGAAGTCAAAATAATTTGTCGATTTATATTAGTTTAATATTAAGATATGGCGTGTGGTCTTCTATGTTCATAGTTGCTGTTGGAGCTATTCTTTACTTATTTCAATTTGGACATGATTGGGTTGATTATTCTACTTATAGTCCAAATCAATTTAGGTGGTTATCTTTTTTTGAGATGCTAAGAGGAATATCTAATGCACAAGGTTTAAGCATCATTCAATTTGGGCTATTTGTTTTAATTTCTACCCCAATTTTGAGGCTTTTAATGGCAATATATAGTTTTTGGTGTGAAAAGATTTATTTATATGTAGGAATTGGATTGATTGTTTTAATGGTGATTGTCGGAAGTTTTTTCTTAGGTTTTACTCATTAAAATACATTACCTATGCAATAAATTTCATTATATTAATCACAGATTTATCTATGAAAAAAAAGAAAGTTTTAATTACAGGAGCTAGTCGTGGGATTGGAAGAGCTATAAAAGAGCGATTGGAGTATGATTACGAGCTTGTTTTGCATGCTCGAAACGAAGATAGCTTTGATTATAATATAGATAATTTCTCGGTTTTATTTGCAGATTTTTCTGATTCGGTACAAGTAGATAGTTTCTGTAAACAATTAAAGCGAGAACATGGTGACGATCTTTTTGCGGTCATAAACAATGCAGGTTTAGCAATAGATAATTCTATTTTTTTCTTGCCTGAAAAGGATATTGATAAAATGATTCAGGTTAATTTAAAGGCCCCAATTCTTATTGCAAAGCAAGCAGTGAAAATTTTTCATAATAGAAAAGAAGGAGTATTAATTAATATGAGTTCCATAGTTGGTCAAACTGGTAATGCTTATCAAGGAGTGTATGCTGCTTGTAAAGCAGGATTAATTACATTTTCAAAATCATTAGTCTTGGAGCTAGGACAATTAAACGAGTCTCATGAGGTTCGCATAAATTGTATAGCTCCAGGTTTAATTGAGTCTGACATGTCTTCACGTATACCAAGTGATCAAATGAGTAGGATTATTCAACAAATTCCATTGCATCGGATCGGTAAAGCTACTGAAGTAGCAAATTTGGTTTCATTTTTGCTTTCTGATGAAGCTAAATATATTAATGGTTCTAATGTACAAATTAACGGAGGTCTAATTTAATATGAATAAGTTTCCATATGAAAGTTTGGTGGGCATGAATTCCAGGGATATTTTATTACATGGCCCTTCTAAAAATTATGTAGACGCCTATCATTGGCACGATGTTGAACATGGCGTCGTTACTAGTTATACACCTAAAGCGAAGGATGTTGAAGATCATTTTGGTTTATTTAGAGGAGTTGATTTAATAGAATCTTTTTGCCAGGCTACAGCAGCTTCAATGAGTACATTTATTAGTTGCCAAAAATATAATAAAAGTTTAGAAGAAGCCTATGATGAGATTGTGCCTTTGTTTTTGAGCATTGGACAAGTTAATTTTATGAATTATTTAACAGAAGGAGAGACGTTTATCTGCATTGGGCAAATTAAGTTTTATAAATTTCGACAAATGGTTTGTGATGGGCGGATATATAAAGTACCATTAGGTATAAATTTGGATGAATATTTTAAAGGCTTTTCAATCCATCAATTTTTAAATTATGAACTGCCTGAAGAATTTTCTTTGGTAGCTGAATTATCAGAAATAACAGGTAGAGGTTTTAAAAAAAATAAATTACAATAATGACAAGAGAAGAAATACTTAGTGGCTTAATTGAAATTTTACATTCTATAAGAACAATCGATCCTGATAAACTGGGAAATGTTACTGAAGAGACAGATTTTATGGCAGATTTGAATACGCCTTCTACTGAGCTTATCAATATAGCCACAAAAACTGAACAAAAGTTTGATGTAGAATTTGAAGATGATGATATTGATGAGGTAGGGACTAAAGTAAAGGATTTTATTGACCTTGTTTTAAAAGCAGAAGCTAGAGGTAAGTCATAATGTTTAAAGGAAGAAAAGTCGCTATAGTTGGAATGTCTGGAACTTTTCCTACAGTAAGTTCTATTGAAGAATTTAGAACCAAACTTTTTAAAGGAGAAAGCTTGATTCGTGAATGGCCTGATGCTTTAGCGTTTGGAGGAGCTATTCGATCAACAGTTTCAGGCTATATTACAGATAAGGAATCGAATATAGAAACGGTCTATTCTTCCCTAATTCCAGATTTTCCAGAAACATATGTAGACTTGAGTCAAAGAATACCAGCGGTTAATTTAGCTACTGCAGATATGGGTAGCGTTTGGGCAATGCATGGAAGTTTAGATGTGATAAGTGAGGCAGGATGGACAAAGGAAGAAGTAGAATCTGAAAGAACTGGTGTAATTATTGGCTCGGGTTCTGGAGGGAATGTAGTGGCACGTCCAGCGTGGCAAAGCTTTTTTCAGTTAAAGAAAAAAACTAGATACGCAGGTTCTCATACTGTAGATAGAGTTATGGTTTACAGAGAAGCGGCTAATGTTTCGTGTTTAATTAGAAATAAAGGCGTTTGTGAGGCTATAGGTTCTGCTTGTGCTACAGGTTTGGGTAATATTGGATATGCTTATCGCCTTATTAAGTTTGGTATTCAAGATCGAATTATTACAGGAGGATTAGAAGGTACAGCTTTGGAATCTTTTATTGGTTTTGACGCTATGCAAGTGCTTAGCAAGGGATTTAGTCCAGAAAAAAGCTCCAGACCTTTTTCAAAAACCAGAAATGGTTTCGTATGCTCTTTTGGTTCCGGTATTTTTGCTTTAGAAGAATATGAAATGGCTAAATCTAGAGGAGCAAAAATATTAGCCGTGATTGATGGGTATGCCAATAATTCTGATGGAGATGGAAATATGTTTTATCCTTCATTCGATGGACAAAAGCGACTTTGGAATACTTTAGCTAAAGAAACGTACTTGAAGCCAGAAGTGGTTAAAGCTCATGGTACTGCTACTCCTATTGGGGATTCAGTTGAACTATTTAGTATTGTAGATTTTATGGGGGCAAAAGGCTATCATATTTCCGCTCCTAAATCTCAATTTGGACATATGTTAGGTGGTGCAGGGTCCGTGGAGCTAATTTCAGCTGTCATGATGTTGCAGGAACAAAAGGTTTTACCTTGTTTAAATTCAGAAGATTTAAATGATAAGTTAGAAACTTTTCAATTGGATGAAAATTGGGAAGGTTCTACTCAGTCATGTGCAAGCTTTAGAGATTTAATCCCTACCTCACCTGTGGAAAAGGAAATAAATCAGATCGTTTGCTTGAATTATGGCTTTGGAGGTACTAATTCAGCAATGGCAATTTCTCTAGATAATTAAAAATGATTGAAAATAATGGAAAAGTAGCAGTAGTTTTTGGTGTTAGGAATGATAGTTCTATTGCTTTTGCAATTACTCAGGCTTTAAAAGCTTCAGGTTGCCGTGTAGCCTTAAGTTATTTGCCCGATTCAGAAATTTTTGTGAAAGACTATTTAAATGAAATAGAAGAACCGCTGAGCTTAGCCGCTGAAGTTGATGTTAAAAATGAAGTGCAGATTCAAGATTTCTTAAAATCAGTTTATGACCAAATTGGTGAGATTCATTATATTCTTCATGGTGTAGCTTATGGAAATGCTGCTGTCTTATGCAACCGTTTTCTAGGGTCAAAGAATAATGCTTCCACTTATTTGGAAATTCCATTTGAGGATTTAGCTGAATCTATTAATGTTAGCGCCTATTCATTACTAAGAATAACTCGCGCTGCAATTCCTTATTTAGCAAAGGACGCTTCGATTTTAACTTTAACTTTTAATGCTTCTCAACGCGTATTCCCAAATTATGCAGGTATGGGTGTGAGTAAGGCTGCTTTAGAAAATATAATGCTGTATTTAGCTGATTATTTTAGAGGGAGTCAAGTTCGAGTGAATGCGCTTTCACCAGGTTTAGTGATGACTTCTTCATCCGGAGGTATTTCTGGAGTTAGAAAAATGCGTAAATTTGGTAAAATGGTAGCTCCATTAGGAAATATTGAGGCCAAAGACGTAGCTTATGCTGCCTTATATTATTTTTCAGATTTATCGAAGAAGGTGACAGGTAATATTCATTTTGTTGATGGAGGATTTAATATTATGGGAGTGCCAAATGATGAATCAACCGGGGTTTAATAATAAAAATTGCGCTTTAATTGAAGTATTATCTAATCGTGAAAATCAAATTCGAGTTGGAAATGATATTGTGTTTTTGCCTGATTTTCACAAAACTTTGAATCCCTTGTTTATAAACAAGGTTTATACTGATAAAGAAATTCAATATTGCGAGTCATTTAATGACGCTTCTTTGCATTATGCTTCGACTTGGTCTGCTAAAGAATCAGTTTATAAAGCTATTAAACAAATGTATCCATTTCCAATAGGTTTTAAAAAGATAGAAATTTTTAGAGAAAAATTAGGGGGAGTTCCTAGGGTTTATTTAGGTAATCATCCTGCATCAAAGCACCTAATAAGTTTAAGCATTAGTCACGATGGTGATTATGTCTGGACAATTGCAATAATGAATATTGGGGAGAATTTAGAGAAAAACAATGATTATTAAAGGTAAACCATTAAGTCCATTTTTTTACAAATTTGTTTGCTTTTGGGTGGAATTAATTCTAAAGTGTTATTTACGCAAATTTAAACTTCGGAAAGTTGATTTAAATCCTAATCACTCCTACATTTTAATGAGTAATCATTTTAGCTTCTTAGATGGATTATTTGCTTTTTATATAACAAGAAATCATTTTTTTAAACCTGGCTATATGAAGCAAATGCATATTATGAGCTTGAAAAGGCAAATGCAAAAAAATCCATGGCTTAGGTTAATTGGGAGTTTTTCAGTAGATCCTGGCAAATTATCTATTCAGGAAAGCTTTTCGCATGCGGCTAACCTTTTAAATCAACCAGGGAACTTACTTTTATTTTATCCGCAAGGAAATTTAGAAAGTTTACATGTTCGAGAGATCTATTTCGAAGATGGGCTAAATCAGATTGTGCCGCAAATTATTGGTCCCTGTCAAATTATTTGGAGTAGTAATATTATAGAGTATTTCGAAGGTGTTAGACCAGAGATAAGTTTTAATTTATTGGATTGTGGCCTAGTCAAGGATTACGATTTTAAAGAGATACAAGAACGTATTAACCACCATCATCAAGATGTAATTTTGAAGGGCTTTAGATTTACGCTTGAGAAAAATTAACTAATCCCCAATTTAAACTTGAGTTTAATCTAGCTAAAAATGAAAAAAACTAATTCTGAAAAAGAATTTAATTTTTTTTAGCTAACTATTTGAAAATTAATAAATCTTTCCTATTTTTGCACTCCCTTATCGGGAATGTATATCCACCTTGAACGAAGCCCTACTGCTTCGATGGGTGTTAATTTAATTAAAGAAAATGTCAGGAATTATTGGAAAAAAAGTAGGAATGACCAGTATTTTCGATGCAGAAGGAAGAAATATTCCTTGTACTGTTATCGAAGCTGGGCCTTGTGTGGTAACACAAGTTAAGACCGAAGAAAATGATGGTTACGTATCCATTCAGTTGGGATACGATGAGGCTAAAGAGAAAAACACGACTAAGCCTCTTAAAGGTCACTTTGCAAAAGCAAACACCACTCCTAAACGCAAATTAGTTGAGTTTGTCGGTTTCGAAGAGTCGCTTAATTTAGGCGACACGGTTACTGTTGAGATTTTCAACGAAGGTGATTTTGTGGATGTGGTTGGTACCTCAAAAGGTAAAGGTTTTCAAGGTGTTGTGAAACGTCATGGATTCGGTGGTGTGGGTGGTCAAACTCACGGTCAGCACAATAGAATGCGTGCTCCAGGTTCATTAGGTGCTTCATCTTACCCTTCGCGTGTATTCAAAGGAATGCGCATGGCTGGTAGAACTGGTGGTGATCGCGTTAAAGTTCAAAACTTACAAGTTTTGAAAGTTTATGCTGAGCAAAATTTATTAGTGGTTAGTGGTTCCGTACCAGGAGCTAAAGGTTCTTACGTAATCTTAGATAAATAAGCACAATGGAAGTTAAAGTAAAAAATATTTCAGGTAAAGAGACAGGTGCCAAGGTGCAACTTCCTGAGTCGGTATTTGGTATTACGCCAAACGACCACGCGATTTATTTAGATGTAAAACAATATTTAGCGAACCAACGTCAAGGTACGCATAAATCTAAGCAACGTAATGAGATTGCTGGTTCAACACGTAAGTTATACAAACAAAAAGGAACTGGTGGTGCTCGTGCGGGTAGCATTAAGTCGCCTTTGTTTAATGGTGGTGGACGTGTTTTTGGTCCTCAACCAAGAGATTACAGTTTCAAATTAAATAAGAAGTTGAAATCTTTAGCGCGTAAATCAGCTTTATCATATAAAGCAATTGATAATAATGTTGTAGTATTAGAGGATTTTACATTCGACAATATCAAAACTAAAAACTACTTGAATTTAATCAACGCATTAGAAGTAGCTAATGAGAAGACATTATTAGTATTGCCTGTGCAAAACAATAATATTTATTTATCTAGCAGAAATATTCAGAAAGCAAAAGTGATCACTGCTGATCAGTTAAATACATATGATGTATTAAACGCTTCAAAACTTTTGTTAACTGCAGATTCACTTAAAGCTTTGGAGGAGGCATTTGCCAAGTAATATGGAAATCTTACAAAAACCAATTTTAACAGAAAAGGCTTCTGCATTAACAGAAAAAGCAAATCGTTTTACTTTTAAAGTAGACGCAAGAGCTAATAAATTGCAGATTAAATCAGCTATCGAAAAAATGTATGGTGTAACAATCGTTGCTTTAAATACTATGGTAGTTGTGGGTAAAACAAAATCTAGAAATACAAAAGCTGGATTAGTAACTGGACGTAGTCCAAAATACAAAAAAGCAATTGTTACCTTGAAAGATGGGGAAACAATAGATTATTACGCAAATATTTAATTCGAATATAATTTTAACTATGGGCTTAAGAAAATTTAAACCAGTTACTCCGGGTACTCGTTTTAGAGTAGGCGCAAGCTTCACGGAGATTACAGCAACCAAGCCCGAAAAATCATTGGTTGTATCTTCTAAGAAATCGGGAGGTCGTAACAATAGTGGAAAAATGACTATGCGCTATATGGGTGGTGGTCACAAACAATCTTATCGTTTAATTGATTTTAAACGTGATAAGTTTGATATTCCAGCTACTGTAGCTACTATTGAATATGATCCTAACCGTACTGCACGTATCGCTTTATTAAACTATGTAGATGGTGAGAAGCGTTACATTGTTGCTCCTGAGGGATTGCAAGTAGGTCAAACAGTGCTTTCGGGTGATTCTGCTACTCCAGAAGTAGGGAATACAATGAAAATCGCTAATATTCCTTTGGGTTCGATTATCCACAATGTGGAGATTCACCCTGGAAAAGGTGGTCAGTTAGCAAGAAGTGCGGGCGCTTATGCACAATTAGCTGCTCGTGACGGTAAATATGCTACATTGAAAATGCCTTCTGGTGAAACCAGATTGATTTTAGTGGCTTGTTTAGCTACTATTGGAGCTGTTTCTAACTCTGATCATGCAAATGAAATTTTAGGTAAAGCGGGTCGTAAACGTTGGTTGGGCCGCCGTCCAAGAACTCGTCCAGTAGCAATGAACCCAGTAGATCACCCAATGGGTGGTGGTGAGGGTCGTGCTTCAGGAGGTCATCCACGTTCTAGAAAAGGATTGTTAGCGAAAGGCTTCAAGACACGCTCACTTACTAAATATTCAAATCGTTTCATCATAGAGAAAAGGAAAAAATAATGGCTCGTTCAATTAAAAAAGGACCTTATATTGACCATAACGTAGAGAGAAAAGTTGTCTCTATGAATGATTCAGGCAAAAGGTCTGTGATCAAAACTTGGTCTCGCCGATCAATGATTTCTCCAGATTTCGTTGGTCACACATTTGCAGTACATAACGGAAATAAATTTATTCCGGTATACGTAACAGAAAACATGGTTGGTCATAAACTAGGAGAGTTTGCTCCAACCAGAACATTTAGGGGTCACTCTGATAAGAAAAAATAATTAAGAGATGGAAGCATTAGCGAAATTAAACAATTGTCCAACCTCACCACGTAAAATGCGTTTGGTTGTTGATCTAATCAGAGGTGAACGCGTTGAGAAAGCTTTAAGTATATTAAAATTTACCAATAAAGAAGCTGCAATTAAAGTTGAGAAACTTTTATTATCAGCTATCAAAAATTGGGAAGCTAAAAACGAAGGCTCACGCCCTGAAGAAAGTCAATTATACGTAAAAACAGTTATGGTTGGCGGTGGTCGTCAATTAAAAAGATTGAGACCAGCACCTCAAGGTCGTGGATATAGAATCCGTAAGCGTTCTAACCACGTAACTTTGGTAGTAGATAGTAAAAATATTGAAACTCAAACTAATTAACAGAAATGGGACAAAAAGCACATCCAATAGGTAACAGGTTAGGAATCATCAGAGGCTGGGATTCTAACTGGTTCGGTGGCAACAACTATGCTGATAAATTAGTTGAGGACGAAAAAATAAGAAAATATCTTTCAGCACGTATTGCAAAAGGTGGAGTATCTAAAGTAGTTATCGAGCGTACGTTAAAACGTATTACCGTAACTATTCATACAGCTCGTCCAGGTATTGTAATTGGTAAAGCTGGTCAGGAAGTTGATAAAATCAAAGAAGAGTTAAAGAAATTGACTAAAAAGGAAATTCAAATTAACATCTTTGAAATTAAACGTCCTGAACTAGATGCTCAATTAGTAGCAGAAGGCGTTGCAAAGCAATTAGAGGCTAGAATTTCATTCCGTCGTGCAATGAAATCTACTATTGCTTCAACAATGCGTATGGGTGCAGAAGGTATTAAAATTATGACTTCAGGTCGTTTAGGTGGTGCAGAGATGGCACGTAACGAACAGTATAAAGAAGGAAGAATTCCTTTGCATACTTTCCGTGCAGACATCGACTACGCTTTAGCAGAAGCTTTAACTACTTACGGTAAAATCGGAGTAAAAGTTTGGATCTGTAAAGGTGAGGTTTATGGAAAGCGTGATCTTTCTCCAAATATTGGCGCTGCTAATAGCGGACCAAGCAAGTCTGGAGAGCACCGTAGTGGCGGAGATCGTCGTAACGATAAACGTCCTGGTGGACCACGTTCAGGTAACGCTGGCGGAAGAGATAATAAAGGTGGTGCTGGTAGAGGCCCACGTAAATAATTAATTGAATCGTTTAACGATAATTATAAAATAAGATGTTACAGCCAAAAAGAACGAAGTTCAGAAAGATGCAAAAGGGCAGAATGAAAGGTTTAGCCACTCGTGGTGCTGAATTATCATTCGGTTCTTTCGGTATCAAATCGTTAGAGGCCACCTGGATTACCAGTCGTCAGATTGAAGCTGCACGTATTGCGGTAACACGTTACATGAAGCGTGAAGGTCAAGTTTGGATTCGTATTTTCCCAGATAAGCCAGTTACTAAGAAACCTGCAGAGGTACGTATGGGTAAAGGTAAGGGTGCTCCAGAATACTGGGTAGCCGTAGTTAGACCCGGACGTGTTATTTTTGAAGCCGAAGGAGTACCTTTAGCCGTTGCTAAAGAAGCATTACGTTTAGCTGCTCAAAAATTACCAGTTCAAACTAAATTTGTGGTACGTAGAGATTACGTAGAAGCATAATACGAATAGTGATCAATGTTGTGCATAACTTGTTGGCACAACCTCTAGACGAAAATAAAATAAATAATTAATTGATAAGGCTTCGGCCTTATCATGACATTGACAGAGAAATAAAATGAAAAACTCAGAAATCATAGGGCTTTCTAAAGAAGAACTAGTAGCTAAGATTGCAGAAGAGAAAGAAAACTTAGTAAAGTTAAAATTTGCGCACGCGATCTCGGCTATTGAAAATCCTTCTCGTATTACTAAGGTAAGAAAAGACATAGCCCGATTAGCTACTGAATTGACTAAGCGTAAGGCAGAGTCTGCAATGGAAACTAAATAACATTAGCGTCGCAATGGAAAGACAATTAAGAAAAACAAGAATTGGGTTGGTGGTTAGCAACAAGATGGATAAATCAGTTGTAGTGGCTGTAGAGCGTAAGGTTAAGCACCCAATCTATGGTAAGTTTGTGAAGAAAACTACCAAATTTATGGCTCATGACGAGAAAAATGAATGTGGAATCGGTGATACCGTATTAATCCAAGAAACTCGTCCGCTGAGTAAAAACAAGAACTGGAGATTAGTACAAATTTTAGAAAGAGCTAAATAAGATGGTACAACAGGAATCAAGATTAAACGTAGCCGACAATAGCGGCGCAAAACAAGTATTGGTTATCCGTGTACTTGGTGGAACTGGTAAAAGATATGCATCTATTGGCGACAAAATTGTCGTAACTGTTAAAAGTGCATTGCCTTCAGGTAACATTAAAAAAGGGACAGTTTCTAAAGCGGTTGTAGTAAGAACCAAAAAAGAGATTAGACGTAAAGACGGATCTTATATTCGCTTCGATGATAATGCCGCTGTATTGTTAAACAATCAGGACGAGCCACGTGGAACTCGTATTTTCGGACCGGTAGCGAGAGAACTGCGTGAAAAGCAATTCATGAAAATTGTATCATTAGCACCGGAGGTATTATAATATGAAAAATAAAGGAACACAGACCAAATTAAAAATCCGTAAAGGAGATTTAGTAAAGGTGATCGCTGGCGATTCAAAAGGACAACAAGGAAAAGTACAAGAAGTACATGTAGCTACTAATAGAGTAGTTGTTGAAGGTATTAACCTTGTTTCAAAACATACAAAACCAAATGCCGCTACTCCAAATGGTGGTATTATTAAAAAAGAGGCTGCTCTTCATATTTCTAATGTACAGTTAGTTGATCCTAAAACTGGGAAAACTACTCGTGTTGGCCGTAAGTTAAATGCTGACGGTAAATTAGTGAGAGTTGCTAAAAAATCAGGGGAGGAGATCAAATAATGGCTTACGTACCAAGATTAAAAAGTAAATATAAAGAGGAAATTGTAGGAACTTTGAAAGAAAAGTTCAACTACAAAAGCATTATGCAAGTTCCTAAATTAGAGAAAATCTCTATCAACCAAGGTGTTGGACGTTACGCAGTAGCTGACAAAAAAGTAATGGATAGTGCAATTGCAGAATTGACTACAATTACTGGTCAACAAGCAGTTGGTGCAAAATCTAAAAAGGATATCTCTAATTTTAAATTGCGTAAAGGTATGCCTGTTGGTGTACGTGTAACATTACGTGATAATAACATGTATGAGTTCTTAGATCGTCTAATTGCTGTTGCATTGCCACGTATTCGTGATTTCAAAGGTATCAATGATAAAGGATTTGATGGAAAAGGTAATTATACTTTAGGTATTACTGAACAAATTATCTTCCCAGAGATCAATATCGATAAGATTAATAAAATCTTAGGTATGGATATCACTTTTGTGACTTCTGCTAAAAATGATGTAGAAGCCTTAGAACTATTAAAGCAATTCGGTTTACCGTTTAAAAATCAAAAAACAGAGCAATAATGGCAAAAGAAGGTTTAAAAGCTCGTGAAGTAAAGCGCCAAAAATTGGTTGCTAAATTCGCTGAAAAACGTGCCGCTTTAAAAGCTGCAGGTGACTACGAAGGATTAGATAAATTACCAAAAAATTCTTCTGCAGTTCGTTTACACAACCGTTGTAAATTAACTGGTCGTCCTCGTGGATACATGCGTACTTTTGGTATCTCAAGGGTAACTTTCCGTGAGATGGCTTTAGAAGGTAAGATTCCAGGGGTGCGTAAAGCAAGCTGGTAACAAATCGTTATATTTCTTGGAGTTATAAGTTGTAAGTTGTATTTTTGCAGCCCTTACAGCTTATAGCTCTTTAGTATATAGCTTAAAAATTGAGTATTAACCGATAATAGGTCCAGAAGTCGGGGGACGAGTATGGAAACCGTTATCATAATTAAATCATAATGAATACAGATCCAATAGCGGATTATCTTACAAGATTAAGAAATGCTATTAAAGCAAATCACAGAATTGTAGAAATTCCCGCTTCAAACCTAAAAAAGGAAATTACTAAAGTACTTTTTGACAAAGGTTACATTGCAAATTACAAATTTGAAGACACTACTGTTCAAGGTGTAATTAAAATTGCGTTAAAATATAATGCAATTACAAAAATTCCAGCTATTCGTACTTTAACACGTGTTAGTAAACCAGGTTTACGTCAATATGCAGGTGTTGAGAATATGCCTAGAGTTTTAAATGGTTTAGGAATTGCAATCTTATCAACTTCTAAAGGTGTAATGACCGATAAAGAAGCAGCCAAGTTAAATATTGGTGGTGAGGTATTGTGTTACGTTTATTAATAGGAGGATTACACAATGTCAAGAATAGGAAAAAACCCAATCAATATCCCTGCTGGTGTATCGATTACCATGAATGATAATGTTGTTACGGTAAAAGGACCAAAAGGTGAATTAACTCAAGAGTTAACTGGTGATATTACGATTAAGCAAGAGGACAGTGTATTAACTGTTGTTCGTCCTTCAGATCAAAAAAGACACAAAGCTTTACATGGCTTGTATCGTTCATTACTTAATAACATGGTTATTGGTGTAACTGAAGGGTTCAAAATTGAGCAAGAATTAGTAGGTGTTGGATTCCGTGCTAGTAACCAAGGTAATACTTTGGATTTAGTGTTAGGTTATTCTCACCATTATGTATTCCAATTACCTGCAGAAGTTAAAGTTACTACTACTTCTGAAAAAGGTCAAACTCCAAAAATTATTTTAGAGAGTGCTGACAAGCAGTTAATTGGTCAAGTAGCCGCAAAAATACGTTCGTTACGTAAACCAGAGCCATATAAAGGTAAAGGTATTAAGTTTGTAGGTGAAGTGTTAAGAAGAAAAGCAGGTAAATCAGCTTCTAAAAAATAATCAAAATGGCAGGAAAAAAATTATCTCGTAGAGAGCGTATTAAAAAAGGTATCAGAAAAAGATTAACTGGTTCTGAAAGCCGTCCACGTTTATCAGTTTATAGAAGCAATAAAGGTATTTATGCTCAAATCATTAACGATACAACTGGTAGCACTATAGTTTCAGCATCATCTTTGTCTAAGGATTTTACTGGTAAAGGAAACAAAATTGAACAATCTGCGGCTGTTGGTAAATTAGTAGCTGAAAAAGCGCTTGCAGCAGGTGTGAAAGAAGTAGTTTTCGACAGAAATGGTTATTTATACCATGGACGTGTTAAGTCGTTGGCTGATGGAGCCCGCGAAGCTGGTTTAGTATTTTAATCTTAGAATTCAAAGAAAAGATGTCAACTATCAATATAAAAAGAGTTAAAACTAGCGAAATCGAACTTAAAGATCGTTTAGTTAGTATCCAACGTGTTGCCAAAGTGACCAAAGGTGGTCGTACTTTCAGCTTCTCTGCAATTGTTGTTGTGGGAGATGAAAATGGCGTAGTTGGTTATGGCTTAGGTAAAGCGAAAGAGGTTACTGAAGCTATAGCAAAAGGTGTAGATGATGCCAAAAAGAACTTGGTAAAAGTGCCAATTTTAAAAGGTACTGTTCCACACGAACAAATCGGAAAATTTTCTGGTGGTTTTGTTTTAATTAAACCTGCTGCAGTAGGTACTGGTGTTATCGCTGGTGGTGCTATGCGTGCAGTTTTAGAAAGTGCTGGAATTCATAACGTATTAGCAAAGTCTAAAGGTTCATCAAACCCACATAACGTAGTAAAGGCTACTGTTGATGCTTTAACAAAAATGCGTGATGCATTTACTGTGGCTCAACACCGTGGTGTAGATTTAAATAAAGTTTTTAACGGATAAGATCATGGCAAAAATCAGAATAACACAAATTAAAAGCGTTATCGATAGAAGCGAGCGCCAAAAAAGAACCATGAAAGCTTTAGGTTTAACAAAATTAAATCAAAGCGTAGAGGTTGAGGCTAATGCTGCCATTATCGGTATGGTGAGAAAAGTGAATCACTTAGTAGCTATTGAAAAAATTTAATTGAGGAGATCTGCTTGATATTTTATATATTGGGCAGATCTTTTATTTATTTATCGTTAATCCTGATTAGTGAAAGCGAAGGGTTAACACAATCATTTTAAGAAAATGAATTTAAGTAACTTAAAACCTGCAAAAGGTGCTGTAAAAAAAGAGAAAAGAATTGGTAGAGGTCAAGGTTCTGGTCGTGGTGGTACATCTACTCGTGGTCATAAAGGAGCTGGATCTCGTTCAGGAACTTCTACGAAAGTTGGATTTGAAGGTGGTCAAATGCCTTTACAACGTCGTGTGCCAAAAGTTGGGTTTAAACCAATTAACCGTGTAGAGTATATCGGTATTAATTTAGATGTATTACAAGGTTTAGCAGAAAAACATAATTTAACTAAAATTGACTTCTTAGCCTTACAAGAGCGTGGTTTAGCATCTAAAAATGATTTAATTAAAATTTTAGGTCGTGGGGAATTAAAAGCTAAATTAGAAGTATCAGCTCACGCTTTTTCTGCAAGTGCACAGAAAGCTATAGAAGCTGCTGGTGGCTCAATCGAAAAAATATAATTAATGAAGAAGCTATTTACTACTTTAGGTAATATTTGGAAAATTGAAGAATTAAAAGAGCGTATTTTATACACTTTATTGATTCTAGTAATTTACAGGTTTATATGTCAAGTGGTTCTACCAGGTGTAGATCCTAATCAATTAATTGAAGGCCAAAAGACTGGAATTCTTGGTATCCTTGATATGTTTGCGGGGGGTGCTTTTTCTAGAGTATCAATTCTTGCTCTTGGTGTGATGCCTTATATTTCTGCCTCAATTGTTGTTCAGTTATTGGGTATAGCCGTACCATCTTTCCAAAAAATGCAGAAAGAAGGTGAAAGCGGGCGCAAAAAGTTAACGCAAATAACTCGTTATTTAACCATTGCAATTACAGTAGTCCAAGCAGTAGGATATATCAAAACTCAGGTTCCTGAATCTGCCATTTTGATTAATCATACCTTATTCTATGTTGTTTCTACATTTATTTTAACTGCAGGTACGTTGTTTGTGATGTGGTTAGGTGAAAAAATCACTGATAAGGGTCTTGGAAATGGTATTTCAATCATTATTATGGTTGGTATTATTGCTAGATTACCAATTGCTTTGATACAAGAATTAGGCTCTCGTTTTGGTGCTAATGATGGTGGTTTAGTTATGTTCTTCTTTGAAATTGTAGCTTTATTTGCTGTCGTTATGTTTACTATTCTTATTGTTCAAGGTGTACGTAAAGTGCCGGTACAGTATGCAAAACGTATAGTAGGCAATAAACAAGTTGGTGGTGTTAGACAGTACATTCCTTTAAAGGTTAATGCTGCTGGTGTTATGCCTATCATTTTTGCTCAAGCATTAATGTTTATTCCAAATGCATTAATAGGTGTATTTCCTAATCTTCAAGATAGCTGGTTGCATCAGTATAGTGATATGACCTCATTAACTTATAGCTTGACATTTGCCTTTTTAATTATTGCATTTACTTTTTTCTATACAGCTATTACGGTAAATCCTACTCAAATGGCTGATGATATGAAGAAGAATGGAGGTTTTATTCCTGGTATTAAACCTGGACTGGCTACTTCCACTTTTATAGATGATGTAATTTCTAAAATTACTTTCCCTGGTTCATTATTTTTAGCTTTCATCGCAATTTTACCTTCTTTCGCTGTTAAGTTTGGTATACAACAGGAGTTTGCACAGTTTTTTGGTGGTACTTCCTTGTTGATTTTAGTAGGTGTTGTTTTGGATACTTTACAACAGATTGAAAGTTATTTATTAATGCGTCATTATGATGG
>CAZQFF010000014.1:0-65729 GCA_964592575.1 uncultured Pedobacter sp.
GACTTTACACCACAGTGTTCGAAGGGTATGCTCCCGAAGGACTGGAACGCGACAACGAAGCCGCTGCCATCTGGGGCCGTTTCCTCCCCGCCGATCGCATCATCAACGGAAATAAAAAAGATAACTTCTGGGAAATGGGTGATACAGGTCCTTGTGGGCCATGTTCAGAAATTCATGTAGATTGTCGTCCTTTAGCGGAACGATTAAGTGTAAATGGAAAGGAATTGGTAAACGCTGATCATCCACAGGTTATTGAAATATGGAATAATGTATTCATGCAGTTTAACCGTGTAAAAGACGGGAGTTTAAACGCCCTTCCAGCTAAACATGTGGATACCGGGATGGGTTTTGAACGTTTAGTACGTGTTCTGCAAGGTAAAACTTCAAATTACGATACGGATGTTTTTCAACCCTTAATTCAATTTATTGCAGAAAAATCTGGAATTCCCTATGATGGAAAGGCAGAACCAACAGATGCGAATTGGAATCAAGCTGTGGCGATGCGCGTAATGGCCGATCATATTCGTGCTATTTCTTTTGTTATTGCTGATGGTCAATTGCCTTCTAATAATAAAGCAGGTTATGTCATTCGTCGAATTCTCAGAAGGGCGGTAAGGTATGCTTATACCTTCTTAAATTTCAAAGAACCATTTTTAAACCAATTAGTTCCAGTTTTAGCTGCACAGTTTAAAGGTGTTTTTGATGAGCTAGACCAACAAAAGGAATTTGTTCAGAAGGTTATCTTAGAAGAAGAGCAAAGCTTTTTAAGAACTTTAGCAACAGGTATCCAGCGTTTTGAAAAATATGAAGGAAAATCAATAATTGAGGGCGAATTTGCTTTTGAATTATATGATACTTATGGATTCCCTATTGATTTAACCGAGTTGATGGCCAGAGAGAAAGGCATGCTAGTGGATATGGAAGGTTTTAACAAAGCTTTAGAAGAGCA
The DNA here is from genome assembly GCA_964592575.1 of uncultured Pedobacter sp. Lineage (GTDB taxonomy): Bacteria > Bacteroidota > Bacteroidia > Sphingobacteriales > Sphingobacteriaceae > Pedobacter. Next base: position 950 of record CAZQFF010000014.1, read on the forward strand.
AAAAAATCGCTCTAGATCGGCCACAGCCATTGATACAGGCGACTGGGTTATGCTTCATGAAGAAGCAGAAACTGAATTTGTAGGTTATGATATAACGGAGGTTGAAACCCAAATTATTAAATACCGTAAAATTAGTGTTAAAGGTCAAACCCAATATCAGTTAGTACTTAAACAAACGCCTTTTTATGCTGAGAGTGGAGGCCAAGTGGGGGATAAAGGTAGGTTAGAGGATCATAGTCGTCAGTTTTGGGTAGAGGTATTAGATACTAAAAAGGAAAATGGACTAATAGTGCATTTTGTCAACGAACTACCAGTCGATTTAGAAAGTAATTTTTGGGCTGTTATTAATAAAAATGAAAGAAGTTTAACTCAAAATAATCACTCTGCTACGCACTTATTACATGCCGCACTAAAGCAAGTTTTAGGAAATCATGTGAATCAAAAAGGTAGTTTAGTTAATTCCGAATATCTTCGCTTCGACTTTTCTCATTTTTCGAAGATATCAGAAGAGGATATAGAAAAAATTGAAGATATCGTAAATGCTAAAATTAGAGAAAACATCGCGCTGAAAGAACAAAGAGAAGTAGCTTATCAAGCAGCCATTGATTCTGGAGTAACCGCATTGTTTGGTGAAAAATATGGAGATTATGTTCGCGTAATTACTTTTGATGACGAATTTTCAAAAGAATTATGTGGAGGAACGCATGTTAAAGCTACAGGTGAAATAGGCTATTTTAAAATTCTTTCGGAATCAGCAGTTGCTGCAGGTGTGAGGAGAATTGAGGCTATTACTGCCGATAGAGCAGCGTCCTATTTAAAACAACAAGCTAAAGAAATTTCAAATTTAAAAGCCTTATTTAAAGGTAATACGGATATTCTAAGTTCGGTACAATCCCTAATGGAGGAGAATGCTAAACTTAAAAAGGAAATTGAAAAACATATTTTAGCTAAAGCTGGGCAAATGAAGAGCGAATTAGCTGCTCAAGCTCAATCTATAAACGGGATTAACTATATAGCTAGCTTTGTTGATTTGCCTAACGCTGAAGCCGTTAAAACTTTGGCTTATGAGGTTAAAGCTATTGTTCCTAATCTATTCTTAGTCTTAACTAGTCTGGTAGATAATAAGCCTGGTATTTTAGTGATGATTGATGAAACCATAGTAAGTGATCAACTTAATGCGGCTAAAATTGTAAGAGAACTAGGTAAAGAGATTCAAGGTGGAGGCGGAGGTCAAGCCTTTTTTGCTACAGCAGGAGGGAAAAATCCAGAAGGACTTTCCTTAGTCTTAGAAAAAGCCAAAACCTATTTAGGATAAATTTGTCCTATCACTGCGCAATCATTTCAATTATTATAGGGGCCATGACAAATGGCCTTTTTTTTAATTTTTCCTTATATTTGGGTCTTTAAGGGCAAAAATAGAGCCATTTAATAGATAATTTTTTACAAAACTTATGGCATTAGAAGCCCTATATGATCGCTATGAATTAGTCGTTGGTTTGGAAGTCCATGTCCAACTAAATACACAAACCAAACTATTTTCTAGAGAGTCAACGGCATTTGGGCAAAAGGCAAACACGCAAGTTTCAGCTGTTTCTTTAGCACTCCCAGGAACACTTCCTTATTTAAATCAAGAAGCGGTTAATAAAGCCATTAAAATGGGATTAGCCTTAAATTGTGTGATTCAAAATCATAACTATTTTGAAAGGAAGAATTACTTCTACGGAGATTTACCCAAAGGTTATCAAACGACACAAGATACCCGTCCAATTGCTAAAAATGGACGACTGGATGTTCGCACAGAAGCCGATCAAATAGTTCCTATTCGAATAAATCGAATTCACATGGAAGAAGATGCAGGTAAAAGTGTACATGATTTACTAGACGCTCATACAGCAATCGATTTAAATCGAGCAGGAGTGCCTTTAATTGAAATCGTTACTGAACCTGATTTTCACCAAGCAGAACATGCTGCTGCATTCATACAAGAAATCCGACAAATCGTTAGAGCCATTGATGTATCTGATGGAAATATGGAAGAAGGCTCCTTGCGTTGCGATGCTAATATCTCTGTTCGTAAAAAAGGAGAAACAACTTATGGAACCCGTTGTGAAGTGAAAAATATAAATTCCATGCGTAACTTAAAACGGGCTATAGAGCATGAGTTTAAGCGACAAGTGGATAGTTTGGAAAAAGGAGAGAAGATCCTCCAATGTACCTTGAATTTTGATGCCGATACGGGAGAAACTTCGGTCATGCGCATCAAAGAGGATGCCCATGATTATCGTTATTTTGCTTGCCCTGATTTACCTCCATTATATTTAACTGAGGATTTTATTCAAAGCATAAAATCGCAAATGCCAGCCTTGCCAGCGGAAATTGCAAAAGAAATTGCTCAAGAAGCTCATATTCCTTATGCTGAGGCTATGCTAATTGGAGCCGATCGAGCTATCTACAAGCTATACCTAGCTGCTAAAACTAAGGTTAATCAATTAAAATCCCTCTGCAATTGGTTAAATGGTCCACTGCGAAATTATATAAATGAAAACATAGGCGATTTTAGCCAATGGACTATAGATGGTGAACAACTTGCTGATATGATTAATTTAGTTGATCAAAGGCAAATAAGTTTGCAAAATGTGTTTTCCATCCTATTACCAAAACTTCAAGCCCAGCAACCAGTGAGTGCTTTGGTTGAGGAGTTGAATTTACGAATAGAAGACAATGATGCGGAATTATTAAACTATATTCGTGAAGTCTTTGAAGAATATTCAGCTCAAGTTCAAGCCTATAAAAAGGGGAAAAAAGGTGTTTTAGGCTTGTTCGTGGGAGAGGTAATGAAAAAGACTAAAGGAAAAGCTGACGCTCAAAAAATAAATAAATTAATAATTGAGAAATTAAACGAATGATGAAAAATTTGATTTGGATGATTGCTTTTATGGCAATTTTTGGCTCTTGTAAAGATAATACAAAATTTACGGTAAAAGGCGAGGTATTAAATGCCTTAGAAGATCGTAAAGTGTATTTATATGAGCTGAAAAAAGAACAAATGACGCTAATTGACTCTACCATATTAAACGATAAAGGAGAGTTTAAATTTGAAAGAGAATCATTAGAAAGCCAAATTTTCAAATTAAGCATCACCTTTAATGAATATGTATTTGTAGCTAAAAATGGGGATGAGATTAAATTTAGCACAGATTTAAAGAATGAATATTATCAATACACTTTAAGTGGTTCTGATAATGCCGATAAAATGCAGGAATTCAATGAGATCAATCATCAGAATCAATTAAGTACCAATAAAATTAAGGATGAATTTGAAGCAAAAGTAGAAGCAAATCCTGATCAAGCCGATGACTTAATGGAAAAATACAGACCATTATATATGGAGGCTTATCAAAAAGCCAATGCGGCTGTGGTGAAATTTGCAATGGATAATACGAACTCTCTAGTTAGTTTTTATGCCTTGAATTTAATAGATGCGAGAGAAAATGAAGAGGCCTTAATTCAATATGCCGATAAAATAGATCCAAGTTTGAAACAAAATGAAGCGGTTAAGAAGTTCATCGATCAAATTACCCGATTAAAAACGACGGCCGTAGGGGCGAAAGCACCAGATTTTGAAATTGGTGATCCAACTGGCAAAAAAATTAAACTGTCAGATTTCAAAGGTAAATATGTGCTATTAGATTTTTGGGCATCTTGGTGTGCACCTTGTCGAGAAGAAAGTCCAACTTTAGTGAAAGCTTATCAAACTTATAAGGATAGAAATTTCACTATTTTTGGTGTATCTTTAGATAAGAACAAAGAAGCTTGGTTAGGCGCAGTAAAACAAGATAATTATACTTGGCCTCAAGCTAGCGACTTAAACGATTTTGAAAGTCCAAGTGCTGTTCTTTATAATGTATCTGCTATTCCGACTTCCTATTTGATCGATCCAAATGGTACCATTATTGCGAAAAATTTAAGAGGTGAAGAACTAGAATCATTTTTAAGAAAAACAATTCCTTAAATTAGCTATTGATTATTCCGGTACTTAACATAAACTTAACCTCAGGTTAACTTAAGCCTTTCATAAGATTTATATCTTCGTCATATAAAATTAATCCTATGAGTACTAGCCATCAAAAAATATTGTTAGTGGACGATGAGTCCGATATTTTAGAGCTTATTGAGTATCATTTAAAGAAAGAAGGCTATCAGGTTTTCTTAGCCTCTAATGGTTTGGAAGGCGTAAGTTTGGCCAAAAAAATTAGGCCAGATTTAATTATTCTGGATATCATGATGCCTAAAATGGATGGGATAGAGGCTTGTCGGATAATGCGTTCAAGCCCTGAGTTCAAAAATACCTTCATGGTGTTTTTAACGGCTCGCAGTGAAGAGTACTCCGAAATTGCTGGCTTCAATGTAGGAGCAGATGATTATATCGCTAAACCTATCAAGCCTAGAGCGCTAGTTAGTAGAATTAATGCTATTTTAAGAAGAAATCAAAGTCAAGCCGAAGCGTCTTCTAATAAATTGGAAATTGCCGATTTAGTTATTGATCGTGAAGCCTATTTGGTATATCAAGGGGGTAAAAAAGTAGTATTAGCTAAAAAGGAATTCGAATTACTTTATTTATTAGCCTCCAAGCCAGGTAAAGTTTATACGCGTGAAGCCATTCTAAAAAATATCTGGGAAGATTCTGTAGTCGTGACCAATCGTACCATTGATGTGCATATTCGTAAATTAAGAGAGAAATTGGGTGAAAACTATGTGAGCACAGTAAAAGGCGTAGGTTATAAGTTCGAGAGCATCTAAAAGCGTCTAAAAATTCCTATCTTTGCGCGTAGATGGAAAACCGTGTAAAGTATCCTAATTTTAAAGATCTCATTCTATTTGAAGATGATCATTATATTGTCGTTAACAAACCCCCATTTCTAGCTTCTTTGGATGAAAGAAATGCGGCAGGTGAAATAAATATATTGCGTTTAGCTAAACAATATGTGCCTGATGCTCAGGTTTGTCACCGCATTGACAAGGAAACTTCAGGTGCCTTAGTCATCGCTAAAACCCCTGAGGCCTACAGAAATCTATCCATACAATTTGAAAAGCGTAAAGTAGATAAGCTTTATCACGCAATCGTAGATGGTCAATATACTTTCGATAATTTATTAGTGGATTTACCTATTCTAAATGATGGGAATAAAAATGTAAGTATAGACAGGCAAGAGGGTAAACGGGCTGAAACTATTTTTCAAAGTTTAAAGCATTATAAACACTATACTTTAGTGGCGGCCAAGCCTGTCACCGGTAGAATGCACCAAATTAGAATACATTTAGCTACACAGCGGGCTTCCATCACAGGAGATACAATGTATAAAGGCAAACCAGCTTATTTATCTTCTATCAAGCGCAATTATCGTTTAGCTAAAGATGAAGAGGAACAGCCTATCATGAAACGATTCGCTTTACATGCCAAAGAAATACATTTTAAGAATGTAGATGGGACAGATGTTCATATCGATGCTCCTTATCCTAAGGACTTTGCAACGCTAATTAAGCTTTTAGATAAATTTGATCTATAATAGATAGTTAATCCTAATGGATTAACTATCTCTTTTTAAACCAAACTTTTCAATCTTAGAATATAAGTGACTGCGTTGAATATCAATTTCATCGGCTGTCTTAGAAACATTCCAATTGTTCTTTTCGAGTTTGAACTTAATAAATTCTTTTTCAGCGTAATCCTTATACTCTTGAAAGTTTTCAAACTTATCAAAATTAAGATGCTCCACCGATGCTTGTGTATCAGTCGAATGTGTAGTTGGAGCGGAAGAAGCACTACCCGGATTCGCGTAAGCATAAACTTCCGTTTCACTAATGACTTTATCACTCAATATAATCAAGCGTTCAATCATATTGTGTAATTCTCTGATATTACCCGACCAAGTCAGTTTTTGTAAGGCCTTTATGGCGCCATCTGTTAAAGATTTAACAGGCATGCCATAATCCAAACAAATTTCTTGAAGGAATTGTTGTGAAATTTCTGGGATATCTTCTATGCGTTCATTTAAATTAGGAACATGGATGTTAATAACATTTAATCTATGGTATAAATCCATTCTGAAATTACCTAATTCAATTTCTTTGAGTAAATCTTTATTCGTGGCAGCCAATACCCTTACATTTACTTCTTGCTCTTTTTCTCCGCCAACTTTAGTGATTTTATTTTCTTGAAGCGCCCTCAAAACTTTAGCTTGAGCAGAAAGACTCATATCTCCAATCTCATCTAAAAATAGTGTGCCTCCATTAGCCAATTCAAATTTACCAATACGTTGCTTTATGGCTGAAGTAAAAGAGCCTTTTTCATGGCCAAAAAGTTCACTCTCAATTAATTCAGCAGGAATTGCCGCGCAATTCACCTCAATTAAAGGACCGTCTGCACGATTCGATTTTTCATGCAACCAACGCGCCACTAATTCTTTACCGCTACCATTAGCGCCCGTTATCAAAACTCTAGCTTCTGTTGGGGCTACACGCTCAATAGTTTCTAAGATTTTATGAATACTCTCTGAAGTGCCTAAAATTTGACGGGTTTTACTAGCTTTTCGCTTTAAAACTTTAGTTTCTGTGACTAAGGTTCCACGATCTAAAGCATTTCTAACCGTAATTAAAAGTCGATTTAAATCAGGTGGTTTAGAAACAAAATCAAATGCTCCTTTTTTACTGGCTTCAACGGCGGTTTCTATGGTGCCGTGCCCAGATATCATGATGAAAGGTAAATCAGGTTTTATGGCAAGGGCTTGCTCTAAAACTTCCATACCATCCATTTTATTCATTTTGATATCGCAAAGAACTAAATCATAATTGTTCTTTTTGATTAATTCTAGCCCATCTATACCATTGTCTATATCTTCAACTTCGTAGTTCTCATATTCTAAGATTTCTCGCAAAGTCGAGCGTATAGCCCTTTCATCATCTATAATTAATAGTTTTGCCATATTTTTCAGGTCAGATATTGAAATGCTAAGATATTATTTTCTCTTTACTCTGCTATAAATAGGAGAAAATTAAAATTGAAAAATGTAAGTCTATAAGCCGGGTTCTGTATTTGCCTAAGCAAATTTCTACCATTAATCTAGGGATATTGTTGCCAATAAACTCAAACGACCTACCCACTGGCTAAGTGCGTGCCACACTTTATCTGTAAACAGATGGACCAGCCTATTTGGTCTTTCAACTCCCGGGGTTTACCATGATCCCGATCACTCGAGAAAATCGTGAGCTCTTACCTCACGCTTTCACCCTTACCTTTTGCAAGGCGGTTTACTTTCTGTGGCACTTTCCGTAACTCAGGTTTTCAATCCTAAGCCCCTTCCCGTTAGGAAGCGAGATGCACTGCGTTGCCCGGACTTTCCTCCCTTTTTTATTAAAAAAAACGGCGATAGAACGACTTACATTTCTACAAAGTTAACAAAAAATATGGGCTTAATGGCTAAAAGGTGCTAAATCTTAATGTGCTGTACATTTTTCTAAGTCGCTCATCACTTGCTCGTATCTATAAAATCCTTGATTATTTCCAAAAGAGTTCGTCATATAAACCATTACTTTAGCGATATCAATGGGAGCGAATTCAGGGAAGCTAGGCATTTTATCTTCATAGATTTTACCATGTACACTTATTTTCCGATTCGTTCCGTGTTTAATACTACAAGCAAATTGTGCCTTATCTTCCTTCATGAAAACTGAATCGGTTAAAGGCGGAGCCAAATCAGCCAATCCTTCGCCTTTAGCTCCATGACAATTTTGGCAACGCGCTTCATATATACTTTTACCTGCTGTATAATATTGAGAAAACTCTTTTTCGCTGGCTTCTTGACAACTTAACACCATAGCCCCAATTAAGCTGAAGAAAATGGCTTGAATCAAATAAGTTCTGCGTTTATTTTGCATATTCTTTTAATAAAATAGCCATATCTGCTTTTAGTTTTTTTACTTGCTCCTCATCTGTACCATCATATGCCCCTCTAATACGCTTTTCTTTATCAATTAAAACTAACCAGCCTTGATGAATGTATCCATCTTTTTCTTGATCATCTTCTCCAACAGCTACTAAATAATCCTTTTCAGCGAGCTCATATACTTCTTTTTTAGGGCCATACATAAATATCCACTTCCCGTCATCTACCCCTAATTTTTTAGCATATTTTTTCAAGACTGAGGGCTTGTCGTATTTGTAGTCAATTGTAAAGGATAAAAATTTCACTTCATCATAATTGAAATACTCATCATACAAGGTTTTCATATTTCTATGCATGATTGGGCAAATGGTAGAACAGGTGGTAAAGAAAAAATCTGCAACATAAATATGATTATCTAATACCGTAGAAGGCGTAGCCACACTGTCTTGATTTAAGAAAGTGAAATTAGGAATAGTTTTATATAGAGTGTCTATTACTACTTGACCATTGGCATTGGTTTTACTGACAGCCTCTCTAGGCCCATAAATAGGTAATCTATCAGCTTGTTGACAGCCTAAACTTAATAAGCTAAAACTAATAACCAAAAGCAGTAATAATTTTTTCATGATTTATAGAATTGGTGAATAAAAACACAAAAATAAGCATAGCATGTTGAATAACTGTTATTTTTTCATCATTTTGCATCTTAGACTATTAAAAACTCATTAGAATTATTTTTTCTATGCAAAACCCAAGGCTTTATGTCGCTTTCGTCTGTATGCTATGTAGCTTTTTAACGAGCTTTGCGCAGTCTGAAAAACAATACTTACATGAAAATTGGCAGTTTAAAGCTGTGTCGCAAAATCAATGGAGATCGGCTAAAGTCCCTGGAGAGGTTCATCTAGATTTAATGCATCATCAACTCATTCCAGATCCATTTTTTAGAAATCAAGAACAAGAAGTAGCTTGGGTGAGTCGCCAAAATTGGGAATATAAAACGGATTTTATAGTCAGCCCTAGCTTATTAAAAAACAAGACAATAGAACTTGTATTTGAAGGTTTAGATACTTATGCCGAGATCTATTTGAATGGTAAAAAAATACTCCAAACGGATAATATGTTTCGTACTTGGAAAATTCCGATTCAAACTAAAGATCTTAAGCCCAAACAAAATCAGTTATGGATAAAGTTTGAAGCCGCTTTACCTAAAGTAGAAAGCCTGGCCAAAGCTGATGCGCCTTTTATCATTCCAGATCATCCAAGAGCTTATGCTAGAAAAGCACAATTTCAATTTGGCTGGGATTGGGGCCCCAAACTCAGCGGTGTAGGTATCTGGAAACCAGTTTATTTACAAGCTAAATCCCTTGATGATGCAGTAAATAATTACCGAGTTCCGGTGCAAGTTAAGCTCGTACAAGAAAAGGATCAATTTGGCCAAAGTTTTTATTTTGAAATCGATGGTAAACCAGTTTATATGAAAGGGGCTAATTATATTCCAATGGATCCCTTTGTGTCGCGCCCCAATCGTGAAGATTATAAAAAGGTGTTGACCTTAGCTAAAGAGGCTAATATGAATATGTTAAGGGTTTGGGGAGGCGGCATTTATGAACAAGATGATTTTTATGAATTATGTGATTCCCTAGGTATTTATGTATGGCAGGATTTTATGTTTGCTGGAGCTATGGTGCCTGGAGATGAATATTTCTTTCAAAATGTAAAAGCTGAAGTTTATGACCAGGTTAAACGTCTGAGAAAATATAAAAGTGTTGTTTTATGGTGCGGAAATAATGAGATTGATGAAGCTTGGAATAGGTGGGGTTGGCAAAAATCATTTCAAATTAATTCAGTCGATTCCCTAAAGTTGTGGCATGATTATACCCGTTTATTTAGAGATAGCCTACCCAAATGGCTCCAAGATTTGGATCCAGACAGGCCTTATATCAGCACTTCACCCAAATTAGGTTGGGGCGTACCCGCAAGTCTTAGCGAAGCAGATTCCCATTATTGGGGCGTTTGGTGGGGCGATATGGACTTTGAAGTTTTTGAAGAAAAAACGGGCAGATTTGTTAGTGAATATGGTATGCAAGGGATGCCTGGCATGCAAAGTATATTAAAGTTTACAGCACCCGAGGATCGCTATCTCTTTTCTCCAGTGATGAAGAATCATCAAAAGGCAAATAATGGCTATGCAAAAATCAATGGATACCTACATCGCTATCTATTAGATACCACACAATTACATCGATTACATGTAGAAGATTATAGTTATGCGGCACAAATTGTGCAATATTATGGATTTAAAAATATGATCTTGATTCAGCGCTCTAAAGCGCCTTATAATATGGGGACACTGCTTTGGCAATTGAATGATTGTTGGCCAGTAGCGAGTTGGAGTATTACGGATTATGATCATAGAGAACCTAGAGCAGCTTGGTATGCCGTTAAAAACACCTATGCCGAGCAAATGCCTGAAAGAGATACCAAAAGGCCTAAGGATTGGAATTTAGAAGATCCTCGCTTGCATTATGAAATTCAAGGAGATAAGATCCTCGTAATGGCCGAAAAGGACGCTAAATACATTCAGCTTCAAATTCCTAATTATTATGGTACATTGAGCGATAACTTTTTTGATTTAAAAGCAGGCGAATTTAAAATGATCTCTTATAAAAAAGGCGAGCTTAAAAGCCCGCCTACATCCATTAAGATAAAGTCACTTTATGATTTGCAACAAAAATTAAGGCACTAATTCTTGCATGATTTGTTGAATTTTTTGTGTTAATTTTTGATTTATCTGATCAAAATCTTCCGTACGATTTAAATCCTCGCGCACACTGCAATAAAACTTAATTTTAGGTTCAGTGCCGCTAGGACGGGCCGATATAATACTGCCATCAGCGGTAATAAATTGCAATACATCCGATTTTGGAAAGCCCAGTTCTGTACGCTTCCCACTGCTCACATCTAAAATGCTATTTTGTTCATAATCTTTTAAACCAATAACTTTTGACCCGCCAAGTACAGCTGGTGGATTTAATCTAAAGGCTTGCATCATGGCTTTAATTTCTTCGGCCCCAGCTTTTCCTTGTTTGGTAATAGAAACCAGTTCTTCTTTATACAAGCCATACTGTTTGTACATTTGAATCATCGCTTGATACAAAGTCCAACCTTGTTGTTTATAGTATGCGGCCATTTCGGCAATAATAGCACAAGAAACCACCGCATCTTTATCTCTTACTAAATCCCCAATTAAATAGCCATAGCTTTCTTCTCCACCGGCAATAAAGATCATTTCTTTTTCTCTTTGCGTCATCACTTGTCCAATCCACTTAAAGCCTGTTAAGGTATTGACATAATCTACCCCAAAATCCGCGCACATTTTTTGAATTAAGCCCGTGGTTACTACTGTTGAAACCACATATTCTTTACCTGTCAATTTTTGATTGGCTTTCCAAGCCAACAGCATATAGTGAATAATTAAGCTGCCTGTTTGATTTCCGTTTAATAAAACAAACTTTCCAGAAAGATCTTTTACTGCTATCCCAACGCGATCGGCATCAGGGTCAGTAGCTAAAACTAAATCCGCATCTATCTTTTGAGCCTTAGCTAAAGCTAAAGTTAAAGCCTCATACTCTTCCGGATTAGGGTAGATTACTGTTGGGAAATTGCCATTTGGTTCTTGCTGCTCTTCAACAATATGCACATTTTTGAAACCATATTTTTTTAAGGCTTTTGGAACCAAAGTAATACCTGTTCCGTGAATAGGGGAATACACAATTTTTAAATCGGATTTCGCTTGTATCGCTTCAGGTGAAACCGATAAAGCTTTTATTTTTTCTAAATAGATTTCATCTATCTCTTCGCCCAAAGCTTTGATGTAGGCTGAATTAGCGTCGAATTTAATTGATTGGATATCCTCAATAGCCACCACTTCTTGCATCACCATTTTATCATCTGGACTGGTAAATTGTCCACCATCAGCCCTATAAGCTTTGTATCCATTATATTCTTTAGGATTATGTGAAGCCGTAATCATCACCCCGGATTGACAAGCTAATTCACGGATACTGAAAGATAAAAGTGGCGTAGGTCTTAAACTATTAAAGAAATACACATAAATGCCATTCGCCGAGAAAACATCTGCGGTAATTTGCGCAAAATAACGAGAGTTGTTTCGACTATCATAAGATACCACGACTTTAATCTCTTGCTGAGGATATTTCTTCAAGAGATAATTAGCTAAACCCTGAGTGGCCGCGCCAACGGTATAACGATTAAAGCGATTCGAACCTACCCCCATAATTCCTCTTAATCCTCCAGTTCCGAATTCTAAATCTTTATAAAAACTATCCACTAATTCTGTATGAGCTTGATTATCTAACCAAGTTTGAATGGTTTTTTTAGTTTCTGCATCATAAGCTCCTGTTAACCATTTGTCAATATTCGCTTGGGTGGTGTTATCGAATGGCATCATCAATATATTTTTTGTTGGGTTGGCTAAAATAGCTGAGTTTTTCCTAATTTCACAGCCTGTTACAATATTAGATAAAATAAATATTTTATAAACATTTCGATGAAAATTTTAAAGTTTGGGGGGACTTCTGTTGGAAGCCCAGAGCGCATGAAAAAATTGTTGGATATCATCAATCCACAAGAAAGGCAGATTATAGTTTTATCTGCGGTATCAGGAACCACCAATAAATTGGTAGAAATAGCTGATCAGTTGCTCAAGGGTAAGAAGGAAGAAGGACTAGTTTTAATTGAAAAATTACACGAAGAGTATAACTTCTTTATTAAAGAGCTTTTAGCAGAACCTGAATATTACGAGCAGGGGCAAGCGCTTATTCAATATCATTTTGACTTTTTAAAACAACTCACACATCATATTTTTACGGCGATTGAAGAAAAAGTTGTTTTAGCGCAAGGCGAATTAATTTCAACCGCTTTATATAATATTTATCTTAAATCCATCGGAGTAACTTCCGTTCTATTACCAGCTCTTGATTTTATGCGCGTAGATGCCGATCATGAGCCTGAAATAGCCTATACGACAAAACATTTAAAACCATTGATCGAAGCCCATCCAAGTATTAATTTATTTATCACGCAGGGCTATATTTGTCGAAATAGCTTTGGTGAAATTGATAATTTAAGAAGAGGAGGAAGTGATTATACCGCATCTTTAATTGGAGCGGCTTTATTAGCCGATGAAGTACAAATTTGGACGGATATTGATGGAATGCACAATAACGATCCAAGGATTGTTAAAGGAACCAAACCGATTGCGCGTTTATCTTTTGACGAAGCCGCAGAGTTAGCTTATTTTGGGGCAAAGATCTTGCACCCTCAATCGGTATTTCCAGCCCGTAAATATCAAATTCCTGTTCGTTTGCTCAATACCATGGAACCTCAGGCTCCAGGAACGGTTATCAGCACCGAAAGTGAAAAAGAAAAAATTAAGTCGATTGCCGCCAAAGATGGTATTACCGCGATTAAAATTCAATCCAGCCGAATGTTATTAGCCTACGGTTTTTTACGTCGAGTTTTTGAAATTTTTGAACGCTACAAAACGCCAATCGATATGATTACCACATCCGAGGTGGCCGTTTCTTTAACGATTGATCAAACCGATCATTTGCCAGAAATTTTAAAAGAATTAGATGCTTTTGGTAGCGTAGAAATTGACGAGAACCAAACGATTATTTGTGTTGTAGGAGATTTTGGTGCAGAAAAGCATGGATATGCCGCGAGAGTATTAGATGCCGTGAAACATCTTCCAGTGCGAATGATTTCCTATGGAGGATCAGCCTATAATATCTCCTTATTAATTCATACGCCGGATAAAACAGAGGCTTTAAGAAGCTTGCACAATCGAATTTTTGAATAAAAGGATATATAAATTAAAAGCTATTTTCTAAAATAAAACACTAGAAAGAGCAAGATGAGTAATAAAACAAGGGTAAATCTAAATCTTCGCTCTAATTCAGCTCGAGTAATATTTCCTCTTTTAAAATCGAAATAATTACCCAAGTAAATGATACCCAGGACAATAAAAATAAGTATTAATATAAATTTCAATGGCTATGTTTTCAGATAAAGATATTGAGCATTTCTCAGAATTGGAAACTCCTTTTTATTTTTACGATTTAGGTTTATTAAACAGAACCTTAAATGCGTGTAAAAGCGCTGCTGATTCGCGTCAGTATCATGTGCATTATGCCATGAAATCTAATTTTAATCCTCGCGTCATTGAAAAGGTAAAGCAAATTGGCTTTGGGGCTGATTGTGTGAGCGTAGGCGAAGTTAAAGCTGCTATTGAAGCTGGCTTTCCTGCTAATCAAGTAGTTTTTGCTGGCGTAGGAAAATCGGATAGTGAAATTAATCAGGCCCTCGATTTAAATATATTTTGCTTTAATGTAGAGTCTATTCAAGAACTTGAAGTGATTAATAATTTAGCCAAAGCTAAATCTAAGGTGGCTAAAGTGGCGATACGAATTAATCCTAATGTGGATGCCCATACCCATGCCCATATTACGACAGGCTTAGATGAAAACAAGTTTGGTATTAATTCTTGGGATATGCCAGCCTGCGCCGAATTATTAAAAAAAGCTGATCATTTGACTTTTTTGGGTATTCATTTTCATGTGGGTTCTCAAATTACCAATTTAGAAGTCTTTAAAAATTTATGCAATCGTGTAAATGAGTTTGCCGCTTGGTTTGAAGATCGCGGATTTCCTATTAAAGTATTAAATGTAGGGGGTGGTTTAGGTATTGATTATCAAAACCCTGATGAGCAAATACCTAATTTTGAAGCTTATTTTAAAGTATTCCAAGACTTCTTACAGGTTAAACCACATCAAGAAGTACATTTTGAATTAGGAAGAGCTTTAGTGGGACAATGCGCATCTGTTATATCTAGGGTGCTTTATGTGAAAAATGGCAAAAAGAAAAATTTCTTAGTCTTAGATGTAGGGATGACTGAACTCATGCGTCCAGCACTTTATCAGGCTTATCACCTGATTGAAAACTTATCAGCCAAAACCAATACACGTGCTCAACAAGTAAAATATGATATTGTAGGCCCTATTTGTGAGAGTACCGATTGCTTTGGAAAGGAAATTGATTTCCCAGAAAGTTACCGTAATGATTTAATCGCTATTCGAAGTGCGGGAGCTTATGGCGAAGTGATGGCTTCTCGCTATAATTTAAGACCAGAAATAAAAAGTGTTTTCAAAGATTAAAACGCTTTTTAAAGACTTCTCTAAAGATAGAGAATAAGTTCAGTATTTCATCGCCTGTTATTCGCTTAACAGGCGATGAAATACCGACTGAAATCCGTAGTTCATCCTAAGCTCTTCCGAAGGTTCTGATAAGCAATTATAGATTTTCTACCTCAAAGAAATCAATGAGGCCGCCTAAATAATATTCTTCAATTCCCTCCGTGAAATCTTTAAAGTCTTCATCAGGAATATTAGTTTGTTGAAACTCTAAAGAAGTGCCTTTTTTATCTTCGTGTAGTTTTATAGTTACAATGGAAGCTTCGTTATCTTCACCAAAATACCATTGTTGAACAATTTTCTTTCCGTATTCAAAACTGATATTTTTCCCTACAATATCGCCATCCCAAAAAGAGAATTCCGTGTTTTCTTTCGCTTCAAAGTTAACTTCGGCGCCTGTCCACAACTGTATACTTTGGGCTATGGTCAGGGCTAGATAAACCTCTTCGGGTGAGGCTGGTAGGGTAATGTACTTTTTATAATTGGCCATAAAGCTTGACAGGACTAAGATTGAATTTTCTATTCTTATTTAAAGGCATTTAATCCTGTGATATCCATACCTGTAATTAAGAGATGAACATCATGTGTACCTTCATAAGTAACCACTGATTCCAGATTCATCATATGTCTCATAATAGAATATTCACCGGTTATGCCCATTCCACCTAACATTTGACGCGCATTACGAGCAATATCTAAAGCAATTTCTACACTATTTCTTTTAGCCATAGAAATTTGTTCTGGTGTAGCTCTATCTTGACTTTTCAATTGACCTAAGCGCCACACTAATAATTGGCCTTTGGTAATTTCTGTAATCATTTCGGCCAATTTCTTTTGTTGTAACTGAAATCCACCAATTGGTCTATCAAATTGAATACGTTCTTTTGAATATCTGAGGGCCGTATCATAACAATCCATAGCGGCTCCTAAAGCTCCCCAAGAAATACCATAACGGGCTTGATTTAAGCAGCCTAATGGTCCTTTTAAGCCTTTGATATCCGGGAATATGTTTTCTTTAGGAACTTTTACATTATCGAATACTAACTCGCCAGTAGCAGACGCTCTTAAACTCCATTTATTATGGGTTTCTGGCGTGCTAAATCCCTCCATGCTTCTTTCTAAAATCATACCGCGCACTTTTCCGCTTTCATCTTTAGCCCAAACTACGGCAATATCGGCAAAAGGGGCATTAGAAATCCACATTTTAGCACCATTTAAGAGATAATGGTCACCTTGATCTTTAATATGACTAACCATACCGGAAGGATTCGACCCATGATCAGGTTCCGTTAAGCCAAAGCAGCCCATCAGTTCG
The DNA here is from genome assembly GCA_964592575.1 of uncultured Pedobacter sp. GTDB lineage: Bacteria > Bacteroidota > Bacteroidia > Sphingobacteriales > Sphingobacteriaceae > Pedobacter. The sequence continues at coordinate 17,482 of CAZQFF010000014.1, forward strand.
CCTGTTGCTAATTTAGGTAGGTATTTACGTTTTTGTTCTTCCGTACCATAGGCATAAATAGGATACATCACTAAAGAGCCTTGCACTGATGCTGTTGAACGAATGCCAGAGTCGCCTCTTTCCAGTTCTTGCATGATAATGCCATAAGCAGTATAGTCTAATCCAGCACCACCATATTCGGTTGGAATCGTCGGACCAAATGCACCGATTTCGCCTAAGCCTTTGATAAGGTGCTTAGGAAATTCTGCTCTTTGTGCATAATCTTCAATAATTGGACTAAGTTCCTTTTTTACCCAATCCCTTACGGTTTGGCGTATTAACTTGTGTTCTTCGGTTAAAAGTTCATCGATTAAATAGTAATCAGGAGATTCAAAAAGGTCTTTCTTAGCGGATTTATTCATGATTAAATCTATATTTGGTCTAGGTATTTTTTCAAAGTTAATTATTATTCATGAATTCCTCTAATTTCATCCAAACAGTAGCCTTAAAATCGGTTAAATACTATGCTTATCATGGCTTTTACCCTGAAGAGAATGTGCTGGGACAATATTATTTAGTAGATGTGGAAGTCAAGTTTTATCCAGGTATTGCTAATGATGATTTATCGCAAAGCGTAAATTATGAAGTTTTGAATCAGATTATTTTAGAGGAGATGAAGATTTCCAGAAAATTACTGGAAACAGTGGTGCAGGCTATGATGCAGCGCATCTTAAAGCAATTTAATTACCTCATTCAAGTTGAAATTGGTCTGCATAAATTACAACCACCCATGCCTGGGGAAGTAGGGGAGTCTTACGTGAGTTTAAGCTATGTAGCCTCAAATAATTAGTGTATAACCGACTTTTTGTCTGTTTGTTTTAGGTTTTTAATGTCAAATTGACCGATTTTTCTTATTTTTTTAGCTTGGAATAAGCTTTGTTAAGCTAAGGTAAATCACAAGGATTAATTAAATAGATTAACATAAAAACATTAAAAGGAGATATATCATGTCATTAGTAAACTTTAACAACAAGACTAGAAACGCTGCCCCTTATTTCAACCCATTGTTTGATTCTTTATTCAGCGATTCCTTTCAAAAATCTTATGCCGTTTTAAAACAACCGGCAGTAAATATTATGGAGCTGGAGCAAGCCTACGTTATTGAATTAGCTGCGCCTGGATTAAATAAAGAAGATTTTAAAGTAGAGTTAAAGAAAAATAATTTATCGGTTTGGGTAGAGAAAAAATCGGAAACGCAAACACAGGAGCAAGCTTACACACGTAGAGAATTTCAATATACCTCTTTTGCCCGTTCCTTTGTATTACCGGAAGGAATTGATGAAGATCAAATCACCGCTAATTATGAAAATGGCGTTTTAAAAGTGAATATTGCCAAAAAAGATGTAGAAAAGGATAGTAAACGAGAGATTTTAGTTTCCTAAGCATTTTGAGGCCCTATAAAAAGGGCCTTTTTTATTTAATAATACAGGTTTTTTATTATTTTTGTCTTATGGAAAGAGAAATTTTGGATACCAAAAGAAAAGCCTTAAAGATTAATTTGGACGAATGTATTTACGGTACTTTTGCAGAAATTGGTGCTGGGCAAGAAGTTGCTCGAAATTTCTTCACCGTTGGTGCCGCTGCGGGCACGGTAGCAAAGACCATGTCGGCTTATGATATGACCTTTAGCGATGCCATTTATGGTGCGGAAGCTTCTGGGCGTTATGTGAGTCAGAATCGTTTGATTCAAATGTTGAATCATGAATTTTCTCTTTTAAAAGAAAGATTAGTGGGGGAGAAATATGAGGGTAAAACTTTTTTTGCCTTTGCGGATACCGTGACTACCTTAAATTTTAAACGTACAAATGAACCGCATGGTTGGGTAGGTATTCAATTTCAAACCGAGCCAAGAGGTGACGTTAATGAAATTTTCTTCCATGTCCGTTTATTGGATACCGATGTCATTATGCAACAAAGAGTTTTGGGCATTATTGGCGTTAATTTAGTGTATGCCGCTTTTTATTTTCACCATGATCCTAAACTGATGATTGAATCCTTAGCCGATAATTTAACAGTAGGTTCCGTGGAGATTGATTTGATTTCGGTTAAAGGGCCTGCCTTTAAGCAGGTCGATAATATTCTGTTAAATCTTTATTTAATTATGAAAGATTTTTCAGCTGCGGCTATATTTGATCAGCATGGTCATGCCAAACAAGCTAAAGATTTATTGTACAAAAAGGACGTAATGATTTTACGTACGAAATACGGTCAAAAATCGAATCCTAATTTTAATTTATTCAATAAGGCTACGGAGCAGTTTGTGCGGACTAATGCGGTTAAACCGGATAATTTAAGGGTAATGATTGAAGTGCTTTTAACGGATGTATTGCCTGAAGATTCTTCTATTCCTAATGAAACAGATTTAGAAGCAGTGGCCAAACGTGCCGCTGAAATGTGTAAAACAGGAAACTTGGTTATGGTTTCTAATTTTGCCCGTCAAAATCGCTTGGCTAAGTATTTAGATCGTTGCCGACCTAAGAGTGTGGGTATTTCAACTAATATCAATAATCTAAAGTTTGTCTTTAATTCACAAAACTTCGGCGAAAACTATAGTTCGCAGTTATTGGCCTACGTGAGTGATATGTTCTCGAATAATGTTAAACTATTTGCTTATCCATTTTTAGATAGAAAAAATAATACCGTAATTACCACCCAAAATATGCCAGTGAGTGAGGACGCTAAGCCATTATTTGAATTTCTTTTGAAAAATGGATATATCACCGATATTAAAGACTATGCCGAGGAAGATGTAAAAACGGCTTAAGCTTTAATTTCTCATATTAATATATTGTAAAGGTTGACCGAAGTCTTCTGCTCTACAAAAAGCAATCGTTTTTTGTAAATCATCAATGTTTTTGCTTTGAACGCGAACTTGGTCGTCCATGATAGAAGCCTGCACTTTGATTTTGCTATCTTTGATTTTAGCTACAATTTTTTTGGCGGTTTCTTTGTCAATACCCTCTTTAATTTTAACTTCTTTTCGAATCATATTTCCTGAGGCCGCCTGTTCTTTCTGAAAATCTAAACTTTTTGGATCTAAATTTTGTTTCATCATACGGGTAATAATCGAGTCAATAATCGCTTTTAAGCGCATATCATCTTCCGTAACAATGGTAATGCTATTGGATTTTTTATCGAGTTCAATTGTGCTTTGAGAGCCATTAAAGTCATAGCGATTCAAGATTTCTTTTTTGGCATTATTAACGGCGTTATCTAAAGATTGAGCGTCGATTTTACTCACAATATCAAATGATGGCATAAAATATGTTTTTAGTTTATAAATGATTATATTTAAATAATCTAGTCCTAAAATAAAGATAAAATCAGTATGAAAAAAGATTCTGCTAAAAAATCGAACGCGAAAAAGGATAATTCTGCTCGAAAAGAATTAGAAAAAAATATAGCAGCTCGTTTAGTGGCTGTTGTAAATGAGTTTGGCTATAATGCCGAGCAATTGAAGTCAGAAGTAGCTAAATTAAGTAAAAAGCTAAGTAAGGTGATGAGCAAAAAGCGGCCAAAACTGGAGTCGGCAATCAAGCAACAAGTGGTAGCGGTTAAGCATAAGATTAGAGAAAAAATGGATGCGGTGGATGACAAATTAGAGGCTATGGCGGATAAAATGGAGGATAAGGCTGAAAAAAAAGTAGAGAAGGTAGTGAAGTCGGTAGCTAAAAAAGTAGCACCTAAAGTAGGGAGTGTAAAAGTGGCCTTAGAGAAGATAGAAGATAAAATTGAAGATAAAATGGACTCCTAAAATATCAGCGGTATTTATGAGATTAATTTAACAGAAAATTAACATTATAATTTGCAGATTTGAGAATCCGTTAGTTTTCTGACGGATTTTTTTTAAGGTTTATGGTTAAGAAAAAGATTCCTTTTTTAAATCGAGAATTGAGCTGGTTGTATTTTAATGAGCGGGTTTTACAAGAAGCTGCTGATCAGGATGTGCCTTTAATTGAACGAATTAAGTTTTTGGCGATTTTCTCGGCAAACTTAGAGGAGTTTTATCGCGTGCGTGTAGCTACCATTAACCGTTTGAGTAATCTGAATGAAAAAGCTAAATCCCTATTAGGCTTTAATCCTAAGAAAATTTTAGGTGAAATTAAGCGTATTGTCGTTAAACAAGAGCAAAACTTCGAACGCTTGTTTCAGCAAATTTTGGTAAAGGACTTAGCTAAACAACACATTTATATATTAAATGATCGACAGCTCAATGTAAGTAAAGGGGCTTTTGTTAAGCAATATTTTTTATCGAACGTATTATCTAATTTGGTTCCCATCATTGTGGATATGCAAAGGCCATTTCCGGAGTTGAAGGATAGGAATTTGTATTTCTTTGTGAAATTAAGTCATAAGGATAGAAATATTGAACAAAAATATGCTTTGTTGGAAATTCCTAATGATTTACCGCGCTTTTTAGTTCTGCCAGAAACCCGCAAACTAAAATATATCATCTTGTTAGAGGATATTATTAAGTATTGTTTGGATGACTTGTTTTATATTTTTGAATACGATAAAATAGAAGCTTATTCCATTCAATTAACTCGAGATGCGGAGTTGACTTTTGATAAAAAAATCAATGATAAGTTTATTGAGGAGCTCAGTAAAAGTATAAATAAACGTAAAAAAGGGAAACCCATGCGTTTATTATATGATACGCAGATGCCTATCGATATGCTTAAAGTTTTAATCTTAAAATTAGAACTCCTAGCCGATAGCTTAATTCCGGGTAACGAGTATCACCGTTTTGGCGATTTTATTAAATTCCCTAATGTAGGCGGACCAGAATTAGAATATCCGAGTTTAGCGCCCTTAAATGTTTGGGGATTACATAAAACGGAAAGTATTTTTGCGAAGCTTTTAGAACGTGATTACTTAATCAATCTGCCTTATCAAAGTTTTGACTATATCATTCTCTTTTTAAGAGAGGCGGCAGTGGATCCCTTAGTTACCGAAATTCATATTACTTTATATCGTTTGGCAGAGCATTCCAAAGTTATTCATGCTTTAATTAATGCCGCAAAAAATGGTAAAAAAGTCTATTGTTTAGTGGAATTAAAAGCGCGATTTGATGAGCAAGCAAATATTTATTGGACAGATCAATTACAAGAAGCTGGAGTGGAAGTGGATTATGGCATGGAGAATTATAAGATCCATTCCAAGATTTGTTTAGTGAAACGCGAAACCGCTAAGCATGTGGAATATTTCGCCAATTTAGCCACGGGTAATTATAATGAACAAACGGCCCGCTTTTATGCGGATCATAGCTTACTAACCACTAACAAGCTCATTATACATGATTTAATCAAGCTTTTTGCCGCTTTAAAAGCCAAGCGTTTAATCAAAGGTTTTAAAAGTTTATTAGTGTCCCCTTTAGCTAATCGGAGCAAAATAGAAGCCCTCGTTCATCATGAAATTAAATTAGCACATAAAGGAAAACCAGCTTATTTGATTTTTAAAGTGAATAGTTTGGCAGATGAGAAAATTATCGCGCTATTGTATGAGGCTTCCAGAGCTGGGGTAAAGATTAAGCTGATTGTGCGAGGCATTTGTTGCTTAGTTCCAGGTGTGCCTGGTTTTTCTGAAAATATTCATGTGGTGAGTATTATAGATAGATTTTTAGAGCATGCGCGTGTTTTTGTGTTTGGAAATGGGGGTAAAGAATTGGTTTATCTATCCTCGGCTGATTTGATGACCAGAAATTTAGATCATCGTGTGGAAGTAGGCTTCCCTATTCTTGATCCTGATATTAAAGCAGAGATTCGAGATATTATAGATCTGCAATTAGCCGACAATGTAAAAGCGAGATTGATAAATCGAGAAAATATACATCAATATTATAAACCGGAGCAGCGTAAGGACGTCAGAGCGCAGCTAGATACCTATAAGTATTTAAAAGGAAAACATCAATTATGAAAAGATACGCTGCTATAGATATTGGATCGAATGCTGTTCGATTACTAATTGCTGATATCGTAACCATGGGAAAAAAAATTTCTTTTAGAAAAAACACCTTGATTCGTGTGCCCCTAAGATTGGGGGATGATGCTTTTTTGGACAAGAAAATTTCTTTGAAGAAAGAAAATGATCTGTTCAAAACAATGGCAGCTTTTAAGTCTTTGATGGATGTTTATCAAGTGGAAAAATATTTAGCCTGTGCCACTTCATCGATGCGCGAAGCGGCTAATGGGCCAGATATTATTAAAAAAGTTAAAAATGAGCTTGATTTAACGATTGAAATTGTTGCTGGACAACGAGAAGCGAATATTATTTATGCTAACCATATTGAAGAGCAATTAGACGAAAAGAAAAGTTATTTATATATCGATGTAGGTGGGGGTAGCACGGAGTTGTCGGTGTTCGAAGCGAAGCAATTGAAAGCTTCGCAATCTTTTAATCTAGGTACCATTCGTATTTTAGATAATAAAGATGAGGAGAGCACCTGGGAAGACATGCGCTTGTGGATAAAAGAACATACAAAAGATTTAAAACAATTATCGGGTATCGGAACAGGAGGGAACATTAATAAATTGTTTAAAATGTCGGAGGAAAAAGAAGGGAAGCCGATGAGTATTGCGAAGCTGAAAGCGCTTTCGAATAAACTCAACTCCCTTTCTTTAAAGGAGCGAATTTCACAGTTAAAATTAAATCCTGACCGTGCAGATGTTATTATTCCCGCTTGTGAAATTTATTTATTTGTATTAAAGTGGGCTGGAATAAAACAAATTTATGTGCCTCGGGTAGGTTTAGTTGATGGTATAATCAATTTACTCATAGAAGAAAATTTACAAAATAAATAGGCCAGGTGTTTAAAAGTTAAAAGTGGCTTTTAACATCGCTATGCGTCCTGGAATGCTATATTGACCTTGAGTAAAAGCATTTGCACTTAAAATATTGGCATCAAAAGTTTTGATATTGCCCAAATTTTGTAAACTAAACTCTAGATCCGTTTTAAACTTTACTAATCGATAGCGTGCATTGAAATCTACAAATACGTAATTAATATTATTTTGTTGGGCTTGTTTGGTATGAATGTAGTCGGCCTTTACACGCAGATTTAAGGATTTAAAGCCGAAATAGTTTACACTCGCTTGTTGACGACTTTGCTTGAAAATAGTTTTTATACTATTTCCATTTTTCACTTTATTTTCGCTTTGACTAAAGCTAGCATCATAACTCAAGGACATGTTTTTGGCGAGTTTAGATTCTATGCCCGCTTTGTACTGATGACTTAGGCTTTGGAAGGGTAGCAATTGATTATTTTGTAATTGGTCAAAGGTGGAGGAGCTAAAGCTATATCCAGCTGATATGGTAGATCTGATGGCTAGTATATACTTACTGGCTCCCCAAGTGGTAGAAAAGCCTTTTAATTCATTTAGCCAAGGTAATACGATGCGCTGTTGTAAAGTTTCACTGAGTTGGAAAGAAGATATGGTATTCATTTGATTTCGGTAGAAATTAACTCCGCCATTTAAAAAGAACATTTGAATAGGTTTCTTCAGGTTAAACGTAAGTCCGGCACTTTGAGCAGTCGTTTCCGATAGGGGAGCTTGATTGGCATATAAACTACGATAGTTCCTTAACATGCCACCTTCATAAAGCTCGGCTAAGCCACCTAATTGATTGCTGTAGCTATAAAAACCGCTAAGTTCTTGGCCATTTCCAATCTTTAATCTTAAACTCAGGCTAGGATTGAAAAATATACGATTTAAGCGATGATCACTAGATTTTTCTAGATCATAATAATGAATATTGGTGTATTGTATAGGCAGGTTTAAGATGGCTTTAAAAGCTTCATCTCCATATTCCATATTTACGTCTGTATATATTTTAGCTTTATACCAATGCAATCGGTTTCTGTAATCTTGACCTAATTCAGTGATCTGACCATCTATTTTGTATAGATCAGATTGTAATTCTTGTTGTTGGTAGCTAAAGCCTGAACGATAGGTATGCCTGAATTTATGCGCTGCAAAGCCATAAGAAATAGCATTGTTCGTGTACCAGTTTGGTAAATCGACCACTTGTTTAAGACCTTGATAGGCTTGTCCATTATGGAACACTTTCGGGTTAATTCCAGGCGAAATGAGTAAATTTTCAGGTTGATGCGCATAACTTAAATAGGAGTAAAGCGAAATGATACGCTCCGATTTCAATTTTAAGCGATAGTCAAACTCATTGCTGATTTCAAAAGGCTTTTGTTGAAGTTGTTGCTTGGCCGATTGTCCATTGAGTTGGGTTTGCGTTAAGGCACTCAGTGGATTATAATCGACGATTAAACTATTGTTTAAAAAGTATTGATTAGCGTTTGCATTCAACAAGACTTTGCTTTGCCATTTTTGTGGATTTAGAAAATTGTCTTGTATTTCTTCAAATCGAATCGTTTGTCCGGGTAAATAGGTTTCAGAAACTTTGAAATAATCTTGTTGGCGCTCATCATATAAGTATCCAGCATTAACTCTGAGCAGCAAATCTTCCTTAAATTTATAGAGATTGTTTAAGTTAATTAAACCTGCCTGATTAAATAAGGTTCTGTTGCTAGGTAAATTAGGGACGCCAGCTGCACCCCCAGATAAAAAATTGCCAGGTTTGTCATTGTCTAAGCGACGTTGATAAGCTGAAGCATTAAAGGAAGTGAGGTCGATTCCGGGATCATCTCCAATATTGTTTCCTTTCAGATTATTGATGAATTTTAATTTCTTGTTAAACATCAAGCCGTTTATATTCCCGTCATATCGATTGGGTTGACCAAGTCCAGCTTTAATGTCTCCCATGAGTTTCATACGGGCTTCATCCTTTAAAACTAAATTAATAGCCACATCTTCGCTCATGTTTTTTTCTTGTAGCATTTTGATGGGTTGGTCATTTTCAATAACCTGCACTTTGTCAACGGCTAAATGATTCAAGGATTTTGTGGCCAATCCATATTTATCATCTAAAAGGTTGTCTTTGTCTATATAAAGATTGGAAATGTTTTTACCGTTATACGAGATTTTACCTTGATCATTCACTTCAATCCCAGGCATTTTCTTGAGGACGTCGCCAATGCTTCGATCTTCTGCGCTTGAAAAGTCAGACGGGCGGTAGTTTAAGGTATCGCCTTTTTGATAAATATTGGGCTTTCTTTTGATTTCTACCTCCTTCAGATTAATCGCGCTTTCCATTAAAATGATTTCGCTGTTCGCCATATAGGTATTAAAAGGAATAATTTTCTTTTCATATCCTAATATGCTAAGCTCTAGGGTGCTAGGCTTATCCAAGCCTTCAGTAGATAAGGAAAATTCGCCTTTATCATTGCTGCGTGTATATCGGAGTATATTGCCTTCGGTATCCTTGATACTCAAGTTTACCGAGGCGATAGCTTCTCCTTTGGGGTTCTTCACTTTTCCCTTGATTTGATTTTGGGCAAAGCTGTTGAAGGACCAACCAAAAATAATAATCCATAGGATAGCGTAGGGTTTCATAGGTGTGCTTGTTAATAAGATGATTATCGATTGGAAAGTTCAATCGGATTATTGATAATTCGCGTGCTTTTATTTGAGTTTTGTCCGCTTGCATTAATGCTGATACTTTTTACTTCTGAACCGCTGTTCGAATTACCAGCTTTGAAGCCTTGAGTTACACCCATTCCTGCTAATTGCGATCTTTGAAAGCCTTCTGGATCTTTGGCGCGAATCTCTTTTAACTTATCTAATTCCTTTTGGCTAATTATAGTGGCTTTGGCTGGAAGCATGATTTCGCTCCCAAAATAAGCGTCTGATCCATTAACCATAATTAAGCTTCTTCCAGGATTGTTGACATTGGCTTCGGCAGCTTCTTGTGATTTTTCTTGTGGTCTAACAAACTCTAAGCTTTCAAACTCAAATTTCACTTCGTTTTTACTATCCTGAGCTTGTAAGATTAATCCAGGTAATCCTTGTAGTTTCCAAGGTCCAGCACTCATTGGATAATCTGCAGCAAACCAAGCTGTCCAGCTTCTACCTTTAAAGTTGGCTGTAGCTTTTTGACATTTTATCCCTTTAAAGCTAGCTGTATCTTTACTAATTTTCCAGTCAATTTGAGCCGCTTTATCTTCGACTAGATAGGAGTTGATCAAGGTTTCGCTGACATAGAGTATTTTTTCGTTAGAAAAGTTATAAATATCAATATTGGTGGTTGGTTTGGTTCCCGTATTACTGATGTTAAATTTAAAATTACTACTGCCGGCTTGCTCTTTCATTTGTTCTTGAAGACTGGCTTGAATTTGCTTATTCCGGTTAATCTTATCTAAGGAAGTGTAAACAGATGCATTATTACCTACCACTAATAGCATGGTTTCGGTATGCGGCTGATCACGTTTATTGGTGTCTTCCACATGGGTAAATTTGTAATTAACTCGAGCCAGTGCTTTATCTGCTTTTTGTGCTAATAAATTGGTGCTCATCAAGGTGCATAATCCGATTAGGGCCATGATTTGGGATCTTTTTTTCATAGTTCGTGTATTTTAATTAATTTCTCTAATTGTTCTTTTTTAACTTTAATCGCTCCTGGCGAAATGCGGATATAGTTTTCGAAATACGCATTACCCATATCTCGCCCTATAACTTGATCTAGTGCATTGTAATCCCCTGGCTGGGCACTCGCTCTTTGGGTAATATCATTAAGACGCTTATGTATAATCGTTTTGGGATCTTCTAAAGCCGCATATTCGTATAAAATGGATTTATCTTTATTTTGGGCTTGAATAATTAAGCCTGGTAAACCTTGTAGTTTATAGGGGCCTCCTGGAAAGGGAATGTCCTCGGTAAAATAAACCGTCCATTCTTGACCTTCAAATTGTCCTATGGCTTTTTTACTGTTTTGACCAATGAAGAGAACCATGTCTTCTTTTCTCGTTTTTCTAAGAGCAATGCTGTCCTTTTGATGAGTATAGGTATAATAGATCCTAAGCTGTACCGGTTCGCTTTTTTGAGCTAAAATGGGAAGCCATAATAGACTAAAAAATAGGCTTAATGTATTGCTTTTGAATAGGTTCATTATGTTTAATTTTTCGTAAATGTACGAACATTTCGTAAAGTAGCAATAATTTTAACATTTTTTAAGATTTAGGACTACAGCTGGATTGAAAATTATTTTAGGATGTATTTGTGTATGAATATTTTTTGTTCTATATTTGCACCTCGAATAGAAAATAAAAATTTTAAAAAGTAATTATTTAACAATGTACGCAATAGTAAATATAGCAGGACAGCAATTCAAAGTTGCAAAAGACCAGCATCTTTTTGTACACCGCTTACAAGGAGATGAAGGCGCTAGTATTGAATTTGACAATGTATTGTTGGTTGACAATGGTGGTAAAATTACCGTAGGAGCTCCTGCAGTAAAAGGCGCTTCTGTTACAGCTAAAATCGTGTCTCATTTAAAAGGTGATAAAGTAATCGTTTTCAAAAAGAAACGTAGAAAAGGTTACAAAAAGAAAAACGGTCACCGTCAACATTTTACTAAAATCCAGATTGAGAGTATCACTCTGTAGTTAATTATTGTTTAATATATAATTAGGATTTCCTGATTTAAAAAATATAAAATAAAATGGCACATAAAAAAGGAGCCGGTAGTTCCAAGAACGGACGTGAGTCGCATAGCAAACGCTTAGGTATCAAAATTTTTGGTGGTCAAGAAGCTATTGCCGGAAACATTATTGTACGTCAACGTGGTACTAAGCATCATCCTGATAAAGGTGTAGGTATTGGTAAAGATCATACTTTATTTGCTTTAGTTTCAGGAATTGTAACTTTCAAAAAGAAACACGATAACAAATCATACGTTTCAGTTTTACCTATTTTAGAAGATGCACCAGTTAAAGCTGCTGCGCCTAAAAAAGCTGCTGCTAAAACTGCAGCGCCTAAAGCAGAGAAAACTCCAGCTAAAAAAGCTGCTCCTAAAAAAGCTGCTAAAGCGGAAAGCGCAGAATAGTTATATTGGTGGTTTAGCCACATGTAAAGAAATAAAAAAACTCAAGCTTAAGGGCTTGAGTTTTTTTGTTTATAGTATTTTCTTTTTCTAGCATTAACTTTCTCTTTGTAGAATTTGATTAACAAGCGCACGGAAAGGCGTTTTTCTAGCTTCATCTACTTGTATTTGATCTAAAGCCTGATAAGCCAAATTTAAATACTTATTCATCTTTTCTTGCGCCAATTGAGGAATTCCATATTGATTGTAGATATGGGTTACTGCTTCTACCTTTTCTTGCGCCTCTACATCTGTGCTAGTCAACATGAGTTTTTCAGCTGCAGTGGCTTGTTGCATTGCGCTGAGATGTAAATAGGTTTTTTTATTCGAGATAATATCACCGCCTACTTGTTTTCCAAATTTTTCAGGATTGGCATAGACATCTAAAATATCATCTTGTAATTGGAAGGCTATACCTAAGTTTTCTCCAAGCTGATAAATACGATCGACATCTGCAGCACTTGCCTCTGCTACAAGAGCGCCTAATTTCATAGCTCCACCTAATAATACAGCCGTTTTTAAACGAATCATCTCAATATACTCCGCGATTTGTACATCCGATCGTATTTCAAACTCCATGTCTAATTGCTGGCCTTCACAAACACCTTGAGCGGTTGCATTGAAAGTATCTAAAACGGGTTTTAATACCGAGATAGCCACATTAGATAAATGCTTATTGGATTCAACCATCATCACATCCCCACTTAGAATAGCATTATTTACCCCCCATTTCTCATGAACGGTAGGGGAGCCTCTACGCAAAGGGGCATTATCCATGATATCATCATGGACGAGTGTGAAGTTATGAAAAGTCTCGATAGCCAAAGCAACAGGCATGGCCTTTTGAACTTTATCATCAAAGAGTTCATAGGCCATTAATACCATAACTGGACGGATTCTTTTTCCGCCTAAATTCATGATATATTTTATCGGTTGATATAAGTCTTTTGGATGTTGAGGATACTCCAGATTAGCTATTTCTTGTTCAATAAGCTGAAGCAGTTCTGATGGATTACGCATTCTTCAAAGTTAAGAAATTTAATGTTTTAATCTTCCTGAATTAAACTAAAATCGATTTGCTTTTTCGCTAAATCCACCTTTTTAACCCTTACTTTAACTTCATCACCTAATTGATACTTTTTGTTTTTACGTTGACCAACGATACAATAGTTTTTTTCGTCTAAAACATAAAAGTCATCACTGATATCTCGCAATCGAATCATGCCTTCACATTTATTTTCTATAATTTCCACATACATGCCCCATTCGGTAACACCTGAAATAATACCACTAAATATAGAACCGACATTATTTTCTAAATATTCAGCTTGTTTGTATTTGACTGAAGCTCTTTCTGCATCTGCGGCTCTTTTTTCCATAGCTGAGGCATGACTACTCGCCATTTCATAGTATTCCGCATTTTCAGATTTTCCACCTTCTAAATAGTGCGCTAATAATCGATGTACCATAACATCAGGATAACGTCTAATCGGTGAAGTGAAATGGGTATAATAATCAAAAGCTAAGCCATAATGACTTGTTTTTTTGGTGGTATAAATGGCTTTAGCCATAGACCGAATGGCCAATTGGGTCAAGATATTTTGCTCCTTTTTACCTTCCACATCATCCATTAAATGATTTAAGGAGCGAGCTATTTCACGATCATTTTTGGTGCTAATGCGATATCCAAAGCGCGAGGCAAAGGTTGAAAATTGCTCTAAGGATTCTAAGTTTGGAGAATCGTGAGAACGATAGATGAAGGTTAATTTGTTTTTACCTTTCACTTTTGTGGCAATAAATTCTGCCACTCTGCGATTCGCTAATAACATGAACTCTTCAATGAGTTTGTGCGCTTCTTTACGCTCTTTAACATAAACTCCAATAGGTTTGCCTTGTTCATCGAGTCGGAATTTTACTTCCGCACTTTCAAAATTAATCGCACCATCTTTGAATTTTTGAACTCTTAAAATATGAGCTAAATCATCTAGCAAGGTTAATTCTTTGGCATATTCACCGGTTTTGTTTTCAATAATTTCTTGCGCTTCCTCATAGCTGAATCGCTTATTGGAATGGATTATCGTACGTCCAAACCATTGAGATAAAACTTTAGCCTGCGCATCCATAATAAATACAGCCGAGAAAGTTAATTTATCTTCATTGGGTCTTAATGAACAAAGGTCATTACTCAAAATCTCCGGTAGCATAGGGATAACACGATCCACTAAATAAACGGAGGTTCCTCTTTCATAAGCTTCTTTGTCCAAAGGCGTATTTGGCCTTACATAATGCGATACATCGGCAATATGCACACCTATTTCATAAGTGCCATCCGCTAAAAAGCTAACTGAAATGGCATCATCAAAATCTTTGGCATCCGCAGGGTCTATGGTAAAGGTGAGTGCTTCTCTGAAGTCTCGGCGATCTTGTAAATCTGCGGCTGATACTTCTTTAGGAAAAGAATTGGCTTCTTTTTCAACGGCTTGCGGAAAGGATAAGGGGAAACCATATTGTGCTAAAATGGCGTTCATTTCCGTGTTATTTTCCCCTTGATTTCCTAAAACATGAATGATGGAACCGACTGGGTTTTTAGCGCCTTCTGGCCAATCAATCATTTTTACTAATACCTTTTGGCCATTTTTAGCGCCATTGATTTTATCCAGTGGCACAAAAATATCATGCGACATCTTCCGATCGTCTGGAATCACAAAAGCAAAATTGGCTGATACATTGGCTACGCCGATAAAATCGGTTTTAGCTCTTTGAATAATTTCAACAACTTCACCTTCTTTACGTTTGCCTTTACTCTTTTTGGCATATACATAAACTTTTACCTTATCTCCGTTTAACGCGTTTCTGAGTTTTCGAGGGGCTACAAAGATGTCACGTTCAAACTCATCTTCAGGAACGACAAAAGCAGAACCATCTGCTGTCATATCCACGATTCCAATTAAAAAGGTTTTGAGTTCTTTAAGTTTAAATTTTCCTCTTTCAGGACGGATAAAGACACCTTGTTCACATTGATCGATTAATACCTCTAAAATGGTAGCAATGGCTTCAGGCTCTTTGATATTTAATTTTGCGGCAATTTGTTTATGATTTAAAGCCACATTTTTGTTTTTCTCAAAAATGTCACTGATCATTTGTGATAATACCGAGGTTATCGGTGATTTCTTAATTTTTGACATAAGTACGATTAAATTCTATTTTTCCAGGTATAGCTGCGATTAAACGTTTGGTGTAATCAGCTTTTGGATGATGATAAATGATTTCCGGATAATCGAGTTCTTCAATCCTTCCTTTATTCATAACGAGCATACGATCTGAAAGATGTTTTACGACCGCTAAATCATGTGAAATAAAAATATAAGTAAGCCCTAAGGAGCTTTGTAAATCTTTTAATAAGTTGAGTACCTGCGCTTGAACAGATACATCTAAAGCACTTACCGATTCATCGCAAATTAAAAATTTAGGACGAAGGGCTAAGGCTCTGGCGATCACGATACGTTGTCGTTGACCACCTGAAAATTCATGCGGATAGCGATGATAATGCGCGGGTTCTAAATTTACCTTCTCTAATAAATCTAACACAGCAGCTTTTCTTTCTGCTGTACTGGCGTATAGTTGATGGACTTCTAAAGGTTCTAAAATAGATTCTCCAACCGTTAATCTTGGATTTAAGGAAGAGTAGGGATCTTGAAAAATCAATTGCATGTCTTTTCGCTTGGACTTCATGGCACTTGGTGATAGTTTCAAGAGGTCTTGCCCTTCAAATTGTATAGATCCGGAATGCGCTTGAACTAAACGCAATAAAGCACGACCTAAAGTGGTTTTACCACAGCCAGACTCACCAACTAAACCGAGTGTTTCGCCTGGATAAACTTTAAAACTCACCTCATTAACAGCCTTCATATAGTCTTGGCTTTTAGTGAATAGCTTTTTTGAAATGGGATACCATACATTCAAATTATTTACTTCTAAAAGAGGTTTTTGCTGGTATAAAGCCGTTCGGCGTTCATTTAATTCACTACTGCTGATTAAATTCTCTGGGGATTGAAAATAATCAGCTGTTCCTTGTAAAAAATCAGCCACTGTGGGTAGTTTTTTACGTTGTAAATGGGCTTGAGGTCGACAAGCTAATAAACCTTGGGTATAAGGATGTTGCGCCTGTTCAAATAATTGTTGAACAGATCCTTGCTCTACGATATTTCCTTTGTACATCACGAGTAAATGATTGGCTATATCCTGCATGACACCTAAATCATGCGATATAAAAATCATCCCCATGTTTCTTTGGTTCTTTATTTTGATTAATAAATCTAAAATCGTTTTTTGAACGGTAACATCTAAAGCCGTGGTCGGCTCATCGGCGATCAATAGTTCAGGGTCACAGCTCAAAGCCATAGCAATCATTACCCTTTGTTTTTGGCCTCCTGAAATCTGATGAGGATAAGAGGTGAAAATCTCTTCTGGTCGAGGTAATTGAACTTCTTGGAAAAGGGCCAATGTTTTGGCTTTAGCTTCCGCTTTCGATAGTTTTAAATGCCATTGCAGGGCTTCCATCACTTGATCTCCGCAGGTGAGCACTGGATTTAAAGAGGTCATGGGTTCTTGAAAGATAATGGCTATTTTTCGACCTCTATAGGATCTAATTTCCTCCTGATTTAAACTCAAGAGATCAATGTCATGGAACCGTATAGTGCCTTGAATTTCACTAACTTTCTCGTCGTGCAAACGCATAATAGAAAAGGAGCTTACTGATTTACCAGAGCCTGATTCCCCTACAATACCTAAAACTTGCCCCGCTTGAAGTTCAAAATCAACTTGATGAACAGCTTCAAACCAAGTTTGTTCCTCTGTGTTGTAAAATTTAACAGCAAGCTTTTCTACCTTTAACATGAGCTCTAATATACAGTTTTTAAAAGTAATATTGGGGCTTGAAGGAAGCTTAATTTTATTATTACATTTGTGTTAAATTAATAAACCAGCGCCTGACTAATTCCATGATTTTACTGCTGAGAAGAGTTCATTTATGTTTTTATTTAGCATGGCTATTGCTGTTTTTTGCACTGCTTTATCCTTTTTATTACCTCTTTTCGAGATCTGAAAAGACCTATATCGCTTTAAACTTTTGTAGAAAAATTAATTGCTTAATTCCCTCATGGCTAGCGGGTATTTGGTTTAGGTTTAGTTTTGAAAAGCCTATTGATCCCCAAAAGACTTACATCTATTGTGCCAATCATTTATCTAATATGGATATTCTGTATATGGTTATCTTAGGCAAGGGGCCTTTTCACTTTATGGGTAAAGTAGAACTCTTAAAACATCCCATTATGCGGCTTTTTTTTGAAACCATTGATATTCCAGTAGATCGTTCTAGTCGTATTTCTTCTTTTAAGGCTTTTGTTCAGGCTAGTGAGAATTTAAAGGCTGGAATGGATTTAATGATATTCCCTGAAGGTCGAATTGAAGATGTTTATCCACCTCAATTACAGGAGTTTAAAAATGGACCGATACGATTAGCTTTACAATTAAAATTGCCGATTATCCCTATATCGAGCATAGATGTTTGGAAAATTATGTGGGATAATGGCTTTCGTTATGGTACTCGCCCGGGCATCGCAGATATCTATGTGCATGCCCCGATTGAGCCGGAGCTTTTTGAAGGTTGGACGGAAGATGAGTTAAAGTCCTATGTTTTTCAGCAAATAAATAGTAAATTAACCACATGAGCATTACGGAAGATATCGTTAAAAAAGTAGCTGATTTAGCTCGAATTGACTTGCCTGCATCACAAATTCCGGCATTAACCGAGGAAATGGATAAGGTATTAAGCTTTATGGATAAATTAAATGAATTGGATACCAGCGAGGTAGAGCCTTTAGTTTATCTTGTGCCTCAACAAAATGTTAGCCAAGCCGATATTAGGCAAGACGCTTTACCTGTGGAGCAAGTTTTGAAGAATGCTCCGGAAAAAAATGATAGCTATTTTTTAATTCCTAAAGTATTAGATCGCTCTGCTGAGTAGGACAAAAAAGAAATTATAGCGCTATTTGTAACAATTGCTAATTTAGTAGGGTCTTATAAAGAAAAATCGCATGTCACTAATTAGTTTAAAAGATATTGGCCGTAAGTATGTCATTGGTTCAGAAGTTATTCACGCTTTAAAATCTGTAAGCTTGGATATTGAAAAGGGAGAGTTTGTGGCTCTTATGGGGCCTTCTGGATCTGGGAAATCTACGCTGATGAATATTTTAGGGTGCTTAGATACGCCAACTAAGGGAGAATATATTTTAAATGGAAAAGATGTGAGTCGGATGAGTGAAAACGATTTAGCAGAGGTGAGAAATAAAGAAATTGGCTTTGTTTTTCAAACCTTTAACCTTTTGCCTCGATCTACGTCTTTAGATAATGTGGCCTTACCCTTAATCTACGCCGGTGCTGGTAAAAAAGAAAGAGATGAACGCGCTACTAAAGCTTTGGAAAATGTGGGCTTAGGAAATCGTTTAACGCACAAGCCTAATGAATTATCTGGGGGACAACGTCAACGTGTAGCGGTAGCTAGAGCCTTAATTAATAATCCTTCCATTATTTTAGCCGATGAGCCAACGGGTAATTTAGATACCAAAACTTCGATTGAAATCATGGGTTTATTGGAGGAAATTCACAGTAAAGGAAATACCATTATTTTAGTAACGCACGAAGAGGATATTGCACAACATGCCCATCGAATTGTGCGTATGCGCGATGGATTGATTGAGCGTGACTATAAAAATGAAGATATTAAATCGGTTTCTCCTCGTTTAGAAAAGTTAAATCAAGCGGGTGAAGATTTCGAAAAGATTTAATTTTCATTTTTATTTTCTAATATTGCCGGTCATTCAGATTTACTGAGCTATGAAAATTTATACAAAAACCGGAGATCAAGGTCAAACTTCTTTAATTGGAGGAACTCGTGTTCCTAAACATCACTTGCGCATCGAGGCTTATGGTACTTTAGATGAATTGAATTCATACATTGGCTTAATTGCTGTTCAAGAAGTAAATGATGTGGATAAATCTTTTTTAAAAGAGATTCAAGATCGTCTTTTTACCATAGGGGCTTCACTGGCTTCTGATCCAGAGAAATCTAAAATGAAAATTCCTGATTTATTGGAAAGCGATATTTTGATTCTAGAGGAAAAAATGGATGATATGAACACCGTTTTGCCTGAACTCAAGAACTTTATCTTACCTGGTGGCAATAATTTAGTGGCTTTTTGTCATATCGCTCGTTGTGTATGTAGAAGGGCAGAAAGATTGGCTGTTGCCTTACAAGAAGAATCCTTTGTCGAGGAGAAAGTATTACGCTATTTAAATCGATTAAGCGATTTTTTATTCGTGCTTTCTAGGAAATTTAATCAAGATTCAGGCTTGCCAGAAACCACTTGGCATCCACGAGGATAAAATATTGCAAAAAAGTTAATAAAAATATTTGTTTTGCTCATTTTTTTTAGCATACTTTTGCGAGAACAAAAAATATATACAGGAATCACTTAATATTAAACAATATGTATTGGACATTAGAACTTGCATCGCACTTGGAAGACGCTCCATGGCCTGCTACTAAAGATGAATTAATTGATTACGCCATTCGTTCTGGAGCACCGGTTGAAGTTATTGAAAACTTACAAGCTTTAGAAGACGATGGTGAGCCTTATGAAACGATTGAAGAAATTTGGCCAGACTATCCGACTAAAGACGATTTCTTCTTTAATGAGGACGAGTATTAATTCCTAAAAATATGTGAAGCTCCCGCAGGGAGCTTTTTTTGTGCTAGAATTTAGTTAGATTTTATTGATTTAAATCTTTTAAAATAAGCTCAGCTAGTTTTAAATCCATTGGATAAGTGATTTTTAGATTCTCTCGCTCGCCTTCAATGAGCTGAATTGGAAAACCAGCTGATTCTATCACACTCGCATCATCCGTAAAACTTGGTCTATACGGTAATTCATAGGCTTGTAGAAGAGATTCGCTAGCGAAAATTTGGGGTGTTTGCACCAAAGCAATTTCATCACGGTTAATTATACCGGATTGCGCAGGTGATAAATGTCTCAATGAGTCGCTAGATTTAATATAGGGGATAGCTGATCCCTGTAAACTAGCGGCTTCATAAAGCTTAGAAATCAGTTGGGCGCTCAACAAAGGTCGTACCGCATCATGCACCGCTACCAAGCCTGGTTCTTTTATCTCTTTTAAGGCATTTTTAACGGTGTCATAGCGTTCTTTTCCTCCAATGACTAATTGGTGCGGGGTTTTAAATGAAGCTTGCTCACAAAGCTCTTTCCAGTAGGCTAAGGCATCTGCGGGTAGGGCTAGAATAATTTCAGGCTGTAAGGGATGAAAAGCAAAAGCATTTAAAGTATGAAATAAAATTGGCTGATTAGCCAAAGACATAAATTGCTTTGGTAAATCCCCTTGCATTCTTTTGCCAGAACCTCCAGCTACTATAATGGCATAATATTTCATCAGCTTTTCTATTTTAATTAAAAAAGCCTTCCTAAGAAAGCTTTTTATATAACGAATTTAATGTTTTTTCTTAGATGATTAACATCGCATCACCGAAACTATAAAAGCGATATTTTTCTTTTACAGCCACCTCGTAAGCATTCATTACATTTTCATAACCTCCAAAGGCACAAACCATCATCAATAGTGTTGATTCTGAGGTGTGGAAATTGGTGATCATAGAATTAGCAATACTGAAATCATAAGGCGGGAAGATAAACTTACTCGTCCAATCATTAGCTGCTTTTAAATGACGTGTAGACGATACAGCTGACTCAATAGCACGCATTGAAGTTGTACCCACAGCACATATTCTGCGTTTTTCATCAATCGCCTTATTCACCATATTGGCGGTTTTTTCATCAATAATGAATTGCTCCGAATCCATTTTGTGTTTCGTCAAATCTTCTACTTCAACTTGTCTAAAGGTACCTAAGCCAACGTGTAAAGTTACTTCAGCAAAGTCAATGCCTTTGAGCTCTAAACGCTTCATTAACTCCCGGCTAAAGTGTAATCCAGCAGTTGGGGCTGCAACAGCTCCTTCATGTTTAGCAAAAATAGTTTGATAACGCTCTTTGTCTTCAGGAGTAGCTTTTCTTTTGATGTATTTAGGAAGTGGCGTTTCCCCTAAAATTTCTACGTTTCTGCGGAATTCTTCGTCAGTTCCATCAAATAAGAAGCGGATCGTGCGACCTCTTGACGTGGTATTATCCACAACCTCAGCCACTAATAAATCATCATCCCCAAAATATAATTTATTACCTACTCTGATTTTACGCGCAGGATCTACTAAAACATCCCATAAACGAAGTTCTTTGTTTAATTCTCTTAAAAGAAATACTTCGATAGTGGCACCAGTTTTTTCTTTATTACCATATAAACGGGCAGGGAACACTTTGGTATTATTTAGAATCATGACGTCTTTATCGTCAAAATACTCTAATATATCTTTGAAAATTTTATGTTCAATTTTACCTGTGTCTTTGTGTAAAACCATTAAACGTGCTTCGTCTCTGTTTTCAGCAGGATTGTTAGCTAATAACGAATCCGGTAAATTAAACTTAAATTGAGATAATTTCATTTTTTGATAAATAAATTAGGGCGCAAATTTACAAATTAAATATTTTATATACTAATGCTTCAGAAAGCTACATATATTTTATGATTTTCTTGTAACCTTTTAACCAGCTTTAGGTCTAAACCCATATGATCATTCTCAGATTAATTGCTGAAAGTTTTAGGTTTGCTTTTGATGCTCTTCGTCAAAACAAACTGCGTACCATGTTATCCTTACTGGGTATCACGATTGGTATTTTCACCATTATTACGGTTTTCACGGCGGTTGATACCTTGAGAGATAAATTACAAACCAGTGTAGATAAATTAGGTTCTAACACCATTTTTGTACATAAATGGCCATGGATTTTTAGTGATGGTTTCCCTTGGTGGAAATATATTAATCGTCCTGATCCAAGTTTACGTGATCATAAAGCCCTTCAAGATCGCCTTTCCTTGGCAAGAGGTATTGCATTTGAAGTAACGAATTCAGGAAGAACGCTAAAGTATGAAAACAATTCTGTGGAAGGAGCAGAGATTACCGCGGCGAGTCAAGAATATAGTTTAGTTTGGAATTTAGAGTTTCAAGACGGGCGTTATTTTTCGGATGTAGAAAGCCGAGGAGGTACTCCGGTATGTATTATTGGGGCTGAAATCGCAAATGGTTTATTTGGAAATAAAAATCCTATCGGTCAACAAATCCAACTAATGGGCAGAAGAACAACGGTAGTTGGTGTATTTGTCAAAGAAGGTGAAGATATGATGGGCATGAGTAAAGACCAAATGGTTTTAATTCCACTCAGTTTTGCCCGAAGTTTATTTGATGTAAGTAGTGGAAACTATAATCCTCAAATTACGGTAAGAGGTAAAGATGGGGTGCCTTTAGAAGAGGTGGAGAGTGAGCTACAAGGCGCTATGCGTTCTATTCATCGTATTCAGCCTGGTCAGGAAGATGACTTTAGTTTAAATAAAGCCACCATGATTTCTAATCAGCTGGACTCTTTATTTAGCATGGTTAATGTAGCGGGTTGGGTAATTGGAGGATTTTCTATTCTAGTGGGGGGCTTTGGTATTGCTAATATTATGTTTGTTTCGGTTAAAGAAAGAACGAATATTATCGGGATTCAAAAGTCTTTGGGGGCAAAGAACTATTTTATCTTATTACAGTTTATGTTCGAAGCTATAGTGCTTTGTATAATGGGAGGTATTCTAGGTTTAACTTTCGTTTATCTGGTCACTTTGTTCTTTACACATGTCGCTGATGTAGAGATTATTCTCTACTTTAAAAATATAGTTTTAGGTATTGGAATATCCGTAATTATTGGTTCTATATCGGGATTCTGGCCAGCTTATTCGGCTTCCAGATTGGATCCAGTAGAAGCCATACGATCTTAATTTTTAGTTTTTTTTTAGTTTAATTAGAAAAGGCCCTTGATTTATCAACGGCCTTTTTTCTTGTATAAGATTTATAGTGTTTAAGCTAATTTTGCTAAAGCTACTTTAATTCGTTTCAGGGCTTCGATTAGGTTTTCATCCGAAGCGGCATAGGATATGCGAATATAGTTGTCGTTACCAAAAGAATCTCCACCTACGGTAGCCACATGCGCTTCATTTAGCAGGTATAAAGCTAAATCTGCTGAGTTCTGTATGATTTGACCTTGGCTATCTTTTTTACCAAAGAAAGCGCTTATTTCAGGGAAAAAATAAAATGCCCCATCTGGTAAATTGGTTTTAACACCTGGAATATCTTTTAATAAATCATAAACGAGTTGTCTTCTTCTAAAAAAAGCCTCTTTCATACGATTCACCTCTTCTAGACCATCCTGATAAGCAATAATACCGGCTCTTTGAGAAATAGAGCAAGTTCCCGAGGTGGTTTGACCTTGCATCTTCTCATTCGCCGCTGCAATTTCTTTATTTGCGGCTATATAACCCAATCTCCAGCCTGTCATAGCATAAGCTTTAGAGAATCCGTTAACAATAATGACACGATCTTTAACCGATTCAAATTCTGCTATGGAAACATGTTCCGCTTTAAAATTAATATGCTCATATATCTCATCCGAAAGAATAAAGATATCTGGATACTTCTCAAAAACCTTCACCAATTCCGCTAATTCTTCTCGACTATAAACTGAACCTGTTGGATTACAAGGACTCGAGAACATAAATAGTTTAGTTTTTGGACTTATAGCTGCTTCTAATTGAGCAGGTGTGATTTTAAAGTCAGACTCAATGGTGGTGTCAATATAAACAGATTTCCCTTCGGCTAATAATACCATTTCTGAGTAAGAAACCCAATATGGGGTAGGTATAATCACTTCTTCTCCAGGATTAACAAGGGTCAAAATGACATTGGATAAGGATTGCTTAGCGCCCGTAGATACTACAATTTGCGAAAAGTCGTAATCTAAATTATTTTCTCTTTTTAGTTTTTCAGCAATCGCCTTTCTTAATTCAGGATATCCTGGAACAGGGGTATAATGGGTATAGTTTTCGTCAATGGCTTTTTTGGCCGCTTCTTTAACATTATCCGGAGTATTAAAATCAGGTTCTCCAATACTCAAACTGATTACATTAATGCCTTTTGCAGTGAGTTCACGACCTAATTTGGTCATTTTTAAAGTGGCGGATTCAGATAAGCCTTGGATACGATCGGATAAATAATTTTTCATATTGATTAATGGTTATTAGGCAAATATAAAAATCCCCAGCAAATGACTCTTCATAAAAAATATAAATTAGACATTTTCTGATTTATAATTTTATATTTTTGTTCATTGATCAAGCTCATTTATTTTGCAACCAACTAGAAAAGCCATAATCATTTCTTTAGTCGTTGGCATTGTTTTAATGCTGGCTAAATTTGTGGCATTTTTTATCACAAAATCTAATGCGATTCTAACCGATGCTATGGAAAGCATCGTGAATGTGCTAGCTAGTGGATTTGCTTTTTATAGCATTTATTTAAGCACGCTGCCTAAAGATGAAAATCATCCTTATGGGCATGGAAAAGTAGAATATTTTTCGGCCTTTCTGGAGGGAATTCTTATTGGTTTGGCTGGTTTGATTATCTTTTTCAAATCCATTTACGACCTTATCTTCCCATCCGAGATTACTCAGCTAATGGATGGGGGTTTAATCATTGTCGCTACTGGTATCATTAATGCCGCATTAGGATTTTATTTAATTAAAACGGGTAAAAAGTATCACTCTATCACTTTAGAAGCCGATGGAAAACATTTAATGACCGATGCGGTTACAAGTGCAGGGCTATTTGTGGGTATTTTAATTATCTATTTTACACAGATTTATTGGTTCGATTCCTTAATCTCTGTCTTTTTAAGTTTAGTCATTATGTTTAATGCCTATCAGCTTTTAAGGAGATCTATTGGCGGCTTGATGGATGAGAGTAATTTAGAATTAGTGGATACTGTGATTCAAATCTTATCTAAGAATAGAAAAGATGCTTGGATTGATGTGCATAATTTTCGTGCTCAACAATATGGGGCTGATTTACATTTCGATTGCCACGTTACTTTGCCTTATTATTTCGATTTAAATCAAGTGCATACGGAAATTTCTGAAATTGATAAAATGGTAAACTCGCATACCAATCGAAACACCGAATTCTTTATTCATGCCGATCCTTGTATTCCAGAATGCTGTCATTATTGTAAAATGAAAGACTGTCCAGTTAGACAATTTGAGTTCACTGGAGAGGTGGCTTGGACCATGGAAAATGTTACTAAGAATCAAAAACATTTTGATTGATGAGCTATTTTAATGTCCGCGTTTACGGTTTGCTAATTAATGATAATAAGCAAGTTTTAATTAGTGATGAATTTGAGCATGGGAAGCAGTTTACTAAATTTCCTGGTGGTGGATTAGAATATGGTGAAGGCTTAATCGAGGCCCTAAAAAGAGAATTTTTAGAAGAGTGCCAATTAGCCATCGCTGTAGAAAAACATTTATATACGACTGATTTTTTTGAAAAGTCGGCTTTCAATGAAAGTCAGATTCTGTCGGTTTATTATTTGGTTCGTCCTCTAGAACTCTTAAATGTAGTGATTAAAGAACAGGTTTTTGATTTTCAGGATGGAGAAAAACAATCTTTTAGATGGATATCTTTATCCGAATTAAAAACCCATGATTTAACTTTTGATACCGATAAAAAGTTAGTCGATATTTTACAAAACCTGGTATGAAAAACTTATTGGAAAGAGACCAAGCGGTAATTTGGCATCCTTACACAAAATTAAAAGGGGCACTAGATGTAATTCCTATAACACAGGCCAAAGGCTTATATGTTTTCGATGAACAAGGCAACAAATATATGGATGCCGTGTCTTCCTGGTGGGTTAATATTCATGGACATGCTCATCCCGAATTAGCTGAGGTTATTTATCAGCAATTTAAAACTTTAGAACATGTCATCTTTGCTGGCTTTACACATGCGCCAGCAGTAGAATTTGCGGAATTAATTTTAAAGGAGCTGCCCCAAAATCAAGCGAAAGTATTTTATTCCGATAATGGATCTACTGCAGTAGAGGTGGCCTTAAAGATGGCCATTCAATATTGGAGGAATCAAGGCCAAACAAAAAGAACTAAAATATTGGCATTTGAGCATGCCTATCATGGAGATACCTTTGGAGCGATGTCTGTAAGTGGCCGCTCTTTATTTACAGAAGCTTTTGATCCTTATTTGTTTGAAGTGGAGTTTATCCCTTTGCCTGAAGCACATAATATCGATGCTTTAAAACAACAGATTTCGCTTCAGGCAGATCAAATTGCTGCTTTTATTTATGAACCTTTGGTTTTAGGAGCCGCAGGGATGTTAATGTATGAAGCGGCTTATCTAGATCAATTGATTCAGCATTGTCAGTCTTATTCTATTTGCTGTATTGCTGATGAAGTTATGACGGGCTTTGGTCGAACAGGAACACTTTTTGCCAGCCTGCAAGGACAGGAAAAACCGGATATCATGTGTTTTAGTAAAGGTATTAGTGGAGGAGCTATGCCTATGGGTTTAACCACTTGTAGTTTAAAAATATTTGAAAGTTTTAATAGTGAGGAGCAGTGGAAAACCTTGTATCACGGGCACTCCTTTACCGCAAATCCACTTTCCTGTCAATTAGCTATTAAAAGCTTAGAAATTTTAAAGCGCCCGCAAACTTTAGAAGCGATTCAAAACATCACGGCAGCTCATGCTCAATTTAGACAAGAGATCGCATCACATCCTAAAGTTAGTCGCATTCGACAATGTGGAACCATTTTAGCATTTGATTGGGTGAATACCGAACAAACCTCTTATTTAAATCAAATTCGCGATCAACTTTATACTTACTTTTTGGCTCAAGGAATTATATTAAGACCTTTAGGTAACGTTTTGTATATTCTTCCACCTTATGTTATTACTCCAGAGGAATTAAATTATATTTACCGACACATTAAACTTGCTTTAGACCAGATTTAAAACCCTATGCATCTATCTGATTTACTTTTACATATCGTTCAAGATCCTGAAAAACACGCTAAATGGTTGAATACCCTATCCTTTATGGAGAATGCCGGTGCTCGAAAAATATCCGCCTGTGAACATCCCGAAGCCGTTGATATTATTGTCTTAAAACATGCTGCTGAGGAACATAGGCATGCTTATTATTTGAAAAAACAAATCTTAAAGATTGAAGAATATGCTTGTCCAACTTATACGCATGCGGAGCTCATTGCGCCTAAATATACGCGTCACTACTTGAATCATTTGGATTTATCGGTTTGTCGATATTTAAAAGAAGTATTTCAACTCCAGGGTTCCGCCTTAAAATATGCAGCTTATTTATTTGTAACCTATGCTATTGAAGTACGGGCAGATGAACTCTATCCGGCTTATCAACAGGCTTTATCGGCTGTTCAGTCAAAAGTTACCGTAAAATCTATTATTTTAGAAGAGGAGGGGCATTTAGAAGAGATGATAAGCCAATTGGAAAAGTTTTCCGTGGCTTGGCAAAAGCATGCAGAGAATGTTCTATTTATGGAACAGAAACTATTCTCTGCTTGGATTAATGCCGTTGCTCAAGAAGTATTAAAACCTTAATCCTAAAGTTAAAAACACATTATTTCTGATGTTTTTAAGCATAGCGACTGGTTGGTTGTTATTACTTAATGTATATGGACTGAAATCAGATTGACCTTGCTGACGCACGTATGCTAAATCTAGATAATAGCCACGACCTCGGATACCTAAGCCTGCGGAATAGGTTTCAGTTTTATATTTTTCATCCGCGTCATTTTTATAAGGACTGCCATTTAAACCATAACCTGCTCTTAAACTAAGCGGGTTTAATTTATATTCAAAACCTACACGATAATTTAAAGCTTGCTGAAAATCTTGTTTTACAGCAAAATTATTGTCAGAAAGAACTTGACTGGATTGCCCTTCTAAGGAAGAAAAACGAATGCTTGAATAATCTACTAGATCGATGTCGGCTGTGATTAAAGCTTGTCCGTCTAAAATATAATTAGCACCTAGGCTCGCTTTAAAAGGCGTAGCTACATTATATCTAAACTCATAAATGGACGTGTTTGAATAACCACCTGAAGTTGCCCGATTATCTAAGGTTTCTGAATAAAAATCTTCTATGGTAAGCCAAGTTGGGGTTTGTAAATTAATGCCTAAACGCAATTCATCAGAGGCTTTGTAAATAAAGCCAAATTTGGCGCTTACACCATTTCCTTTTGTGGTTTGTTGCTGATTAAATAAGAAATTATAATTCATGATATTTCCACTTGGGGCATCATCAATATATTCTCTAGCTTTTCCTGTTTCTTGATATTGGGCTATGCTTTCATATTTAAGCGTAACCACATTTAAACTTACTCCAAAGTAAAACTGATTACTGATATTTCCTCCCAAAGCAAATGTTGCTTCACTTTGTCCGCCAATACGACTTTCCATCCTTTGCTGATTATTTCCATTGGTGGCATCAGCATAGGTTTCTGGATAATAATATCTTCCCGCATCATCATAACTTATTAAGTAATTATCATAAGCATATCTTTCTAAGGATTTGGATCCTAAACTATTGGGGCTTGTACTTCCGGCGAGTTCAGCAAAATAGTCGGCCATTGAAGTTCTATTGTTTAATCCGCCAAAGTTGGATTCGAGATGGAAATCGTTGGTTCTTTGATAGCCAAAGCCATAATTCAGACTGATTAAGCCCTTATTTAAATCTGCACCTTTCCTTTTGAGCATAGTGGTATTAAACACAATGCCTGCTTGATTGAGATTAGACTTGTTCACTGAAGCTTTTGAAGAATTATTTAAATAATTAGCCTTTTCTTTAAAGCTACCAAATTCAGGTGTTAGGGTAAATTCACTTTTAGTAAAGAAACCTAAACCAGCTGGGTTTGAACCCAGCGCACTTAAATCACCGCCTGTTGCTGTAGTGGCATTCCCCATAGCTTTAAAGCGTGCTGTTCCTCCGTTCTGAAAACTAGAAAAGCGAAGGGCATCATTCGTATATTGAGCATAGGCGCCTAGCGTACATGCACTAATAAGCATGCCTATTAAAAGGAGTTTTTTCATAAAATATCTAATTAGTTTCCACGAGTAGGACGACCTGCACCTGAAGATTCTCCACGTGATCCACCGCCACTATTTCCACTATTTCCACTGCTGGCTGGCGGTGGCGTATTGGAACGGGTAGGTGTAGATGGAGGATTACTCATCGTAGGGCGAGTAGGCGTAGGGCTTACGGTGCCTCTTGTTGGTCTAGCGCTGGATGTTGGCGTAGATCCTCCACGATTCGCTGCAGCACCAGATTGCGGTACATAACGCTCTGCGCGAGATCCACTCATTGTACTTGGACGTGTGTTTTCATTTCTAGGTACACCAGCACTAGCTCTTGGTGTGGAAATAAGACCATTTTCACTGCCTCTAACTGGTCTTGAACCGTAGTTTGGATTTTGATAAGGGTCACGGATAATGCCCCCGGTTAAACCACCCCAGAAACCATTGAAAGGTCCATTCCAAGGGGAATTCCAATAAGGTCCCCACATACCATTTCCATAGATTGGGTGAATATGGTAGAAATCGAACATGCTGATAGGTCCCCAATAATTCCAGCTATTAAATGGCATATAAGCTTGGTGCCAATAAGAGAATGGGCTAAACCAGCCATAGAATTGGGTATAGCCTAAATTAAATCCAAAACGGCTGTTGAAATAAGGGAAATAACCATAATTTCTGCCTGATAAATAGGCATTATAACTGTAATCATAAAGATAATGTGAAGGCATATAACCATACATGCCATCATAATAGGCTCTCCAAGGATTATAATAAGAGAATCTATTAATTCGGTTCGCATAATTTATCTCAGATGGATCAAATGGTAACTCGGCTAAATATTCTTGATAGATAGCGGAATCTACAGCATATTTATCTTTAGGTTTTTCTTGATAATATGCGGCATATTCCTTAGCTTGAATTGGCGTATTATAGACGTCATCTTGCAAGAGTTCGTCAGAAGCCATTTTCATTCCTGAACAAGCACTTAATAGTGTGGCTCCAAGAAGAAAGACGGATAGTTTAATATTCAAAGGTTTCATAGTATGATGATTATATGTGCGATCACTTAGTATTATAGCTATAAATTTATAGATTTGTAGACTATTTTACAAAACTATAAATACAAAAAACGTTCCAAAATATTATGAGCAAGGGTATTACAAGCAAAAATGAGGATTATTCTCAATGGTATAACGAAATTGTTATCAAAGCTGACTTAGCGGAGCATTCTTCAGTAAAAGGATGTATGGTAATCAAGCCATACGGGTATTCGATTTGGGAGAAAATGCAAGCCGTTTTAGACAGAAGGTTTAAAGAAACCGGACACAGCAATGCTTATTTTCCTTTGTTTATTCCTAAATCGTTTTTTTCTAAAGAAGCCGCGCATGTCGATGGCTTTGCTACTGAATGTGCTGTAGTAACCCATTACCGTTTAAAAAACGATGGAAATGGGAATATTATTGTCGATGAAACGGCAAAATTAGAGGAAGAATTAATTGTTAGACCAACTTCAGAAACGATTATTTGGAATACCTATAGAGGCTGGATTGAGTCTTACAGAGATTTACCTATTTTGATTAATCAATGGGCTAATGTGGTTCGTTGGGAAATGCGTACCCGTTTGTTCTTAAGAACGACTGAGTTTTTATGGCAAGAAGGCCATACGGCTCATGCGACACAAGAAGAAGCGATAGCGGAAACCGAACAAATGTTAGAGGTCTATGCCAAATTTGCCGAAGAATTTATGGCTGTTCCAGTTGTGCGTGGTAGAAAATCAGAAAACGAACGTTTTGCTGGAGCGATCGATACGCTTTGTATTGAAGCTTTAATGCAAGATGGAAAGGCTTTACAAGCTGGTACCTCTCACTTTTTAGGACAGAACTTTGCCAAAGCTTTTGATGTTAAATTTACTAATAAAGAAGGTAAACAAGAATATGTTTGGGCTACTTCATGGGGGGTATCTACCCGTTTAATGGGCGCTTTAATCATGTCACATAGCGATGATTCAGGTTTAGTTTTACCACCAAAATTGGCACCAATTCAAGTAGTTATTGTGCCTATTCATAAAGGAGCGGATGATTTAACTAAAATTACAGCTTATGTTGATACCTTAATAGTCGAATTAAAAGCTTTAGGTGTATCTGTAAAATATGATGATCGCGATAGTCAAAGACCAGGATTTAAATTTGCGGAATACGAGTTGAAAGGGGTTCCTGTGCGTGTAGCTATTGGGCCAAGAGACATGGAAAATAAGGTGGTTGAAATTGCCCGTCGGGATACAAAAGAAAAAACGAGTGTTTCACAAGATAATTTAGCCAGTTATATTGCTAACTTGCTAGAGGAAATTCAAAACAATATTTACCAAAAAGCATTGAAGTTCCGTGATGAACATATTACCGAAGCGAATAGTTATGAAGAGTTTAAGCAGTTATTAGACGAGAAAACTGGTTTTATTTCGGCACATTGGGACGGTACTGTAGAGACAGAAAAATTGATTAAAGAGGAAACAAAAGCGACGATTCGTTGTATTCCTTTAGATAATAAATTAGAAGATGGGGTATGTATTTACTCTGGTAAACCTTCTAAGCAACGCGTTTTATTTGCAAGAGCCTATTAGTAAGGCTCTTGTTTAAACCAATGACCTGCTATGCAAGACGAAAATTATCAAGAAATTTTAACCCGCTTAGCCAGTAAGGCTTCTTTAAAGCAAGCCCTTTATCGCAGTACGCTGGAGGTATTTGGCACCATGAAAACTTTATTGTCCAAAATAGCGAGCCGTTTGCATCAAGACTATGGACTCAAAGATCCATCGGTAGAGATTCATTATAAAGAAAACAGCCAATTTGAAGCGCAGTTAAAATTTTCGGGAGATATGCTGATGGTGTCTATGCATAGCAATATCTTTAATTTTCACGACGGTCATTCGATTTATCAGAATCCTTATATCAAGGAGGATGAAAGCTTGAGTTATTGTGGTGTCATTTATATCCATAACTTTTTAGCCGATTCCATTAAATACAATAGGCTGGCCGACGAAGGTACTTTGGTAG
The DNA here is from genome assembly GCA_964592575.1 of uncultured Pedobacter sp. GTDB lineage: Bacteria > Bacteroidota > Bacteroidia > Sphingobacteriales > Sphingobacteriaceae > Pedobacter. The sequence continues at coordinate 49,732 of CAZQFF010000014.1, forward strand.
CGCGCATTTTGATTAATCGAGAAAAGCATTTTATGGTGGAAGGTGATGGGGCTTTAGGTTTTCTTTATGAAGATTTAGCTAATAATGTCGTGTCGGATGACAAATTATTGGATATCTTAGAAAGATCGATTTTAATTTGTATTGATAGCGACTTAATTTTACCACCATATGCTTTGGTAAAGGATATTACTTTACATCAAAAACAGTCTATTACAGCCGCCAGTGGATATCCTACGGGTAAGCGTTTAGGCTATTTATTTAATTCAGAAATTCAATCTAACAATATTTAAAAGCATTTATCATGAAATTTGCAACAAAAGCCATTCATGCCGGACAAGAACCTGATCCTACTACAGGAGCAGTAATGACGCCAATTTATCAAACTTCAACTTATTGGCAAAAATCTCCAGGCGAGCACAAAGGTTATGAGTACTCTAGAGGGACAAACCCAACGCGTAAAGCCTTAGAAGATTGTTTAGCCGCTTTAGAGAATTGTCGATATGGCTTAGCTTTTAGCTCGGGTATGGGGGCAACGGATGCGGTGATGAAACTTTTAAATCCAGGAGATGAAGTGATTACTGGAAATGATTTATACGGTGGTTCTTATCGTATTTTCACTAAGATTTTCTCTAAGTATGGCATTAAATTTCATTTTATCGATTTAAGTCAGCCTGAAAATATGCTGCCTTATATCAATGATAAAACGAAGATGATTTGGATTGAAACCCCTACTAATCCAACTATGCAGATCATTGATATTGCTGGGGTATCTAAAATAGCCAAAGAAAAAGGCTTACTATTAACGGTAGATAATACTTTTGCCTCACCATATTTACAAAACCCTGCTGATTTAGGGGCTGATATTGTGATGCATTCCGTTACTAAATACATAGGTGGTCACTCGGATGTGGTGATGGGGGCTTTATTGATGAATGATGAAAAATTATATAAAGATTTATTCTTCATTTATAACGCTTGTGGCGCTACACCAGGGCCTCAGGATTCCTTTTTAGTGTTACGAGGCATCAAAACCCTACACCTGCGTATGAAAGCGCACTGTGAGAACGGAGAACGCGTGGCGCATTATTTGAAAAATCACCCTAAGGTTGAAAAAATCTATTGGCCAGGTTTTGAAGATCATCCTAATCACCATATTGCTAAACAACAAATGCGTGGATTTGGCGGCATGGTATCCATTGCTTTGAAAGGCGCCGATTTACAAGAAACCTATAGAATTGCTTCCCGCTTCAAAGTTTTCGCTTTAGCCGAGTCTTTAGGAGGAGTGGAGTCTTTAATTAATCACCCGACCAGCATGACGCATGGTTCTATTCCAAAAGAAGAAAGGGAGAAAGTTGGGGTTACAGATAATTTATTGCGCTTGAGCGTTGGGGTAGAAGATATTGATGACTTAATTGCTGATATCGAGCAAGCTTTATCTTAATGCGCGCTTTAGAACTCCAAGAATTTTTAGATGCCAAGGTAAAGCAATACAATCAACGCGCATTTATAGAAAATGACCCGATTTGTATTCCGCATCAATTTACAAAGGCACCTGATATTGAAATTGCTGCATTTTTTGCAGCAATTTTAGCATGGGGGCAACGCAAAACTATCATTAATAAATGTCAAGAATTGATGCAAATAATGGATCATGCACCGCATCAATTTGTCTTGCACCATAGTGACCAAGATTTAAAGTCGCTCTTAGGTTTTAAGCATCGTACTTTCAATGATACCGATCTTCTTTATTTCATATCCTTTTTTAAACAGCACTATCAGCAAAATAGCAGCTTGGAGAGCGCTTTTTTTCCAGCTTTAGTAAATGAGCATATCGAAGCTTGTTTGAATCGCTTTAGAGCTTATTTCTTTAGTTTAGAAGATTTTCCTCCTCGTACACAGAAACATATCTCTTCCCCCTTACAAAAATCTACTTGTAAACGATTAAATATGTTTCTGCGATGGATGGTTAGAAAAGATAATCAGGGAGTAGATTTTGGAATATGGTCACATATACCCGCTCGAGCACTCATATGTCCTTGCGATGTGCATGTCGACCGTGTAGCGAGAGAACTAGGTTTAATTAGTCGCAAACAAACAGATTGGCTGACGGCTTTAGAGTTAACCGCGCATCTTAGACTATTAGACCCTTTAGATCCTGTGAAATACGACTTTGCTTTGTTTGGCTTGGGGGTAGAAGAGAAGTTTGGTAGGAAGAGCTATCTTTTATAATTTCTAAAACAGCTGCTTAATTTCATTTGAATCACCCCAAAAAAGGCTTCTCTAAAAATACGGGTACTCATTTTAGAAACTCCTTCTGTTCTATCTGTAAAAATAATAGGCACCTCTACGACATTAAAGCCATATTGGATAGCTGTGAATTTCATCTCGATTTGGAAGGCATAGCCCACAAATTTAATTTTATCTAAGGGAATGGTTTGTAAGACTTCACGCTTATAACATTTAAAACCAGCCGTAGCATCCTGAATATTAATGCGGGTAATAAAGCGAACATACATCGAGGCAAAGTAAGACATTAAAACTCTACCCATTGGCCAGTTAACTACATTTACGCCTTTTACATAACGTGAACCAATAGCGACATCCGCTCCTTGTAAACAAGCCTCACGCAGACGAATTAAATCTTCCGGATTATGTGAAAAATCGGCATCCATTTCATAGATTAAATCATAATGATGATTTAAGGCCCATTTAAAACCATGAATATAAGCGGTGCCTAAACCTAGCTTTCCACTTCGCTCTTCTAAGAACAATTGATCTTTAAATTCAGCTTGAAGTGATTTTACAATTTGTGCCGTTCCATCGGGAGAACCATCATCAATGATGAGCACATGAAAGGGAACGCTTAATGAAAATACCTTCCGAATAATCTTTTCAATATTCTCTTTTTCATTATAGGTGGGAATAATAACTAAACTATCGGAATGCATAGCGCAAAAGTAATTATTAAAAACAAAAAGCCCGCAATTTTTTGCGGGCTTTTATTATACTATAATTCGATTAATGTACACCATGCATCCATTTTTTCAATAGCGGGCTCAATGCAAATAGAATGAAACCGGCTACAATAGGGATAATGGTAAAGATTAAAAAGAAGGTTGAAATCGAATATTCTGTACTAATTTGATCAATTAATCCTCCAGTTTTAGCAGCTAACCAAATACCAATAGCGGTACAAGTGAACCAGAAACCGAACATTAAACCAACAAATTTAGCTGGAACTAATTTACTCACATAAGATAAACCTACAGGAGATACACAAAGTTCTCCAACAGTGTGGAAGAAATATGCGAAAATTAACCAGAACATACTTACTTGGGCTACTGTAGCACCTTTAGGTACTTCTAAACCACCATAAGCCAATCCAGCAAAGCCAATACCCACTAATATTAATCCTAAGCCAAATTTAACTGGTCCTGTAGGATTGAATTTCGTTTCCCACATTTTGGAAAATACTGGGGCTAAACTCACAATAAAGAAAGAGTTTAAAATACCAAACCATGATGCTGGTACTTCTGTATTCGTTAAAGAGAATTCATAATTGATTTTCCAGATGGCTAATCCCCAAATGATTAAGAAACTTAAGGCAGTGAAGAATATAGTTGCTGGATATTTTGCAGCAATTTTTTTAGCTAAACCGATTAATACCACACTCACGGCCACTAGAGGGAAAATAGTTAAGACGGCATCTGCCCATTTAAAAATTGTACCTGAACCACCCGTTAGGTTACGCATGGTATAATCCTTAGCAAAAATAGTCATCGATCCTCCAGCTTGCTCAAATACCATCCAAAAAAAAATGGTAAATACCGATAGGATAGAAATCACTATTAAGCGTTGTTTTGCGACTAAAGGCGTAATGTTTTCCTCTACGGTGTTTTTAATGGCCTCTGATTTGTCTTTCACTACATTTCCAATGACGCCAAATATTTTTTGACCGAAATAAAATTGTAGCATACCAAAGAACATAAAGATACCTGCTAAACCAAAACCCCAGTGCCAGCCAATCTTTTCACCAATATAACCACACATTAAAATACCTAAAAAGGCACCCGAGTTAATACCCATGTAGAAAATGGTGTAAGCAGCATCTTTTTTATCACTAGTTGTTGGATATAACTGTCCTACCATCGTTGAAATATTCGGTTTGAATAAACCATTTCCGATGATCATAAAGGCTAAACCTAAATAAAAGAAATTCGTGCTAATGCCCTCCATCGCCATGGCGCCATGCCCTAAAGTCATAATCGCTGCACCTAAAATAACAGCTTTCTTATAACCGGTAAAACGGTCGGCAATTAAGCCCCCTAAAATCGGGGTTAGATAAACTAAGCCGGTGTAGGTTCCATACAAACTTAAAGCTTTTGCATTGGACCAAGCCCATCCACCTTTACTGGCCTCACTGATTAAAAATAGGACTAATAAAGCACGCATGCCATAGTAACTAAATCTTTCCCACATTTCGGTGAAGAAAAGCACAAAGAGGCCTACAGGGTGATTAATTAGTTTTTCTGTACTTACACCCTGTTTTTCTAAGTGCAAGTCTAGCGCCATATCCTGGCTCAAGGCTTTAGAATCTGCCATAACTGAATATTAGTTTTTTTTAGTTTTTTATTATTTAATGCCCATCTCTTTCATAATGCCATTCAACCAGCGTAATAAAACTAAACCGATTAAAAAGGCACCCATTAAAAGCGCAAAGTTTACCCGAAAGAAATTAGATTTATCGCTATAGGTATCCCACATGGTTGACAATACACCAGATAGTTTATTTCCAATAGAAGTTGATAAGAACCAACCACCCATCATTAAGGACGTAATACGCACCGGACTTAATTTAGAGACTAAAGATAAGCCCATCGGACTCAACAGTAATTCTCCAATGGTGATGACCCCATAACCTGCTACTAGCCACCAAACCGATACTTTATCGGTTCCATTGGCACCAGCATAAACAGCGGCTACCATCACTAAAACCGATAGGGCTGATACAAACACCCCAAAGATGATTTTACTGGCTGTACTAGGCTCTTGACCACGTCCACGTAACCAACTAAAGAAAGCAACAATAAGCGGTGTTAATAAAATTACCCAAGCTGGATTGATAGATTGCGTTAAATTGGTTGCCCAAAGACTAACGGTTTCACCCTCTGCTGGTTTTTTAGATTCCGCTACATTTTTAAAGTAAACTGGGTAATTAAACTCTTTAAGTACCACGCCATTTTCTTTTTGTAGGCGGAAGCTTTCATCATATAAAGCCACGCTATCTTTTTGATAAGTTACTTCTTGCGCTAAGCTCAAAGCATTAAAGGCATTCTTAGTTGCGCCTTCAGATACTTCTCTATCGGTATAGCGATCGGCCCAAGTTGTCAATGCAGTCCCATTTTGTTTAAACACGGCCCAGAATAAGATAACCACCATAAAAATGGTTAATAAAGCAGCAATAGGGCGTTTTTCTTTTGCCTCTGCTTTAAAATATAAAGTGCTGTAAAAATAGATAACAGGCAAACAGGCAAAAATGAAAGCATCAGTAGAAGGGGATCCCACTAAGGCATGCCCAAATAGTTTTTGCGGTAAAATCCAGCCTAATACACCTGCCACCACAGAAGGCACTAGAATGAGCATACAGATCTTTGCAAAGGACATATCACCCTCTTGAACGCCCTTTTTGATATCATAAGCTTTATAATGTCTTAAGCCCACTAAAAAGATGATTACGCCTAAAAACATACCTACACCTGCGGCTAAGAAAGCATATTCCCAACCTAACATGATGTATAATGCCGCCCCAAAGAAATTACAGATAAAAGCTCCAATATTAATCCCCATATAGAAGATATTGTAACCATCATCCTTTTTGTCCATGTATTCCGGCGTGGAATACAAATTACCCAGAAGGGTTGAAATATTGGGTTTAAAGAATCCATTTCCAATGATAACCAAAGTCATGGCCAGGTACAAAGCGGTTAAACTGTGTACGCCCATTAAACAGTAGCCAGCGCCCATCATCAATCCACCGATAATGATCGATTTCGTATAGCCTAAATAACGGTCGGCAATTAAACCACCCAAAAATGGGGTTAAAAATACCAAGGCGATAAAGGTACCATAAAGGTCGGCTGACTCAGCTTCGGTCATGGCAAAACCTGATTTAACATCTTTAAGATAAAGGGTGAAAATCCCAATCATAAGATAATACCCAAATCTTTCCCACATTTCAGTCAGGAAAAGAAACTTTAATCCACTAGGGTGATTTGCAGTTTTAGCGTTCATTTTTAGTTTAATTTACCTTGCAATATAGAAACTAAGGTGTAAAAATCAAATTATCTCAAGTTCTCAATTACAATAGCCGAAGCACCACCACCGCCATTGCAAATACCTGCAACACCAATCTTAGCTTGATTTTGGGCTAAAACAGATAATAAAGTCACCACGATACGTGCACCAGAGGCCCCAAGAGGGTGTCCAATAGCTACTGCACCACCATTTACGTTTACTTTATCTGAACCAATATTTAATTCTTTGTTATTAGCTAAAGAAACCACCGAGAAAGCCTCGTTAATTTCATAGAAATCAACTTGTTCAGGGCTTACATTAGCTCTTTGCATCGCTAAAGGAATAGCTTTAGAAGGGGCTGTCGTGAACCATTCTGGTGCTTGTTGCGCATCGGCATAAGCTAACACTTTAGCTAAAGGTTTTAATCCTAATTCTTTAGCTTTATCAGCGCTCATTAATACTAAAGCCGCAGCTCCATCATTTAAAGTCGAAGCATTTGCTGCGGTTACCGTACCGTCTTTTTTGAATACTGGCTTTAAACCAGGAATTTTATCAAATTTTACAGCATTTGGCTCTTCGTCTGTATCAAATACAGTCACTTCACCTTTTCTATTTTTAATTTCAATGCCTACAATTTCATCTGCAAATTTACCAGCAGCTTGCGCAGCTTGTGCTCTTTGATAAGATTGAATAGCATATTGATCTTGATCTTCGCGAGAAAATCCACATTCTTGAGCACATAATTCTGCAGCTGAGCCCATGTGATAATCGTTGTAAACATCCCATAAGCCATCTTTTACTAAACCATCTGTGATTTGGCCATGTCCTAAACGATAGCCATTTCTAGCTTTATCTAAATAGAAAGGAACATTACTCATGCTTTCCATTCCGCCAGCAATCACAATTTCATTTTGACCTAAAGCAATACTTTGGGCAGCTAACATAATAGCTTTTGTACCCGATGCGCAAACTTTATTAATAGTGGTAGCCGGTAAATCCGGTAAACCAGCAAATTTAGCCGCTTGGGTAGCCGGGGCTTGTCCTAAATTAGCCGACAACACATTACCCATATATACTTCTTGAACCATTTCTGGTTTGATACCTGCACGCTCTACAGCAGCTTTAATAGCAAAACCACCTAATTGAGTGGCTGAAAAACCAGCTAAACTACCTCCAAAACTTCCAATTGGAGTTCTAACAGCAGAAACAATAACAACTTCTCTCATAATTTTCATTGATTAGGTGCGCAATATACAAAATTAGAAAGAAGCTATCCAGCCCCCAAGGCTTAGTTATTTGGATTTGTTACCCTTTCTTTTTTTAATAGCTTCATTCAGTAAATACTCAATTTGCCCATTTGTGCTCCGAAATTCTGCGGCAGCCCATTCCTCAATTTCCTTTAAAAGAGATTGATTAATTCTTAAAGCAAATGGTTTTTTCTCTTTATCCGACATGTGTATCTATGGGGAATTAGGGGAATCAATTAGCTATACAAAGTGCCTGTATTGACCACGGGTTGTACATTGCGATCGCTACATAAAACTACGAGTAAATTACTCACCATAGCTGCTTTTCGCTCTTCATCTAAAACCACCATTTCTTTTTCAGCTAAGCGTTCTAAAGCCATTTCAACCATGCCTACCGCACCATCAACAATAAGCTTACGCGCTGCAATAACAGCCGCCGCTTGTTGTCTTTGTAGCATAGCCGAAGCAATTTCTTGTGCATAAGCCAAATGGGAGATGCGAGCCTCAATTATTTCAACTCCTGCTTGCGATAAGCGTTCACTCAATTCACTTTCTAATAAAGCATTTACTTTTTCAGCACCATCCTTAAGCGTAATTTCCGTGCTCTCATCTTCTAAATGATCATAGGCAAAAGAATTCGCTAAATGACGGACCGCGGCTTCGCTTTGTACATTCACAAAGGCGACGTAATTTTCTACACCAAAGCTAGCTTTAGCCGTATCGCTTACTTTCCAAACAATAACCGCCGCAATTTCAATAGGATTACCCATTTTATCATTTACTTTGATTTGTTGTCCATTTAAATTATGGGCACGTAAGGATAATTTCTTTTTAATGGTAAATGGATTCACCCAAAAAAATCCATCTTCTTTTACTGTACCTACATATTTTCCAAACAAGGTTAATACTTTAGACTCATTTGGGTTCACCACGATGAGACCGATTAACAGGAAAAAAGCAAGGAAGCCCGTTATAAATGTAATGACGAATAAATTTAAGGCTGCTGCCGCATAAAAAGATACAGCTATCAAAGCGAAACTCACAAAGAGCATGAAGTAGCCGTTGAAGGGTTTAGTAATTTTTTCTTGATACATAATTGATATTATTTTGATATCACTAAGAAAATAAAAAATTTGGATAATTGCAAGATCTTTAGGGTATTTATTATTTTTGAATAGATTATTGATTTAAGCGTGGCAAAGATTCAGAAAAACCCAAAAGTTATCTACCGAAAATATTCCAGCAATTTGAAATATTTCATGATGCTGGCGTCCGTAATAGGGATTACTTTCTTTTTACCTAAGCAAGCTCGTTTTCGATATGAATTTGAAAAAGGGAAAACTTGGTTAAATAAAGACTTAATTGCGCCATTTAGTTTCGCAATCCTTAAAACAGATGCCCAAATTGCGGCAGATAAAGAAGAAATTCAAAATAAGATTTTACCGGTTTATCGCTATAATCCCGAGGTGTATCCCTCACAGAAAGATGGTTTAGCGGTAGAATTTGATATCAAATGGAAAGCGGGTGCCTTATCGGAAAGAGAGCGGGAGTCGGTTAAAAATGCCGCTATCAATTTGCTGCAAAAATATTATCAGAGAGGCATTATAGGTATCGTTGATAAGCATCAGAAACAACATACTTATTACGATTTCTCTTGGTTTGAAAATAATATCAGTAAGCGTGTGAGTACGCAAGATGTCTTTACAGCCGAGTCGGCTTTGAATGATTTCAAACAGAATTTCCAATACAGAGATCCACGTGTAAAAGATTTGCTGATAGAATTGATGGAAAGTCATATCAAACCAAATTTGATCTTCGACGAAGCCTTTACCCAAAACATAGAAAAAAACACCTTAAGCTCTTTATCAACCACTAAAGGAATGGTGCAAAAAGGTGAACTTATTGTCGCTAAAGGCACCGTTGTTGACGAAGAGATATTTCAGAAACTTTATTCCTATCGCGAAAACTTTGAGCTTCAAACCAAAAACGTAGGGGATAATGGTATAGTTATTTTGGGTCAAGTTTTATTAGTAGGCTTTATTATGAGCTTATTGATGATCTTTTTATACCTGTTCAGAAAAGATATCTTTTCTGATAATAGGCAATTAACCCTCATTTTATTAGTGGTAGTTATTATGCTGGGGGTACTTACCTGGGCCATTCGCATGAATCTTCCGAGCATCTATTATCTGCCTTTCTGTGTGGTGCCTATCATTATTCGAATTCTATTTGATACCCGTTTAGCACTCTACCTGCACATGTTGGTGGTTTTAATTGCGGGATTTTTCGTGCCCAATAGCTTTGAATTTGTATTTTATCAAATCACTGCAGGGATGGTGGCTATTTATAGCATTCGTAATTTAGTAAAACGCGAACAACTACTTATTTCAGCCTCTTATATTTTATCGGCTTACTTTATAGCCTTTTTAGGTATTTCCTTGCTACGTGAAGGATCTATTCAACAAATTGAATGGAGTAATTTCCTGCCTTTTATCTTTAGCGTTATCCTGTCTTTATTAGCATATCCTTTGATTTATATGTTCGAACGATTATTCGGCATCACATCCGATATTGCTTTAATCGAATTAACCAATACCAATAATAAATTATTGAGAGAGCTAGCCTTTAAAGCTCCAGGAACTTTTCAGCACTCCTTACAAGTAGCCAACTTAGCCGAGGCCGCCATATTTAAAATCGGTGGAAATGCACTTTTAGTGCGTGCAGGCGCTTTATATCATGATATCGGTAAAATGGATGCCCCGCAATACTTTGTGGAGAATCAAAATACCGGACAAAGCCCTCATGATAAATTACCTTATGAACAAAGTGCTCAAATCATCATTAAGCACGTGACTAAAGGAATAGATATTTGCCGTCGTTATCAATTACCCGAATCGGTCATCGATTTTATTAGAACCCATCATGGTACCACGCGTGTCGATTATTTTTATCAATCTTTCTTAAAAAACTCCCCAGAGAAATTTGTCGATGAAAATATATTCCGTTATCCAGGCCCGATACCTTTTTCAAAAGAAACTGGTGTGTTGATGCTAGCCGACTCGGTTGAAGCCGCCTCTCGAAGCTTAAAAAATCCAGACGCGAACACCATAAACGACCTAGTAGAACGTATTATTAGCTATAAATTAGACCAACACCAATTAGATAATTCAGATTTAACACTAAAAGACTTAGAAACTATTAAGTTGATTTTCAAGACAATGCTCATGAGTATTTATCATGTTCGCATAGATTATCAACAAACTGTATAAATTTTTTTTGCAGAATACGATGAATTGCTATATTTGCAACCTCGAAAGGCCATAAAGCTAATCGAAAGGAGAGGTGCCTGAGTGGCCGAAAGGAACAGTTTGCTAAACTGTCGTACTGGTAACGGTACCGCGGGTTCGAATCCCGCCCTCTCCGCCAGCTTAAATGCCGTCCCGTTAGGGCGGCATTTTTTATTTATAGCGAGTCCAAGCCGCCAGGCTTGAGCGAGCCTAGAAATAAAAAATGCCCGTAGGAGCGTAGCGACGTGGCATTTAAGCTGAAGCCACCCCCTCAAGGGATCACCGACCGCCAGGGAGGTAATCCCCCCGAGAAGACGTCCCGAGACGAATTCTCTCCGCGACGCAGTCGCCGAGCGAAGTTATTCTAGTTAAGTTGTTCTTGTAGATTTATCCTTGCGAGTCCAAGCCCTCAGGCTTGAGCGAGCACAATGCAAAGCATTCCTCAAAACCTATTTCCCCGCATTTACCACATTCTCCTCAAAATACTTTGCGCCATCAATAGGTTTTGGCTCGAGTAAAGTTTTTAAATCGTTTTTATTTACCTCTCTCAATTGAGGGGACTCTTTATAAAGCATTAATAAATTATACTTCATACTTTGTTGTATACGAGCCAATTTATCCCCATTTTTGATGCCGCCCTCCGTGTAAACCTTCTGCAAGTCTTCAACCGATTTAACATCTTTCAACTTATCTTTAATGCCAGCTGAATCCGCATCTTTAAATGAAATTTCTTGCGTGATAGCAGTTTTTTTGATTTCTTGAAAATCCCTTTGATAAGCTAAAAAATACTCATTGGTTTCAATTTCCTTCTTAAGTGTAGCTAAATCCGATTTGCTACTTTCTTGCTTACAACTTGCTAAAATGAAAAGCAATAAAATTAGGATTACATAATTTTTCTTCATAATTTTCTGTTATATTGATCTTAATAATCAACAATACAGATGTTAAAATTAAATTAAAACTACTAGGGTTCTCTTTTTATAGACAAGCCAAGGGAAGTCACTCCATATGATTGAATGAAAAGACGGGAAAGAAAATTACTGATTGCAATCATAATAGTCAAGAAGTTGGAACTGGTTTGGCGAAAAAAATTCTAAAAGAAGCTGGGTTTAAGATTTAATCTAGCTTTTTATACAAGATAAAAACATTTACTATGGAAAAGCCAATATTTATCGTCGAAAAAACTAATACAGGTTATTCTGCATATGCTCAAAAAGATGGCGTTGGAGTAGGGACCTCGGCAAAAACGCTTTCTGAATTAAAACAAAACTCTAATTATTTCTAGCTTATAAATAATCCCCCCAATCTCCCTAATTCAACCAATCGTTCTTAAACTTATAAATCACATATTTTCCTGCGTCGCCAAAACTTCGCCACAGCCTCGCTACAACTTCACATACGCTTCTCCATTTTTTCGGCCATCTCCAAAGCCTTCCCGAATTTGGTAAGTACTTAATATAGAAAAGACTTAATTATTTGTATATTTATGTTATTAACCTAGAAAGGAGATAGATAAGCTATGAAAAGCATCACTTTACAGGAATCTTACGGAACCTTGTCGCAAACCATTAATGCCTTAGCCGAATTGGGTTATTCCCATGATTTTAATATCCAGCAAGATTGTTTGGTGTGCCATCGAGCACAGATAAGCTTAAAGCCCGAAGACTTTCAAATTGATCGAGTTTATCGTTTTGACGGAGATTCAGATCCCGATTATCAAGCTATTTTATACGCTATATCTTCGCCGAATTTTGGGGTAAAAGGAGTTCTAGTGGACGGCTATGGCATTGCTTCGGATGAAAAAGCTGCCCAATTAGTAGAAAAATTAGATATCCATAAAAAAGCCAGTGGGATTCATGTAAAAGCTAACGAAGCCACGGCACAGCGTCCAGCAGGAGAGCGAACCTTAGATGCGCCTATGGTGGAGTTAAATTGGAAAGAAGCTATTGCAAGCATAAAAAGTGAATCCACCTGGACTGAAAGCGAAAGAAATTCAATCACTTTATTTAAATCAGCACATATGCGTGTGGTGCTCATTGGATTGCATCAATTTGCCGAATTAAAACCACACCGCGCCAATGGCGTAATTAGTGTACAAGTTTTAGAAGGAGAAATAGAATTTTATACTCAAGCCAAATCTTGCCGTTTAAAACCTGGCCAAATGATTTGTTTGCACGAAAACATGGAACATGCGGTTAAAGCCCTTGATGAAAGTTTTTTCTTACTCACTTTAGCTATGTAAATCAAATTTAAACCTAAATAAACTAAACAAAATGAAAACTAAAGTTTTAACGATTTTATCGGTGCTTTCGGGCTTGATGTTCCTAAATGCCGGATTAAGCAAAATTTTTCAATATTTACCAGCACCCGAAGGACTTAGTGAGGCTGTGATGAAAGATATGGGAGCTATGATGGAAATTACTTGGCTTTTACCATTAGTGGCTATAGTAGAAATTGTTGGCGGCTTACTCTTATTCTTTAACAAAACCAGAGCTTTAGCTGCTTTAATCTTATTTCCAATTATGATGGGTATTATCTTGCATCACCTATCCGTTGATCCGAGTAATATGATCGCTGCTATTGTATTGGGAATTATATTAATTTGGATCATGTTTGAGAACCGTGAAAAATATCTGAACTTAATGAAGTAAATAGCAGTAAACATTAGTTAAAACAATAAAAATGGAAGATAATTTAAAGCAATTAAACACGGCGCAACTTAAAAGCCGACTACAATTAAACAATGTCGTTTTGGGTATGTTTATTTTAATGATGATCGTCTTATTAGGCGCCGGTTTATACCTCGGTTTAAGTCAGAAAAAGTCGATCGTTTTTCTGATACTCCCTGTGGCTATGATCCCCTTAATAGTTATGAATTTGGCCGTCAATAAACGTCTGAAAAGTGAAATACAAAAAAGAGAAGTTTAAATAGTAATGATTAGTTCAACAATTACAATACCACAAACTTTGGAAAAAGTATGGGGAGATTTGATGAATAAAGACGCTTTGAAAGAATGGTATTTTGATATTCCAGATTTTGAAGCCAAAGAAGGAAGTGTGTTTACTTTTTATGAGCCAGGTGAAAATAGGTCCTATTTGCATCGATGTGAAGTGCTTAAAATTGTGCCTTTTCAAGAGTTTAAGCATACTTGGACACATCCGAATCATTCCAAAGGTGAAAGTGTAGTGCGTTGGAGTTTACAATCTGCTGGGGCAAATAGCACAATTGTTAAATTAACACATCAAGGTATAGAGAACTTTGAAGACGCTGGAAAGGAATTTAGGGAAGAAAGTTATCAAGCAGGTTGGGACTTTTTATTAATGGCCCTAAAGCTATATACTAATGGTTTGCGCAGAAGAAAATATAGCATAGCGATTAAAGCCGATGCAGTTAAGATTTGGAAAATTATTTGGGACGAAAAAAGTTACCGTGAATGGAGTAAAGCTTTCAGTGAAGGTTCTTTTTATCAAGGAGAATTAAAAACGGGTAGTCGATTTTACTTTTTAAACAAAGATAATTCGGGCGTTTACAGTGATTTAATGCATTATGAAGTTAATTCTACGGCAGTATTCCAGCACATAGGTTTGCTAAAAGATGGAAAAGAGCAAGCTATTGATGAGGAAGTGGAAAAATGGTCAGGTAGTTTTGAGATATACACTTTAAAGCCTAAAGAAGGTTATTGTATACTTGATGTTGAACTCGATCAAGATGAAAGCAATTTTGAGTCATTCGATGAAGTTTTCCCTAAAGCTTTACAATACTTAAAAGATATGGCTGAAACAACGAGCGGAAAATAAAACTATTATAACCAGTTTTTATCTAATGAAATTTAAAAAATACTATCCGAATGAGCAATTAAGGACCTTTATTAAGTATTTTGTGGTTTCAGAAAATGCACTGGAAAGCCAATACAAAGTTTTTCCATCCTCTAGTTTAGTGATAGGCTTTCAATATAGTGGGAGCCTAGCTAGTTTGCAGGATAATACGCTGTCTCCGCTTAAATCAGCGGGCATAACCGGATTATCCAATCATTATAAAGTATTTAAATACTCCCATCATATTGGAAGTATTTTAGTTTACTTTACAGAAATAGGATTCAGCCATTTTAGTAGCCATCCAGCGCATGAATTATATAGTTTAAGCTTGTCTTTAGACGATGTTTTTCCTAAATCCACCATTGATAGGGTAGAAGAGCAATTAGCCTTAGCTAGTAACGACCTTCAACGTATTCAAAGGGTTGAACAGTTTTTTGTAGTGGATTTTGACACCTTTCAAGCAGAACTAAAAGCACACCAACAAGGTAAAACTGATTACCTCACTTTTATTCATATGTGCGCCAAAACAGGCATAGAGAAATGGAAGATCAATATCGATGAAATGACTTGCACCTATTATGATCAAGCAGGAAATGAAATATTAGTCGAATTAATCCCTGAATAAATTAAACAAAATAGCTATGAAAACAGATTTAAAATTTGAATTTACAGTTGATCGGGAAAACTATACTCTCACGCTAAAGCGAGAATTTAAAGGGCCTTTAGCTTTGGTTTGGAAAGCTTGGACAAAGCCCGAACTCTTAGACCGCTGGTGGGGCCCAGAGCCCTGGAGAGCAGAAACTGTGAAAATGAATTTTGAAGAAGGTGGACATTGGTTATATGCTATGGTAGGCCCAGCAGGGGAGCGGCACTACGGCCGAGCCGATTATTTAAAAATAGTAAAGGAAAACTACTACGAACAAAACGATGGCTTTTGTGATGAAAATGGAGTTTTTAATCCTGAGCTCCCTAAAAATTTTGCGCGCAACAGCTTCCGCCAACTCGACAAAACCAAGCAAAGTGAACATACCGAAGTAGAAATGTATGCCACCTTTGACAGCTTAGAAGATTTAGATATGAACCTCGAAATGGGCTTTAAAGAAGGTATTACCCAATGTTTCATACAACTAGATGCCCTGTTGGAAAAGCTATTTTAGAAAATAAATGAGGTCATCCACAGCGAATTATTTAAAAGCTGAAAAAAGATATTTTCAAAAATCAAAAAAAATCCTAACTTGCGCCCACCAAAACAAGGAACACTATTGAAAACTAGTGAAGCCTGTTAAAAAAAGATACCAAAATCGGGGTGTAGCGTAGCCCGGTATCGCGCCACATTTGGGATGTGGAGGTCGTA
>CAZQFF010000015.1:0-19271 GCA_964592575.1 uncultured Pedobacter sp.
CAAACCTCGCTTTTTACTGCTTTTTACCTCATTACCAAAAAATCAAAAAACGATTGTAAAGCCTTTATTTACAATCGTTTTCCCTGCTATTAATCTTTGATGTATTTTTACTGAAAATTTATTTTAAACCTTATAGGAAAAAATCTATCATACCGATACACCTTTAATAGAAACCTATAAAAATTGAAATATGAAAAAGCTAATTTATTTAATCGCATTAATCGTTCTAGGAACAGGCAGCGCTTATAGTCAAAATGGTCCAAGAAAAAAACCTCAAGTGCCTAATCGTCAAAACGAGATGGCATGGATGCAAAAGAATTTAAATTTAAGCGAAAAACAAATTGCTGAACTAAGAAAACTTAATCAAGAGCAATTCAAAACGAACCAAAAAATAAGAGAAGCTAACCGCAAACAACTTAAAAGGAATAATGCAATCAGAACAGCTTATTTAAAAGATCGTCGGGCTAAAATGGAAAAAATCTTAACAAAAGATCAAATCATAGCCCTTCAAAGACACAGAATTGCCAAATTAACTCAAGAGTTGAGAAAGCAAAATTTCAGACCTGAAAGAAACCAAAATAATTTCCCAAGGCCAGAAAGACCAAAAGCTCCAAGAGGAAATACTCGCTAATTTTTATAATAAATTAATTTTACTAAGGCCTTCTAATTTAGAAGGCTTTATTTATTTTTGGGCTATGCAGGAACTCAAAGCATATTTCCAAAATAAACTCAATGAAAGAGAAAAGGAAGGAATACTTCGGTCACTCCCAAAGATTGAAAAAGGAATTGATTTTTACTCCAACGATTATTTAGGATTTGCTCGCCATCCTGCAATACAAGAATTCATTAAGCAAGATCTAGAAAGTCTAAACCACATTTATCTTCACCAATTAAATGGCTCAACAGGTTCTCGTTTAATTAGTGGTCAATCTAATTATTTAAATAATCTTGAAGCTGAGATAGCACATTTCCATGAATTTGAATCGGCCTTAATTTTCAACTCCGGATACACCGCCAATTTAAGTTTACTATCTAGCTTGGGTGATAAATCTATAACTTTCCTATATGACGAATTTTGTCACGCTAGCTTGATTGATGGCATGCGCTTATCCTATGCAAAACGCTATAAATTCAAGCATAACTGCTTGCAAGATTTAGAAAACTTGCTACAAAAACAATCAGGCATCTGTTTCATTATAACCGAAAGTGTATTTTCTATGGATGGAGATCTTGCTCCCCTAACAAAAATCGTAGAATTAGCCACTCAATATCAAGCTCAAGTAATTGTTGACGAAGCGCACGCTTTAGGACTTTTTGGTCAAAATGGTAAAGGATTAGTACAGCATTTGAATTTAAATGAAAAAATCTTTGCTTGTGTATTTACTTATGGCAAAGCTTTCGGAAGTCATGGGGCTGCCGTTTGTGGAAGTGAACATCTAAAAAATTACCTAATCAATTACGCGCGACCCTTTATTTATACCACTGCTCCGAGTCTTCACCAATTAGCTGCAATTAAAGCTGCCTATCATGAAATCAAAAGTCAAGATTACACTAAACTAATACAAACTAAGAATCAAATCTTTGCAAAGAAACTCCAAGCCGCAAGCCCTTATTACAACATTTCGGATTCTTGTATTCACATTTTAATGCTAAACGATCAGCAAAAGGCTAAAAATATAGCTCAGAAACTACTTCAAGCAAATATTAATATCAAAGCTATCCTTGCTCCAACAGTAGCAGTGGGAACAGAAAGAATACGCTTAGTAAACCATCTATTTAACACAAATAAAGAAGAAAATATACTTTTAGAAACCTTAAAATCAGCGCTATAAAATGAAAAATCAACGTTATTTTGTTACTGGTATTGGTACAGGCATAGGTAAAACCTTAATATCAGCTATATTAACAGAATATCTACAAGCCGACTATTGGAAACCTATACAATCTGGAGATTTAGACAAAAGCGACAGTTTATTTATAGCTAAACATATAAGTAATTCGAAAAGTAAAATACATCCTGAAAGTTATAGATTTAAAAACCCACTATCGCCACACGCCGCGGCAAAGCTAGAGAACACAACTATTAGTCTTGATAAAATTCAACTTCCTTCAACGGAAAACAGCTTAATAATTGAAGGAGCTGGAGGATTGTATGTACCTTTAAATCAAGATGATTTTATTATTGATTTAATAAAAAAATTAGAAGTTCCAGTTATTCTGGTCAGTCAAATTTATTTAGGAAGTATAAATCATAGTCTATTAAGTATCGCTGCATTAAAACAATATCAAATCCCCATAGCAGGAATAATCTTTAATGGCGATCGTAATCCAGAAACAGAAAGTATTATTGAAAAGCACAGTCAAATTCCAATCTTAGGCCATATCCCTATACTAAGACTAAACCAAGCTGCAGAAATTAAACAAGCGAGTCAATTTTTAAACTGGAAGCCATAAAATTTTATTTTGTATAAATTAATTTCAAATGACTATTGACAAATTAAATTTTGATATATATATTTGTCCCACAAGAAAAAGCCATGCAAAAAATTCATACATATTACTTTGGTTACTTTTACTTTTTTAGTAAAAGCCGGGACTAATATGTAATTATACAAGACAAACTTATAAATTATAATATCTAGTCCCGGTCCAACAGACCGGGATTTTTTTTTAAAAAAAAACATGACGAGCATGAAGATTATCAAAAAAGTAGCCATACAAGGAATAAAAGCTTCATTTCACCAAGAGGCAGCCTTAAAATACTTTGGTAAGGACATCCAAACCGTGGAATGCAACTCCTTTAAACAAACTTGCGAATTATTAAAGAAGCAAGATGTTGACTATACGGTGATGGCCATTGAAAACTCAATTGCTGGCAGTTTATTACCTAATTACACCCTGATTAGAGATTATAATTTTACAATCATTGGAGAAGTTTATTTACCTATTCAACTTCATTTATTAGCCTTGCCTGGAGTCAATTTCAATCAAATTAAATACGCTACCTCCCATCCCATTGCCATTCGTCAATGCGTTGATTTTTTTGAAGAATTCCCACATATTGCCGTTATCGAAAGTTCCGATACTGCAGCTTGTGCCAAAAAAATAGCCGATGAAAAATTACAAGATACCGTAGCCATAGCCAATGCCCTAGCCGCTGAAACCTACGGACTACAAATTATTGAACGTAGAATTGAATCCAACAAAAAAAACTATACACGTTTCTTGATCCTCGAAAACGGAAAAAATGAAGAACAATATGAAATAAACAAAGCCTCTATAAATTTTCAAGTGGGCAACCAAGTAGGAGCCTTAGCTAAAGTGCTAAACATTTTCGCTGAACTCGAAGTTAATTTAACCAAAATACAATCTATGCCTGTTTTAGGAAAGCGAAATGAATATCATTTCTATGTAGATATGGAATGGAAAAATATAGAAAACTACAATCAAGCTATCCGAAAAGCACTAAAATATACCGTAAACTTTAACATCATGGGAGAATACCTTAAAAATGATAAAGTTTAATGCTTACCTTTAAAAATCTTAATTGATATATGAAAATCCAACTTAATCTAGAACCCATTTCACAATGGTTACCTAGCCAAAACAGCCCACTATTAATTTCAGGTCCTTGCAGTGCAGAAACCGAAGAACAACTATTATCAACAGCACATTTATTAGCTAAAACAGGAAAAGTAAGTGTTTTACGAGCCGGTATTTGGAAGCCTAGAACACGTCCAGGAGAGTTCGAAGGTATAGGTTCCATTGGCTTAACATGGCTAAACCGAGCAAAACAAGAAACCGGACTACCTACTGCTGTTGAAGTAGCCAATGCCAAACACGTAGAAGAAGCTTTAAAGGCTGGAGTAGATATTTTATGGATTGGAGCCCGATCAACCGTTAACCCATTTACTGTACAAGAAATTGCTGACTCTTTAACAGGTGTTGACATTCCCGTTTTAGTAAAAAACCCTGTAAATCCAGATTTACAATTATGGTTAGGTGCATTAGAGAGAATAAATAAAGCTGGAATTAATAAACTAGGCGCCATTCATCGCGGATTCTCATCATTCGAGAAAAGTGCTTTTCGAAATGAACCTATGTGGGAGCTTGCTATTCAATTAAAAACTATATTACCAGAATTACCAATCATTAACGATCCAAGTCATATTTGCGGAAATCGAGAACTTTTATCTTATGTAGCCCAAAAAGCCTTAGACTTAGATATGCAAGGCTTAATGATAGAATCGCATATTGACCCATCTAAAGCTTGGACAGACGCTAAACAACAAGTAACGCCAAGTGCTTTATTAGACATGGTCAATAATTTTACCTTAAGAGAACCTATTTCTAAAAATGAAGCCTTCATTGATAAATTAGCCGATTTAAGAAAGGAAATAGACAAAATTGATGACCTTGTTTTACAAAAATTAGCCGACAGAATGGCTATTACAAAACAAATTGGAGAATATAAATTGGAAAATAAGGTAACCATCCTGCAAGTTAATCGTTGGGATGAAATCATGAAAAGACGCTCCTCATTCGCACAAGCTTTAAAATTAGATATACATTTCACAGAAAAATTCTTAGAACTTGTCCACGGAGAATCTATTCGTTTACAAACAGAAATCATGAATGCTGGAATAGCCAAAAATATTGATTCTGAAAACAAATTTGTCAACTAAATTATGTCAAGAAAAGACATTTGTATACAATATAAAAACCAAATAAAGGACCCAATTACTATCCGCTTGACTGGCTCAAAAAGTGAATGTAATCGGGCTCTTCTATTGCAAGCATTGAGTCAAGGCAATGTACAAGTAAAAAACATATCCGATGCGCATGACACACAAATCTTAGAAGCTTGTTTACAAGAAATACAGCAATGGGATCCAACAAAATCTGAAGTACTCTCATTAGATATTGGCCCTGCTGGAACAGCTATGCGATTTTTAACCGCTTATTTGAGCCTACAAAAGGGAAGTTTTGAACTAACAGGTACAACTCGGATGCAAGAAAGACCTATAGGGATTTTAGTCAATGCCTTATCCGAATTAGGAGCATCAATCCAATATAAAAATCATGAGGGCTATCCCCCACTAATAATTCAAGGAGGATTCAATCAAAATGAAAAACAAATTGCTGTTCAAGGAAATATCAGTAGTCAATATTTATCTGCACTACTACTAATCGGTGCAAAATTACCTATGGGTTTAGAACTTGAAATTGTTGGTCAACTCACTTCAAAACCCTATTTGGATATGACTATCTCTTTATTGAAAACTTGTGGCATTCAAGTAGAATGGGAAAAGCAAACCATATCCATAAGCCCACAAGAATTCTCATCCACAGAAATAACAATTGAGCCAGATTGGAGCGCAGCTTCCTATTGGTATTGCCTTTTAGCTGTGCTACCTCAAGGAGAAGTCTTTTTACCAAACTTAAAAGAAAATAGTCTTCAAGGAGATCGAGCTTTAGTCGAAATTATGGAGCATTTCGGTATTGTATCTCAGTTTAAAGCAGAAGGATTATATCTAAAAAAGACAAATCAAGTTCTTCAATCTGGGCATATTGATTTCTTAACTTGTCCAGATATTGCACAGAGCATTATTGTACTTTGCGCAGTACTTAAACTACCTTATCTATTCTCTGGCTTGGAAACTTTAAAAATTAAGGAAACCAATCGCATTACTGCATTGCAAAAAGAATTACAAAAAATTAAGGCTCAATTAATAGAACAAGAACCAGGGCAATATTATTTAGATTGTTCCTCCATAGAATTCCCCGCAAAAGTCGATATAGAAACTTACGAAGATCACAGAATGGCTATGGCTTTTGCTATATTAGCTACACAAGTAGAAACACTTTGTTTTGATGATCGCGAAGTTGTTCAAAAATCATATCCTAACTTTTGGATAGATTTGGAAAAATTTGGATTTTTAACTACATAATATGGCAGGCAACAGTTTTGGTAAAATATTTAAAATCAGCACCTTTGGCGAATCTCATGGACCTGCTATTGGGGTGATAATCGACGGATGTCCAGCCGGTTTGGCTATTGACCCACAGTTCATACAGGCTGAATTAGATAAACGTAAACCCGGACAATCTAAAATCACCACACAAAGAAAAGAAGCTGATCAAGTCCAAATATTATCAGGAGTTTTTGAAGGCTATAGTACAGGCACACCTATAGCTTTGTTAATTGCAAATGAAGACCAAAAATCTAAGGACTATGACCACAATCAAAATACCTTCCGTCCTAGTCATGCCGATTACACTTATTACAGTAAATATGGTCGTCGCGATCACCGAGGAGGTGGACGTTCATCTGCAAGAGAAACCGCCGCCAGAGTGGCCGCTGGTGCTATTGCTAAATTATTATTAGCACAATACCACGTTGAAATTTTAGCCTTTGTATCCACCGTAGGAAAGTTTAAATCACCACAAATCGAAGAAAAAAATTATCAGCGCCTAAGATCTATTCGCGAATCCAACTTAGTCAGAGCAGTCGATGCCTCCTACGCGGAAGAAATGACCAATTATATAGACCGTATTAGAAAAGCTGGAGATACCGTAGGTGGTCAAATAACCTGTTGGGTAAAAAATTGTCCTGTTGGCCTAGGAGAGCCAGTTTTTGATAAATTACATGCCGATTTAGGCAAGGCCATGCTGAGTATTAACGCTGTTCATGGATTTGAATATGGATCTGGATTTGAAGGAAGTGAGCTATTAGGCTCTCAACATAATGATATTTTTGTCAATCAAAATCAAAAAATAGAGACCCTCAGTAATCACTCAGGGGGTATCCAAGGCGGCATTTCCAATGGCATGGAAATTTGTTTTAAAACCGCTTTCAAACCAATTGCAACTCTAATGCAAAATCAACAAACTATCGATATTCATGGAAACGCAGCCGAGATAAAAGGAAAAGGCCGACACGACCCATGTGTTTTACCAAGGGCAGTAATTATTGTAGAAGCTATGACAGCTTTAGTTTTAGCTGATCACTTATTAAGACATAGAAACAGTCAAGTTAATTTTTCAAACTAAAACATTGATATGTATAATTTTAAATCATTAATTATAAGCGTTTTATTTTTATTACTTACACAAAACATTCAAGCTCAAAGTTATGCTGATAAAATTGAAAGTCATCGTGAAAATTATAAAGCCAATTTTTTAAAAGAAAGCAGATCTCCATTGCAAGAAGAGGATTTTCAACATTTACACTTTTATCCAGCAGATGAAAATTTTCAAGTATTAGCTCAGGTTAAAGTCCTTAAAAAGCAAAAAATCTTTACCATGCCAACCTTCGATGGCACGGGAAAAGAATTTAAAAGACATTTTGCTTTAAGCTTCACGCTACAAGGAAAAAAGTTTAGCTTAATTGCTTATAAAAATATGGCTTTAGCCATAAACCCCGCTTATCAAGATTATCTATTTGTTCCCTTCACCGATATCAGTAATGGAACAGAAACCTACGCAGGCGGTCGATATTTAGATTTAAAAATCTCTGATATTGATAACAAGACCATTTGGATAGACTTTAATAAGGCATACAATCCTTATTGTGCCTATAGTGATGGATACCGCTGTCCAGTACCCCCAGAGGAAAACAATCTAATGATTAAAATAAGTGCAGGAGAAAAAAATTATACAGGAACAAAAAAGAAGTCTAAAAATTAGACTTCTTTTTTTTATTCATGTATATATATCTTAGTATAGTTTTGGAAATTCCGCTGGTTTCGATTCATTCATCATGCCTAACACAGCTTCCACAATATCATCAACAGATGGTTTAGAAAAATAATCTCCATCTGAACCATATGGAGGTCGATGTGCTTTTGCCGTTAAAGTTCTAGGTTGAGCATCTAAATGATAATAACCACCTTGAACCTCTAAAATTTGTTGTAAAATAAACGCCGAGGCACCACCTGGAACATCCTCATCTACCACTAATAATTTATTCGTCTTACTCAATGATTGAACACAAATTTGAGCTTGATCAAATGGAATTAAAGTTTGCGGATCAATAATTTCCACTTCTATTCCAAATTGAGCCAACTCTTCGGCTGCTTCTTCCACCAATCTCAAAGTCGAACCATAGGAAACAATAGTCAAATCCTTACCTGCTCTTAAGATTTCTGCTTTACCCAAAGGAACAGTGAAAGAGTCAATATTATTAGGTAATTTTTCCTTTAAACGATAACCATTTAAGCATTCTACAACAATTGCTGGCTCATCCCCACGGAACAAAGTATTATACATACCAGCTGCTTGAGTCATATTTCGAGGCACACAAATATGCATACCACGTAAAGAACTTAAAACAACCCCCATCGGTGAACCTGAATGCCATACACCTTCTAAACGGTGTCCACGCGTTCTTACAATCATAGGAGCCTTTTGACCACCTTTAGTACGATAAGAAAGTGTAGCTAAATCATCACTTAAAATATTTAATGCAAATAGTAAATAATCTAAATATTGAATTTCAGCAATTGGACGAAGTCCTCTTAAAGCTAAACCAATACCTTGACCAACAATCGTCATTTCACGAATTCCAGTGTCACTAACTCTCAACTCGCCATATTTAGCTTGTAATCCAGCAAAACCTTGATTAACATCACCAATATTACCCAAATCTTCACCAAAAGCAACTAATCTTGGATCTCTATCAAAATTTGCATCAAAGCAAGCATTTAGAACCTCACGACCATCAACCACCTTGCTATCCTCATTAAAAATAGCAGGCACTTCTGGAACTAAAAGCGGACTTTCAAGCCCATCATTAAATAATTTAGAATTATAGCGATCAGCATTACTATCTTGTTGCTTGGCATACCAATTCACTAAAGCGGTACGTGCACTTGACTGATGTTTTGCTGTTAAACGGATCGCCTTACGAACCGCCGAATAGATTTCTTTTCGTTGCGCATCAACATGGCTAGCTAACTGACTTACTACATTTTGGACAGCTTCGGTTTCTGCAGCTAATTTTTGTAATAAATCAAGCGCTTCTTTTTGTTCTGATTTAATCCCTTCTAAAAACTCATTCCAAGCCTCTTTTTGAACCTCTTTAACAAAACGCTTGGCTTCTTCTTCAATTGCATTTAAGGTATCTTCATCTGCAATAGCTGATTCCAACATCCAATTACGCATTTGTTGAATACAATCATATTCTTTTTCCCAGTCTAAGCGCTCCTTAGATTTATAACGCTCATGTGAACCTGAAGTAGAGTGCCCTTGAGGCTGAGTCACTTCTGTAACATGAATTAAAACAGGTACATGCTCTTCGCGACAAACGGCAATTGCCTTTTGATAAATCTCACATAAAGCCGGATAATCCCAAGCTTTTACCTTATAGATTTCATATCCATTAGTACCATCCTCACGTTGAAAGCCTTTTAAAATCTCAGAAATATCTTCTTTCGTCGTTTGATATTTAGCCGGTACAGAAATTCCATAACAGTCGTCCCAAACCGAAATAGCCATAGGCACTTGTAAAACGCCTGCTGCATTGATGGCTTCAAAAAACACACCTTCAGAAGTTGAAGCATTTCCAATCGTTCCAAAAGCAACTTCATTACCTTGAACCGAAAAGTTCTTTAAATAAGCTAAATTTGGATTATGACGATATAACTTCGACGCATAAGCTAAACCTACCAAACGAGCCATTTGTCCACCCGTAGGCGCTATATCTGATGAAGTATTTTTAATTTCTGTTAAATCTTTCCAAGACCCATCTGGATTTAATGATCTTGTCGAAAAGTGACAGTTCATTTGTCTTCCTGCTGAAGAAGGATCAGCTTCTACATCAGTATTGGCATACAACTGAGCAAAAAACTCTTTAATTGTAGTCATTCCAGTGGCAAAAGCAAAAGTTTGATCTCGATAATATCCCGATCTCCAATCCCCTTTTTTAAAGGCCTTAGCCATAGCAATTTGAGGTATTTCTTTACCATCCCCAAAAATACCGAACTTAGCTTTTCCAGTTAACACTTCACGACGTCCTAAAAGACTCGCTTGTCTACTTTCCACAGCTATTTTATAATCATTAAGTACTATAGATTTGAAATCATCAAAACTTAATTCCGAAGTATCGATTTGGGAGGTGGTTAAAGGATTATTTGGCATCATAAGCATTTGAAATTATGGGGCAAAGATACAATTTTTAGATTCTCTCACGAATAGGCATTGTAATTTTAATATTGGAATACTTTTTGTTTAACTCGATATAAAAGTTAATTTTGAGATTAAACTAAAGATTATGAAAAAGCTAATTTTAATATTTACAATTTTACTCGGGACTACTATTTTCGCTCAAGCTCAAAATAAAGCAGGTGAATTTAAATTCGATACAGAAACCCACAACTTTGGAAAAATTGTCATTGGAAAGCCTGTTGTACATACCTTTACATTCACAAACATTGGTGAAGAACCAATTATCATTAATAAAGTAGAATCAACTTGTGGATGTACTGTACCTGAATACACCACTACGCCTGTTAAAAAAGGAGAAAAAGGAATAATTAAAGTAACCTTAACCCCTTCTGGCCCAGCTTTACCTTTTGTGAAAACAATAACCGTAAGCTCAAATGCCCGTACAACCACCAAAGTACTGATTATTAAAGGCGTATATGTAGAATAATTGAATGAAATAAGCTATTCAAATATAAAACATCAAAACCTCATGTTATCATGAGGTTTTTTTTTATTTTTGTCTATGCCAAAAATTTCAGAAAAGGGGCTAAAAATGCCCGCATCACCTATTCGTAAATTAACTCCATTTGCCGACAAAGCTAAAGCTGATGGCAAAAAAGTTTATCATTTAAATATTGGCCAGCCAGATATTGCTACGCCAGAAATTATGTTAAATGCCGTTAAAAACATCAACTTTAATGTTTGGGCTTATACGGCTTCTGAAGGAACCCTAGCTTATCGACAAAAGCTAGCTGAATATTACAATAAGCTTCATTATCAAATTGAAGCATCTGATATTTTAGTAACCGTGGGTGGATCTGAAGCCATTACAATTGCTATGCAAACCTGCTTAAATGATGGGGATGAAATTATTATTCCTGAACCTTTTTACGCGAACTACAATGGATTTGCTTGTATGAGTAATGTGGTTGTAAAACCTATTTTATCGCATATAGAAAATGGATTTGCCTTACCTCCAATTGCTGCTTTTGAAGAATTGATTAGTCCAAAAACTAAAGCCATTATCATTTGTAATCCAAATAATCCTACAGGTTATTTGTACTCAAAAGAAGAATTAGAAGCTTTAAAAGCGCTTTGTTTAAAATACGATTTATATTTATTCTCTGACGAAGCATACCGAGAGTTTTGTTATGATGGAAAAAGTTTCATCTCGCCTATGCATTTAGAAGGTTTAGAAGAACATGTTGTCGTAATGGATACTGTTTCTAAACGCTATAGCGCTTGTGGAGCACGATTAGGCTGTTTAATCACTAAAAATAAAGCTGTAATTCAAGCTGCATTAAAATTCGCGCAAGCCAGATTGAGTCCTGGAATGGTCGAGCAAATTGCTGGAGCGGCTGCTGTAGATACACCTGACAGTTATTTCCAAGCGGTAAATGAAGAATACACTAAAAGAAGAGATACTTTAGTAAGTCGTTTAAATGCGATGCCAGGTGTATTCTGTCCAAACCCAGGAGGCGCATTTT
This sequence comes from uncultured Pedobacter sp., assembly GCA_964592575.1. Taxonomy (GTDB): domain Bacteria; phylum Bacteroidota; class Bacteroidia; order Sphingobacteriales; family Sphingobacteriaceae; genus Pedobacter. Next base: position 11,694 of record CAZQFF010000015.1, read on the forward strand.
ACGTTGTAGCTAAATTACCAATTGATGATGCGGATGCATTTTGTCAATGGATGTTAGAATCATTTGACTATCAAGGTTCAACTGTCATGATGGCACCTGCAACAGGTTTCTATTCAAGTTCTGGCAGTGGTAAAAATGAAGTGAGAATGGCCTATGTATTGAATGTAGAAGAGCTAAATGGCGCAATGGATTGCCTAGAAGTAGCACTTTCACAATACCCAGGTCGTACAAGTAATTAAAAAATGGTACAAAAATTGTATCTTTGTGTAGAATTACATGGGGCCGTACTGGATTTGACAGGGTGAGGCTAGAGTTGTAAGCATGCAGTGCGTTGTACGGAGAGCACTTTAAAGATAACGTTCAACTTAATAACTGGCGAAAATAACTACGCCTTAGCTGCTTAATTTAGAATTACGCAAGCTTTTGTTCCACTAACTGCTGCATTGTTAGGTTAGTATTCGGAGCATCGAAATAACAATGCTGGTCTTTTAGAGGTGCGACTAAATGACGAGAACAAAGCACCTAAGGTGTTAGATTAGGTCGGTTTTCAGCCCGTCTGCACACGAAAAATAATTGAAAAACAAGCATGTAGAAGGCAATATTTAACACACAACTGGACAAGGGTTCGACACCCTTCGGCTCCACTTAAAAGGGATGATGTATTTCATCCCTTTTTTAATTTGAATAATAAGCTGTTCCGATTTAAAATGGAAAACAAAAAAGAATATTGGGAATCTCGTTGGCAAAACCAACAAACTGGCTGGGATATCGGCTACGCCTCCCCTGCTTTAATAGACTATTTTAAACAAGTGGAACACAAAGAGGTTTCTATTTTAATTCCCGGATGTGGCAATGCCTACGAAGCCGTAGCCCTTTGGGATTTAGGTTTTAGAAATCTCACTTTAGTGGATATTTCAGCAACAGCCGTTTCCCAAATCCAATCTCGACTTCAAGATAAAACAGGTATAAAAATTCTTCATGAAGACTTTTTTCTCCTACAAGAACAATTTGATTATATAGTTGAGCAAACCTTTTTCTGCGCTCTAACACCTGAATTAAGATTAAGTTATGTCAAAAAGATGAGGGAATTACTTAAGCCTGGAGGTTTTTTAATCGGCTTATTATTTGATCGCGACTTTGAACAAGGCCCACCATTTGGAGGAAATCAAACGGAATACCAATCCCTTTTCTCTCCATATTTTAAGATTTTAAAAATGGAAAAGGCCTATAACAGTATTCCAGAAAGAGCAGGCACAGAACTGTTTATCGAATTTACACGCCCAATTTGATAGAATCAAGAATAAAAATTAATAAAAATGCATTATGCCATTGTCGATATTGAAACCACCGGTTCTTATGCTGCCCAAAACAGCATAACAGAAATCGCTATTTTAATACATAATGGACAACAGGTCATTCAAAGATTTCAAAGCTTATTTAAAGTTAAGCAAAGCATACCACCCTTCATTGAAGCCCTCACTGGTATTTCTAACGAAATGCTAGCCAATGAGCCTTATTTTGAAGATTTAGCACCTTTAATCTACTCCCTATTGCAGGATAAAATCTTTGTAGCGCATAATGTCAATTTTGATTATAGCTTTGTAAAATATCAATTAGAACAATGTGGCTATAGTTTACAATGTCCAAAACTTTGCACCGTTCGATTAAGCCGAAAAATCATACCTAACCTACCTTCATATAGTTTAGGTAAGCTATGTCATGCCATTGGGATTCCTATACAAGACAGACACCGCGCCATGGGCGATGCCGAAGCAACAGCAACCCTATTCACCCGTTTATTGGCAGAAGACAGCATGCAAATCATCCCTGCAACTTTAAAAAAAGGATCAAAAGAGCAAGTTTTACCACCACATTTATCTAAATCTGAACTAAACCAGCTACCAGATAAACCGGGAATTTATTACTTTAAAGATAATAAGGGTAAAAATGTATATATCGGCAAAGCCATCAATTTAAGAAAAAGGGTTTACAGCCATTTTGTTGGAAATAATCCAAGCAAGCAAAGGCAAAATTTCCTAAAAGAAATTTATCATGTCGATTATCAAGAGTGTGCCACAGAACTCATGTCGCTCATTTTAGAGGTTACTGAAATTAAAAAGTACTGGCCTAAATTTAATCGTTCACTAAAGCGATTTGAACAACGCTATTCACTTTTTAAATACCTTGATCAGCAGGGCTATTATCGTTTAGCCATCGATAAGTTTAAACCACAGCTCGACCATATTTGGACATTTAACGATTTAAGTGAAGGCTATCAAATTGTTCGCGACTTTGTGGTCAGCCATCAATTATGTGAGCAATATTGTTTTAATCATATCGCAAAATCAACACAAACAGAAATCCCTAGTTGCCAATGCACAACAAATTGCCTAGTAAAAGAAGGTCCAGAAAGTTATAACCAACAAGTGGAAATAGCTATCGAAGATTTCCAAATGAATCTGCCCTCCTTTTTAGTGGTGGATCAAGGCAGAGATCCAGAGGAGAACAGTTATCTATGGATTGAAAAAGGCAAATTAATCGGCATGGCTTATCTCCATAAAAACTATGAATTAAACTTAGATGATATCCGAGATTCTTTAAAATTGCTACCCTCTAATCCCTACACCATGCAATTGATCTATAAATACAGGGAACAATATCCGCATAAAGTCTATCCCCTTGACAAACACTTTAGCTATAAAGATGCCAAGCAATTCCAAGCACTTGTCAACTTTATGTAATCCGTAAAAAGTACCATAAATTAAAGAAATTATCCTATATTGAATGGGATTTTACTCTTAATTTTGTATATGCAAATAAACTTTCCTTTATATCAGTTAAACAATTTCAACACCTATAAAAAGGAAGGAATTTTAGCCAGTAAATTTGGCGTTTATTTACATAATAACCCACATTTCTATAAGCCTCACAAACACGATTTTTATCATTTATTGTTATTCACTGCAGGAAAAGGCAAACATCAATTAGATTTTAAATATTTCGACATTCAGCCCGGTAGCCTATATTTTATGGCTCCAGGACAAGTACACACTTGGGAATTTAGTGAGGAACCCGATGGTTATTTAGTGAATTTTTCAGCCGACTATTTTAATTCCTTACTAGCCAATCCAACCTATTTGCATAATTTTCCTTTTTTCATCGGGGAAATAGAAAATCAGGTGTTTCAATTAGACGAAACCTTACAGCAGCAAATTATCCCTTTATTTGAGGAAATCCTAAAGCAAGAAACACATAGCGAAAAACAATTAGCCGACGATCTAGTCAGAATAAATTTATTAAAGATCTTTATAAAAATTAATCAGTATTTTGAACTAGAAAAACTTAATCATAAAGACCCTTATAATCACACCTTATTAGTTAACTTTAAAAAACTAATTGATCAAAACTATAAAGAATTAAAATTACCAAAAGAATACGCTGCTTTACTGTATATTACACCTAATCACTTAAATGCTTTATGCAATTCATATTTAGGCAAAAGTGCCGGTGAAATGATTAGAGAAAGAGTACTATTAGAAGCTAAGCGTTTGCTCATGAATTTCGATTTAAGAATCCATGAAATTGCAGAAACCCTAGGTTTTAACGATCAATCTTATTTCATCAGATTCTTTAAAAAATATGAACAATTAAGTCCCGAAAAATTTAGAAATCAATACAAAAATGAACGATAATCCAAACTATATCAGCCAATGGCAAGGTTTCAAATCTTGTAAATGCCCTAGATGTCGCGTAGGCGAAGTATTTATTGGGCAAATGTATGGCTTCAAAAGCCAAAAAATGAATGATCGTTGTCCACAATGTCAATTAAAGTTTGAACGTGAACCCGGCTATTTTTATGTATCCATGTTCGTGAGTTATGCTATGAACGTAGCTGAAATGGTAACTGCCGCCGTAGCCGCTTATATCCTAGGCTTATCACTCGACTACGATAATTTATGGTATTACACCGCCCTATTAATATTTGTATCCATCTCTTTAGCCCCATTTAACTACCGCTACTCCAGAATGATACAACTTTATTGGTTATCTCCAGGCTTACATTACGACCCTGAAAAAAGTAAACCTAAGGTCTAAATAAAATTATTAATTACCTTTGAAGCTCAAAAACCATAACAATTATGATTCAAATCGGTGCCTTTAACACTCTTCGAATTGCAGGAAAAAACAAAGATGGCTTAAGTCTAACGGATGGAAAAACCGAAATTCTATTGCCTTTTGATAATTTCTCTGAAAGCTTTGAAATTGGAGATGATGTTGAAGTGTTTGTTTATGTCAATAAGGCTGATGAAATAGTAGCCACAACAAAACAAGCCTTTGGGCAAGTAGGCGAATTTGTATCGCTACCATGCATCGATGTAAGTGCCGATGGCGCCTATTTAGATTTGAATATTGAAAAAGATGTTTTTGTACCTAAAAAGGAACAAAAAAGACCCATGATTGTGGGCGAAAGTTATGTAGTCTATTTATACTTAGATAATTTAAATCGGAAACTCGTAGGCTCTTCTAAAGTAGATAAATACACCTTAGAAGAAGCCGCTGATTTAGACGAGGGAGATGAAGTACAAATTCTAATTTGCGATAAAAGCGATTTAGGTTACAATGCGATTATTAATCAAAGTTACATGGGCCTCTTATATCATAATGAAATATTTGGACCACTAAGCCCTGGTGAAGAGCGAAGAGCCTGGATTAAAAAAATTAGAATCGACGGACATATTGACTTATCCCTTCAAGCCTCGGGCTACGGGCATGTGCTTGACACCAAAGATATCATCATGCAAGCTTTAGAAAAAAATCAAGGTCTAATCCCGCTGGGCGATAAAAGTAGCCCAGATGAAATCTATGAGCGCTTTGAAATTTCTAAAAGCGTATTCAAAAAAGCCATAGGAGCCCTATATAAAGAAAGAAAAATCACACTAAGTGATCATGAAATTCGCTTAGTTTAAATTATTAAGGCATGCCCAGTTCAGTTATTGATCAAATGGGTTATACCCTAAATTTCCCATCAACACCTAAACGCATTATTTCGCTAGTACCCTCCATCACGGAGCTCCTAGTCGATTTAGGCTTAGAAAAAAATTTAGTAGGTATAACTAAATTTTGCATACACCCCAAAGAAAAGCTGAAAGCTATAACTAAAATTGGAGGCACCAAAAATTTAGATCTTGCCAAAATAAGGGAACTCAAACCAGATTTAATTATAGGAAATAAGGAGGAAAACACCTTTAGCGACATACTCGATCTAAAAGCTGACTTGCCTGTTTGGATGACAGACATCAATACGCTGGAAGATGCCTATCAAGCTATCGCACAAATAGGACAGCTCACGAATACAGAACCCGAAGCAAAATATCTCCTTCATTTAATCGAAGCAGGATTTAGAGACCTACAACAATTAGCACAATCTTACAAAACAAAAAGCGCCTGTTACTGCATTTGGAAAGATCCTTATTTAGCGGCCGGCACCCACACCTTTATTCATGCCGTTTTAGAAAAAGTAGGTTTTAAGAATGTCATTACTGAAGCTCGTTATCCAGAATTCAATCTAAAAGAGATCGAGAAATTAAAATGTAACTATTTATTTTTGTCGTCCGAGCCCTACCCCTTTGCAGAAAAACATCGCTTGGCCATTCAAGAAAAATTAACTCATACTCAAGTAGTTTTAGTCGATGGTGAAATGTTCTCTTGGTACGGAAGTCGCTTAGTAAAAGCGATTGGATATTTCTTTCAATTACAAAAATCATTATTTTCTTAAATCATTTTTGGAAATAAATACAAAAAAACTATCTTTGCAATCCTTAATTCATCCTAATTTGCGGAAGTGGCGTAATTGGTAGCCGCACCAGACTTAGGATCTGGCGCTTCACGGCGTGGGGGTTCGAGTCCCTTCTTCCGCACTTAACTAAACAGCTCAAACGAGCTGTTTTTTTTTGTACCCTAGTGTAGCCATTTAATTTTATGTATTCCCTTTTCACTTTCTTCCATAAATTACATGGAGTTTACAAAAAAAAGCACTATCTTTGCGCCCCATAAAAGGCTATTAAAAAGCAGTAAAATGAATATCACACAGGAAAAAGTAAACGATTTAAACGCAATTTTAAAGGTTACATTAAACCCAGAAGATTACAATCCAAAAGTTGAAAAAGCATTAAAAGAACAAGCTAAAAAAGCAAATTTACCAGGTTTCCGTAAAGGAATGGTGCCAGTTTCTCACATCAAGAGAATGTTTGGTAAAAGCATTTTAGTAGAAGAAATTAATACGCTTTTATCTAACGAAGTGACTCAATACTTAACTGATCAAAAAGTTGAGATTTTAGGTCAACCACTTCCTTTAATGGATGAAACCGAATTTAAATGGGATCAAACTGATGTGTTTGAATTTAAATATGAAATTGGTTTAGCTCCAGTAGTGGATATTCAAGTTTCAGCTAAAGATAAATTCACAGAATATGAAGTGAAAGCTGATCCTGAGACATTAAAATCAAGAATCACTAATTTAAGAAAAAGCTATGGCAAAATGTCTAATCCAGAAGTTTCTGCTGAAGGAGATGTTTTATATAGCAAATTAATGCAATTAGATAATAAAGGTGAAGTATTTGAAGGTGGAATCGAAAGCACAGGTTCTATCCGTACGGACTTAATCACAGACAAAAAAATCTTAAAAACCTTAGTAGGTTTAAAGAAAGATGATGTGGTTAAATTAAACCTTGATAAAGCCTTTGATAGTAATGCTGCTGTAATAGCTAAATTATTAAATATTGCAGAAGAAGATGCTGCTGAATTAAAAGCTGATTTCCAAGTAACCGTATTAAACGTAAATCGTTTAGAAGAATCTGAATTAAATGAGGAATTCTACAACAAAATCTTCGGAGAAGGTGTAGTTTCAACAGAAGCAGAATTTGAAGCAAAAATTACGGAAGAAATTGAATCGATGTTTAAACAAGATTCTTCTCGTAAATTACAAAGCGATATTTACAATCAATATACTTCTCAAACCAAAATGGAACTTCCTGATGAGTTCTTAAAAAAATGGTTAAAATCTACGAATGAGAAATTAACGGATAAAGAATTAGAAGAAGGATACGACGATTTCGCTAAAAACTTAAAATGGACCTTAATTGAAAACAAAATCATTAAGGAAAATGATATCAAAATTGATTACAAAGATGTATTCGAAACCGCTAAACAAAGAATTGATGCACAATTCCGAGTATATAGCCAACAAGAATTACCTGAAGATCAATTAGCTCAATTCACCGTGAATTTCTTACAAGAGAAAGAGAATGCTAATCGTATTTTCGATGAAGTAAAAGCTGAAAAAGTATTTGACTACATTAAATCTACCGTAAGCATCACTAAAAAAGAGATTACTTACAATAAATTTATTGAATTGAAATAAATTCAAATCCGACAGCCTCTCCTTTTAAACTGCCATTATGATTTTAAGGAGACAAAAAAATGTCATAAAAATGAAAAGAGCAACTCAGGGGAGTTGCTCTTTTTTTAAATATTATATCTAAATTAGACCGAGAGTAAAAAAACTCGTATAATTGAATA
>CAZQFF010000015.1:19281-63730 GCA_964592575.1 uncultured Pedobacter sp.
AAATTTATGAAAATAGATAAAGATGAATTTAGAAAATACGCTGTAAAACACCACCGTATTAATGGATTAAACGTAGATAGATATATCTCTTCTACAAATTTTTCACCCAAATCCATGACCCCTTATATTATTGAGGAAAGACAATTAAATGTGGCACAAATGGACGTATTCTCCAGATTGATGATGGATAGAATTATCTTTTTAGGTGATGCTATTTATGATCAAAACGCAAACATTATTCAAGCGCAATTGTTATTCTTACAATCAACGGATGCCAAAAGAGATATTCAAATCTACATTAACTCTCCAGGAGGATCAGTTTATGCAGGATTAGGTATTTATGACACCATGCAATATATTTCTCCAGATGTAGCCACTATCTGTACAGGTATGGCAGCTTCCATGGGAGCTGTATTATTAGTAGCTGGGGCAAAAGGAAAAAGAGCGGCATTAAATCATTCTCGCGTGATGATTCACCAGCCATCTGGTGGCGCACAAGGCGTAGCCTCAGATATGGAAATCAATTTGAGAGAAATGTTAAAGTTAAAAAATGAGCTTTATACCATTATTTCTCAACATTCTGGACAAAGCTATGAGTGGGTTGAAAAATCATCTGACCGTGATTATTGGATGAAAGCTAACGAAGCTAAAGATTACGGCATGATAGACGAAGTATTAGGAAGTTCCAAAGTATAATAAAAATAAAATATATGGCTAAACATCATAAAGATTCACATTGCTCCTTTTGTAACACCCCTAAACAAGAAACTTTAATGCTTCTTGAAGGAATGGATGCTTACATCTGCGACAAATGTGTAACCCAAGCCAATATTCTTTTAGCGCAGGAGTTAGGTAATAAAAAGAGTGCCGCATTTGACGACTCTTTTAGTTTACTCAAGCCAACCGAAATCAAGGCCCATTTAGATCAATACGTAATTGGTCAAGATGAAGCTAAGAAAGTTTTAGCCGTTGCTGTTTACAATCATTATAAGCGATTAAGTCAAAAAGTTAGTCCAGATGAAGTAGAAATAGAAAAATCTAACATCATGTTAGTAGGTGAAACAGGGACTGGAAAAACTTTATTAGCAAAAACCATTGCCAAAATTCTACACGTGCCATTTTGCATTGTAGATGCTACGGTATTAACCGAGGCTGGTTATGTAGGAGAAGACGTAGAAAGTATATTAACCCGCTTATTACAAGCAGCTGATTACGACGTAGAATCAGCCGAACGAGGCATCGTTTATATCGACGAAGTCGATAAAGTTGCACGCAAGTCAGATAACCCATCCATTACCCGAGATGTTAGTGGTGAGGGCGTACAACAGGCCTTACTTAAAATTTTAGAAGGTACTATTGTAAATGTTCCCCCACAAGGTGGAAGAAAACATCCCGATCAAAAAATGATTGCGGTTAACACACACAATATCCTATTCATTTGCGGAGGCGCATTTGATGGAATTGAACGTAAAATTGCCAATCGTTTAAGAACCCAAACCGTAGGTTATCGCGTACAAAATGAAGAAGACGAACTGGATTTAAAGAATTTATACAAATACATTACACCTCAGGATTTAAAAGCCTTTGGTTTAATCCCTGAATTAATTGGAAGGGTACCCGTATTAGCACATTTAAATCCATTAGATAGAACGGCCTTAAGAAATATCCTAACAGAACCTAAAAATTCTTTGTTAAAACAATACACCAAACTCTTTGATTTTGAAAATGTTAAACTAGAATTTGACGAAGATGTATTAGATTTCATTGTCGATAAAGCGATGGAATACAAATTAGGTGCAAGGGGTTTACGATCTATATGTGAGGCCATTATGCTTGACGCCATGTATAACACGCCAAGCGAAACCGACAAACAAGAACTGAGGATAACACTTCCTTATGCGATAGAAAAATTTGAAAAAGCAGATTTTAAGAAGTTAAAAGTTGCTTAGTGTTAAATCCTCTAGTTTACTAGGGGATTTTTTTTAAAACTCAATTATTAAAACAATATATTTAGCTTATGGACAATTTAGAAAAAGACGTAAAAAAATCACCAAACAAAATTAACCAACCCGAAACAGAAATTAACACGCCTGTAACCAAAGGTTTAAAATCAAAAACGCAAATCGTAAACAATTGGTTGCCTCGTTACACAGGAAGACCCTTAGAAGAATTTGGAGAATACATCTTATTAACCAATTTCAGTAAATACGTAAGCCTTTTTTCGGAATGGAATAATGATGCCCCTATTTATGGAATGGACAAACCTATGCAAAGTTGTAGTGCTGAAGGGATAACCATCATCAACTTTGGAATGGGATCACCTATGGCAGCTACCATGATGGACTTATTAACAGCCATTAATCCCAAAGCGGTTTTATTTTTAGGAAAATGTGGCGGATTAAAAAAGAAAAATCAAATCGGTGATTTAATCCTCCCTATTGCAGCTATTCGTGGAGAAGGAACATCTAACGATTACTTACCAGCAGAAGTACCTGCACTACCAGCCTTTGCTTTACAAAAAGCTATTTCAACTACGATTAGAGATCACTCTAGAGATTATTGGACAGGAACTTGCTACACCACCAACCGTCGCGTTTGGGAGCATGATAAGGATTTTAAGAAATACCTAAAAGGCTTAAGAGCCATGGCAGTAGATATGGAAACAGCCACCATCTTTACCACAGGATTTGCCAATAAAATCCCAACTGGAGCTTTATTATTGGTATCCGATCAACCGATGATTCCAGAAGGCGTAAAAACTTCAGAGAGCGATAGTAATGTAACGGCAAATTTTGTAGAAACCCATTTAAAAATTGGTATTGATTCCTTGAAACAATTAATCCATGGCGGATTAACGGTAAAACACTTGAAATTCTAATTTCTTGGGTCTAAAATTGGAAGATATTATTTTATGATTTTGGATAATCATAAAATAATAATCTACCCGATTGAGGTACAATAGCCTTCCATGAGGTCTCATCAAAATCAAAAACCATCAAGCCACAAGTAGGCAGATTATCAATTTGAACATTTCCTAGCGTTGAAGCTAACTCGGTAAAGCCAGGATTATGTCCAAATAAAGCCACGCGCTGATATTGATCAGGCAATTCATTAATAATCGTCCATAAAGTAGCTAAAGAGGCTTCATAAATACGATCCTCTAATTTAAAATCTATCGCTTGAGCATCCCAAGCTTTTAAAAAACCTAAAGCAGTTTGCTTCGCTCGTTCTGCCGGACTCGACAAAACCAAATCAGGCTGCAAGGCTTGTATAGCTGGCCTAAATGGCATTTCCGCCACATTACTTTGCCCTCTTACATTAAGCCTACGCTCAAAATCAGAAAAGTTCTGCATTGACCAATCTGACTTGGCATGTCTAACTAGAATGATTTGCTTGGGCATGATGATTTTCTATAGCTTTGATAATAGTTTCTGGAGCAATATAGTCAATTATAGGTTTCCCGTCCACATCACAAGCTTTATTTCCATAAATCGAATTCGGACGGCTAGAATGGTTTACCTGTAGGCAATCGCTCATACGCTGCCCATAACCCAAAAAACCAGCATAAGGATGTGTAGCGCCCCAAACTGACACCACCGGAACCCCCATTAAAGAAGCCATATGCATACCCGAAGAATCCATACTCAGCATGAGGTCTAAATGAGAAATAATGGCTAATTCTTCTTTTAAGGAATAATCTCCAATCATATTAAAAACATGCGCATACTTTTTGGCTAATTTTTGGGCATAAGCCTTTTCCTGTTCACCCCCACCAAAAATAAACAGACGATAAGCCTTTTCACTTAATCCCTTAACCACCTCTTCCATCAAATTTAAATTATAAACCTTAGCCGCATGCTGCGCAAATGGTGCTATGCCAATAAATCGCTTATCGTTAGCCTCAAATAAAACACGCGCGGAAAGAGGCAATTCCTGAGGACTCTTCTTTAATTGATGTGATAAGGTAAAAGGAAAACCAAGGGCTCTAAAAACATCTGCATAACGCTCTACGGTCAACTTTAAGGGGATTAAAACCTTATGATTTGCTCTCGTTAAAGCTTTCTTCTCCGCCCTACCTTTATCTATTCTACAAATTTTAGTGCCTTGCAAACGAAAGAAAAGGGATAAAACACGACTTCTTATATGATCATGTAAATCCGCTACTGCATCAACTTGATAAGCCCTAAGCTCTTGATACAAATTCCATAAACCCTTTAAACCTTTATGCTGAGCTTTAGGCTGTATCGCATGAAAAATCACTTGGGGATTAGTCTCAAAAAAAGCTTTAAAGGCTGGCCGCGAAACAACAATAAGTTCTACATCTGGATACTGTTCCGTAAATTCATTTAAAACCGAAGCCACCATCGCTACATCGCCCATGGCCGAAAAACGTAAAACTATTAAGCGCTTGCGTACAGACATTATTTCTGCTCTTTGTATAAAACCGGATTTAATGATGGATCATTGTACATCTTCATCTGCTTATACACTTTCATATATTTTCTACCCGCCTCAATATCGCTCAACAATTCATCGATACTTTGCGACAAATCCTTTCTTTGCTCCAACAAGATGGCTAGTTTTTGTTGACAATTAGCCCGATGCTCAGCCGAAGCACTTTCGCGATTCGCCTCCTCTTCCATATGATAAATTTTCAAAGCTAAAATAGATAAACGGTCTAAAGCCCAAGCCGGACTCTCCGAATTAATCTTAGCATCAGCCTGCGGTACAATATCTTTATATTGATTTAAAAAATAGGAATCAATAAACTCAACTACATCTGTACGCACTTGATTTTGCGCATCAATTCTACGCTTCCATTGTAAACCTTCAATCGGATCAATTTGAGGATTACGAACCACATCTTCCATATGCCATTGCGCCGTATCTATCCAATTTTTCAAATAGAATAAATGGGCAATCGTATCTTTCTCATAAGGATTTTCGATAGCTTGATCTATATTATCATATCGATGGTAGTCAGCAATAACTTGCTGAAATATTTTATTGGCTAATTCACTGATCATGTCCAAAATTATTAAATCATTTCTGTTTATTTGTCTTTCTTTGTTCAAAATATGAACGAATCTCCTTTAAGGAAAGGGCATTTAAAGTTTTATCGGCCGTTAAGCCCCCTTTTCTACCGACTAGCACCCCATATTTCATATCCAAAAAACCCTCATTTCGGTGAGCATCCGGATTAATACTCAATAAAACACCTTTATCTAAGGCATAACGATGCCAACGCCAATCTAAATCTAAACGAAGCGGGTTCGCATTAATCTCAATCGCCACACCATTAGCTGCACAAGCATCAATAACTTTTTGGTGATCAATCGGATAACCGGCGCGTGTTAATAATAAACGCCCAGTAGGATGCCCCAAAATCGTAGTATAAGGATTTTCAATCGCTGTAATTAAACGATGTGTAGCCTTATCTTCATCCATTTTCAAAGGCGAATGTATCGAAGCCACAATGAAATCAAAACTCTTCAAAACCTCATCCGGATAATCTAAAGAACCATCCGAAAGAATATCACTTTCAATCCCCTTAAAAATATAAAAAGGCGAAAGCTCTGCATTGAGTTGATCAATTTCCTGATGCTGCGCATAAACTTGCTCTATCGATAAACCTTTCGCATAAAAAGCCGCTTTACTATGATCACTAATCCCTAAATATTCCAGTTTTAATTGATCTCTGCAAAACAAAGCCATATCCTTAAGGCTATTCACACCATCCGAATACGTAGAGTGATTATGTAAACTTCCCTTTAAATCTTGAATGGAGATTAAACTAGGCATATCCCCCTGCTGTGCCTGATGAATTTCGCTTAAACCTTCACGCATCTCAGCGGGCACAAAAGCTAAACCGGCCTGTTGATAAATAGCCTCCTCACTTTCAAAATCAAGCGTTAAACTTGGTAATAGCGCTTGCACCTGGGCCACATGTCCTGCATTTCCAGTGGCCACAAACCAATTCCAATAAAAACTCGCTTTAGGGCTCACCATAACCCTAGCCTTCAAACCCGCCTCTAATTCCTTTGTCCAGCCCAAATTGTCCGCCTCTAAGGCAAAGCCTAATGGCTGCGCTAAAAACTCGCTCACCGCCTCCATTTCATCCGATCCTAACACATAAACCACTTCATCTATAATTTCACAAGCTCTTCTAAACTGACCAGCAATGGCCCACATCGCTTGGGCATCCACTTTATTCAATTCATAAGCCACCTGCGCATGCCAGTCCATCACAATAGGCTCCACCTGTGCATATAAAAAACGCCCATTAGCTGCCATTTTAAACTCAATAGCCTTTTTAATTTCCTCTTGCGTCTTCAAACCAAAGCCCTTAGCTTCAATTAAACGGTTTTCATTACAAGCATAAAAAAGCTCCCCTACGGTATCAATACCTAAGTCCTTCCAAATAATGGATATTTTCTTCGGCCCAATCCCATTAATACCCAACATTTCCACCACCCCTGCAGGCGTTTGCTCTAATAAATCCTGTAGTTCTTGTAAACGGCCCGAATTTAATATTTCAATGATTTTTGCCGAAATCCCCTTTCCAATCCCCTCTACAGTTTCTATTTCTTGAGGCACCAAATCAGCTAAACGATGTGGCAGTTTTTCAATTTTAAAAACGGCATTATTAATCGACTTAATCTTAAAAGGATTTTCCTCATGCAATTCCATGAGCTGCGCTAAAAGCTTAAATAGCTTGGCAATAGCCTTATTTTCCATGCTTTAATAATTACAATAATACGCCTCGAAGAAATAAAACGGCGATGCTAAAATAGATTAAAATTCCAGTTACATCTACCATCGTAGCCACAAATGGAGCAGATGAAGTGGCGGGGTCTAAACCTAATTTCTTCATAATAATCGGCATCATAGAACCAATTAAACTACCCCAAAGTACAATACCAGCAATGGTAAAAAAGATAGTCCAACCAATCAACATCCAATGCTCCCCATAATCATAAAGTTGGAGTTCTTGCCAAAGGATAATCCTAAATAAACCAATACTCCCTAAAATTAAGCCCAACACTACTCCCGAAATAATTTCCCTGCGCATCACGCGCCACCAACTCGCAATAGTAACCTCGCCTAAAGCCATCGCCTGAATAATCAAGGTGGAAGCCTGCGAACCACTATTTCCCCCACTACTCATAATCAAAGGAATAAACAAAGATAAAACAACGGCCTTCTCTAATTCTAATTCAAAATGCTGCATAGCCGTTGCCGTCAGCATTTCCCCTAAAAACAAAACAATCAACCAGCTCACCCGCTTCTTGATTAATTTTAAAATAGGAATATCCAGATAAGGCTCATCTAAAGCTTCAGTACCCCCAATTTTATGAATATCCTCACTATATTCTTCTTGGGCAATCCACAAAATATCATCCACCGTCACAATACCCAGTAATACATTCGCATCATCGATAACAGGCAAGGCCACTCGATTATTCATTCTAAACACATGAATAGCCTCCTCTTGTGGATCATTAACATTCAAAGAAATTAAACGATGATCGGTTAAATTTCCAATTTTAGCTTCCGGATCAGCTAATAAAATTTCCCGTATTCGAATATCATCCAATAAAACGCCATCCTTATCGATCACATAAACCACATCAATCGTCTCCGAATTCTTTCCATAACGGCGAATATGCGATAACACGCGAGCGACTGTCCAATCCGTTTTAACGGCAATAAAATCAGGCGTCATCAAACGCCCTACCGAATCTTCTTTATAGCCCAAAAGCTGCAAGGCTTCTATCCTATCCTTATCATTTAAAAGAATCAATAAACGTTTTACAGCATCCCCCCTAAGCTCCGAAAACAAGGCTGTCCTATCGTCAGGAGGTAATTGTCTAATCAGCTCGGTCAGTTTGTTACTTTGTAATTTTTTTATAATCCGCTCTTGGGTAGGAAAATCTAAGATTCTAAAAACATGAACCGCGCGGTTTATACTGATAGTTTCAATGATTTTTAAGCTATGCTGAGGAAGTTCATCAATCAATTCCTCTACTTCAGATATATTGAGATTATTTAAGTAGGATTTTAACTGCTTATCCTGATCTTGCTCGATCATTTGTAATACTTCTTCTACACGCAGTTCTTCCATATAACCTCAATTAATTAGCCCATAAAATACATAGTTGAATGATGCAAAAATGCCTTTTCTTTTCTGAAATGACAAACAATTAAAGCATTTTTTAATAGAAAGATTAAGGACAGCTAATCGGTTTAAAAATAAACTTCGCCCTCGAATAATCAATCGGCACGGCCGGATCAAAATAGCCTGAGCCCCAAATCAATACAAATTTCCCTTCCCCCATCACCAAATTTCCCTGCTTCTTTAAAAAAGCTACTGGATTTCGGTGCCAATATTCTCCGCCATTTAATTGAAACTCAAAGAAACCACGCAAAGTATCTCCCTTCATCTCCCCTTTAAACTCCCCCACATAATTCGACGTATCACTATAATGAAAACGCATCTTACCCTTAATATCATAATACTTCAAGGTGTCTAATTCCATATAAGCCGTATCCTTACCATCAATAGCTTGAAAACAAACTGAGGAATTTAAATCCACTTTCTTAGCTTCAGGTTTAGATTGGCAAGCCGCCATCAGTAATAAAAAGAAGAATCCTATGGGCTTATTCATCAGCATTTCAATTAGCTAAGTTAAATTTAAGAAAATTATTAAACTCACAAAGGACTAATTCTAATTTGTCCACCAACCGCTCTTAAAACCTTCATTATCGTTTCAAATTGTGGTTTGGCACCATCAGAAAATGCTTTATACAAACTGGTTCTACTCATGCCTGTTTCTTCAGCTATTTTAGTCATTCCAACTGCTTTGGCTATATGCCCAATAGCAGTAATGATGTCTGAATCATTTCCTTCTTCTAAAACAGCATTAAGATATTCTGCAATCATTTCATTGCTGTTTAAATAAACTGCGATATCAAATTTTGAAGTTTCCATTACTGTTTTTTAAAAATACGTATCCTAGTAGATACAAAAGTATTAAATATTTTTAATCCCACAGCTTTTCAGCTTATAAATTTGAAAGAAAATTGAATGTTATTCTCGGGGGATTGCTACGCTGCGCTACGCTTCCCTTGGGGGGAGGCTTGAAATTCATGCCTTTACCCTATCGCCTGTCGGCGATAGGGGGCATTTTTTGTTTCTTGCTCGCTCAAATCTAGGCGGTTTGGACTCGCTATAAACAAAAAATGCCGACCCTAAAGGGACGGCATTCATTTGGCGGAGAGTGAGGGATTCGAACCCCCGGACCTATTACAGTCAACAGTTTTCAAGACTGCCGCATTCGACCACTCTGCCAACTCTCCGCCGCAAAAGTACAAACTCCATTTAAATTACCAAAGGGTATGGTATCTTTTTTTTTCGATTTTCGCTTAAGCGGCTCGAAATGAGCTATAAAAATTTTATTCCCCTAATTTGTTTAGATCAGATTTATCTTCTTTCAGGGTGTTGAAGGTCGGTTTTATAATTTTTACACTTCGTTTTGATAAGTCAATGCTGGCATTAAGTTCAAATCCTATCAATAAAATCAGGGAATTTAAATAAAGCCAAATCATAATCACCATTAAGGTGCCTATGGAGCCATAAAGCTTGTTGTAGGAATTAAATTGATTAATATAAAAGGAGAAGCCCCAAATGGTCAAAAAAGCCAATATAGTAGCTAACCAAGAGCCTGGAGACACAAATTTCCATTTCTTAGCATGAGCTGGCCCATAGCGGTATAAAATAGAAACCGTCACGAAATATAAAAGGGCTAATAAAGTCCATCGGGAAATTTGAATCACATACACTATCCAATCGCTAAAATAATCCAGTTCCTTGCCTATATAATTCAACAGGATTTCACTAATCGACATGGCAGCTATGCACACAATCAGCGAAAGCACAATCATAAAGGTTAGTAAAAGGGCCACTAATCTTTGCTGCAACCAACTGCGGGTTTCTATAATCAGCGAAGACTTGTTAAAAGCATTCATGAGGTCGTTCACCCCATTGGTCGCAAAAAACAAGGCCATAATAAAACCTAAGGATAGTAAGCTGCCGTTTTGTATGTTTATAATCTCATTTAAAGTGGTCTCAAAGGCTTTAAATGCACCGCCTGGGAGTAAGAGAGCAATCAGTTCCATTAAGCGCTCCTGAAAGCCTATACGCTTGGGTATATAAGGAATCAAGGTAAACAAAAAGATAATCCCCGGAAAAATCGCGAGCATAAAGTTATAAGCGAGCGAAGAGGCTTTATTTACTAGGGTTTCCTTTCCAATTTCCCTAAAGAAAAAGATAGCAACGGTATATAAAGGCAAAGGACTAAAACCAGGCAATACACAAACCTTTGTCCAAGCAATAAAGCGCACAAAAGGTTTAAATTTTAATAATTGCCTTTGTATCCAAATCATAGTCTAATTTATTCAAAAAATGTCCTTAACCGCTTCATAAAGTTCTCTGGAGGCGCACAGGGTCTTTTCGTTTCCATATTTACAAATACCAAGGTTGTCGAACCGGTATTGATTAATTCCTGATCTTCATTATAAATCTCATAATCCACTTTCAATCGAACAGTGGGCAAAGTTCTCACGATTGATTTAATCGTTAAAAGCTGATTATAATAAGCCGGCTTAATATATTTCACCTGCAAATCTAAAACTGGCAGCATCACCCCCTCCTTTTCCATCTGCGCATAACTCATTCCTGAGCAAGCTTCAAAACACTCCGTACGAGCTAATTCATAATATTGGGCATAATTAGCATGATGTACATAACCCATTTGGTCGGTCTCTATATACCGAACACGCACTTGACTCTCAAAAACAAACATTATCTATATATATTTCGCTGATTTAAAGCTTCTCTGTATTTCTTTGCATTCGCATTGTGCTCGGCTACCGTTTCGGCAAAATTATGATAACCCGAAAAATCCTCCTTCGCACACATGTAGAGGTAATTATTCTTTTCTCTATTCAACACCGAATTTAAGGCATTCACACTCGGCATCATAATCGGCCCTGGAGGCAATCCCTTGTATTTATAGGTATTATAAGGCGAATTTACTTGCAATAAGGCATTGGTCACACGCTTCACCGTAAAATCATCATTTGCAAAAATAACGGTTGGGTCGGCTTGTAATAAAATCCCACGCTCTAAACGATTCAAATATAAACCCGCAATGGTTGGCATTTCCTTATCAAATAAAGCCTCTGCATCCACAATCGAAGCTAAAATACTCACTTCAATCGGGCTTAATTTCAAAGCCTTAGCTTTAGCTAATTTTTCCGCTGTCCAAAAAGCTTGATATTCCTTATACATGCGGTTAAAAAAGTCCATTGGCTTCACATTCCAATACACTTCATAGGTATTCGGAATAAACATCACATAAGCGTTTTGAGCATTAAAACCCTTCTCTTCCAATAAAGGTAAGGAATCTAAAACTTGGGCAAAACTAGCCGAATCAGCCTCTAACTGCTTACCTAAATAAGATATGAAATTAGATTTCTTTCTATAATTCTGTAGCTTGAGCTGAATCGCATCTTGATTGCCCGACTTAATTTTATTAATCAAGCTTCGGTTATTCATGCCCGGGCTAATCATATAACGACCCGGCTTGATACTTTGCGCCAAATCCATACGGTCGGCTGCCTTTTCAAAGGTCTCTATGTTTTTAAGCAGATCCTCTTTTTGAATACTTTCTAAAACTTGGGTATAAGTATCCCCTGTTTTGATATATAAATATTTCCTTTCCTCATAGGTGTTACCCATCATAAAAGTACGGTAAATATTAAAAGCAAAAATAACAGCAACGAGGCCAACAAGGGCTAAAACAAGTAAAATTGGTTTTTTCATGTATAGGTATTCTTTCTAATGGAGCTAATTAATAACGTCTTTTATTGGTGATGATAATATTCACAGGACTTCCAATCTTCACTTTAACCACCGTATCCGCTGGCATTGGAAATTGACTAATAATCACCGCATTAGCCGAATCCGTAATTTGTCCATCGCCAACAATCGTGCCTAAGGTCAGCATCGATCCTTTTA
This sequence comes from uncultured Pedobacter sp., assembly GCA_964592575.1. Taxonomy (GTDB): domain Bacteria; phylum Bacteroidota; class Bacteroidia; order Sphingobacteriales; family Sphingobacteriaceae; genus Pedobacter. Next base: position 31,364 of record CAZQFF010000015.1, read on the forward strand.
AGGCAAATTTAGCCTCATCCATGGTTAAACCCACTATATTAGGCAATTCAATATCTTCATTACCCCGTCCATCGCCTAAAATCAAATTAATGCGCGAGCCGCTTGGCAAACTCTCGCCCGGTTTAATCACCCGATTCCCATAAAGGGCTTCTAACACCACATCTCGGCTCACATCAGGCTTATAAGAGGTATCGCCTATTTTTAAACGATAACTCTCTAAAATAGCTCGAGCTTCCCGCAACGTTTTAAACTCAATATCCGGAAACTTAATACTAGGCGCTTGTGTGGCATTAATCACCAAATAAATCGTACGATTTTCTTTCACAAAAGTTCCCTCTGCAGGCTCTTGATCGGTCACAACACCCGGCGGCTTATCCATCACATACACCGAATCAATCTCATAACGCAAACCCAACTCTTCTAATTGATTAATCGCTTGTATCACACTAAGTCCCTTAACCTGAGGCACATTCAAGCCTTCCCCATGCTTTGTATACAGGCGTAAACTAAAAAATGCAATAATCAAAAGCAGCAAGCCTACGGCTAAAATGCTTAAAAAAGTATTTCGAAAAGCTTTGGTCCCTAAATAGGTAAAAAAATCACTCATGAATCTGGCTGCTAAATTTTAAATCAAAATTAGTTTAAAATTAGATTATTCAAACTTATTTATACTTTTGAATATCATAAAATTTTTAAAAATGAAAAAAACTATAGCCTTAATCACGGGTGGAACTACAGGCGAATGGGTAGTATCGGTTAAAAGTGCCGTTACTATAGGTCAACATTTAGACCCAGAACGTTATGACGTTTATAAAATTATGTTGAACGAAAAGGGATGGTTTTATGAACCCGCCGATTCTGTAAAAATTGAAATCGATAAAAATGACTTTACGATTCCTTTAAATGGACGTAAAATTAAATTTGATGCCGTATTTATTGCGATACATGGTTCGCCGGGTGAAGATGGGAAACTACAAGGCTATTTTGATATGTTAGGTATTCCCTACACCACCTGCAATGCCTTAACATCAGCCATCACCATGAATAAAGGCTATACTAAAGCTATTGTTCAAGATATTCCTGAATTGCATGTAGCTAAATCCCTACAGCTTTTCGAAAATAAAGCGTCAAATATCGAATGGATTAGCCAAAATTTAAAGCTGCCTTATTTTGTAAAACCAAATAACGGAGGCAGTAGCATTGGCATGTCTAAAGTAAAGAGTTTAGAGGAATTAGATGCTGCGCTACAAAAAGCCTTTGCTGAAGACAATCAAATCTTGGTAGAAGAATTTGTAGAAGGCAGAGAGTTCTCTGTTGGCGTATTTAAATCTGCTGATGGATTAATGGTATTACCAGCCACTGAAGTGATTCCACAAAACGAATTCTTTGATTTTGAAGCCAAATATACACCTGGAGCTACCGAAGAAATTACCCCCGGACGCATGTCTGAGGAAGAAAAGGAACGCGTGGCCCGAATTGTGAAAAGCGTTTATCAGAAATTAAACTGTAAAGGTATCGTGCGTATCGACTATTTCTTAGAAAAAAACACAGGCCATTTCTATTTCATCGAAATAAACACCATTCCTGGGCAAACCGCCACAAGCTTTATTCCACAGCAAGTAGCCGCCATGGGTATGGATTTAAAAACCTTTTACACACAAGTTATCGAATCCGCTTTCGAAAGCACTACCTAATTCTATATTTCACCATAACAGGCAAATGATCAGAAGCATAAGACTCCGGAAAAATGCTAAACTCGGTCATTTGATAGAAACTTGTCTTTTTAGCGGAGGCCGCTGGATGCTTAACCCCAATATAATCTAAGGTTCGATCTGGATTATCTTGGGGAAAAGTAAGGCCAAAATGTTCCGAACTAATCTCTTTTCCCGCGCGGTAAAAATCCTGATCAAAAATATCCAAAGTATTCGAGCGAGGTACATCATTAAAATCGCCTGCTAAAATCACAGGCCAAGGACTATCCTTAAAATAATCCATAATCTGACGCATTTGAAGCTGACGATTTTCATCCGTACGGCGGGCATCTAAATGCGTATTGGCAAAAATCAATCGCTCCTTTTTGCTCATTTCCAATTCCACATAGCCCATCACTCTAGCTTCGGCCTTAACGCTCTGCGGCAAGGCGATGTGATTGGCCTTTAGAATCGGTAATTTGCTTAAAATAGCCACACCATATTCCCCACCATCATAGTCTATCGCCTTAAAAAAACGATAATGCATACCCGTACGATGCGCAATAGCCAAAGCCTGATCCATTTCCCCACTACGCTTCACCCCTTTATCCACTTCTTGCAAAGCCAGCAAATCAGGCTGCTCACGATTAATAATTTTAACTAAAGTATCGATATTAATTAAGCCCGGACTTCCAGGGGGATTGGCATGATGAATATTATAGGTCATCACCTTAATCGACTTCTTAGGCAGGGCAAAAAAGTTTAACCAAGGTAAAATCAATAAAATACTAATATACTTCAACATGCTTCTAAAATTAAATTCGTGTAATGTGTCCATTAGGCCAGTCTTGCTGGCTTACCTCAAAAATCATTTGTCCCACCTCTGCTGGCGAACGCAATTCATTTTGTTCCTTCAACTGAATAAAACGCGCTAAGGATTTAAAATCAACTTCATTTTGCGCGCGAATCAGACTTTGCATACCTGTATCTACCACGCCTGGATGAATCCCCAACACCCGCGTTCCCTGCTCTAGACTACTTTGTTCTAAAGCAATCGTTTGCGTTAAACTATCTAAGCCCGCCTTGCTCGCGCAATAGGCCGACCAACCATGATAAGGCTTTAAAGCAGCCCCCGACGAAATATTAATCAACATCGAAGCCTTAACATGCCCAGCTCGACAATGCTGAATAAAAGCTTGCGCACAAAGCATAGGCACTGTTAAATTTAACTGGATGGTGTTCACTATACTCTCAGGCGAAACATCCTCAATAGCAGCCATTTCGCCTAAGATACCTGCATTATTAATCCAAGTTAATTGAGCCCAATCTACCTGCGCATGAGCTACCTCTAGCAACAAATCCTGCAGAAAATTCGGCAAAGTTTCTATCGCATTTAAATCCACCACCACTTGATGCAAACGCGCCTTAGCTTCCAACGCTAAGCCATCCAAAAAGTCTTGATCTCTAATCTCCGAACGGGCCAAACTGCACACTCGATAACCCGCTTGCAAATAAGCTTTAACTAGGCCTAAACCAATTCCTTTTGAGCCTCCAGTAATAAAAACAAGGTTTTCTTTCATGATATAAAACAAAGTTAGGCAAATGATTCCTTATCCTCAGCGGCATTTTTATTATCTTTGTAAAAAAAGAATATCATGAATCAACTCCCCCCTTGTCCACAATGTAAGTCAACCTACACTTACGAAATGGACGAATTACTAGCCTGCCCAGAATGTGGTTTCGAATGGAATGCCGAAGAAAACCATAGTGAAACCGAAGCAGGATCAGGTGAATTTATTGTCAAAGACGCCAATGGTCAAATCTTACAAAATGGAGATTCGGTCGTAACGATCAAAAATTTACCCGTAAAAGGCACCTCACAAAGTATCAAAGCAGGCACAAAAGTGCGTAATATTCGCTTAGTCGATAGCGATCACAATATAGATTGCAAAATAGATGGTTTTGGAGCCATGGCTTTAAAATCAGAATTCGTAAAAAAAGCTTAAGGTTTATCCTTAAGCTTTTTTTTATGCTTTAGCCTTCCTTATAGGCCAGGTTTTCTACGTCTGCCTCATACAACAAAATATCGCCAGGCTGACAGTCCAGCGCCTTGCAAATGGCTTCTAGTGTCGAAAACCTAATCGCCTTAGCTTTCCCCGTTTTCAATATGGATAAATTCGATAAAGTCAAATCCACTTTATCTGATAATTCATTTAATGACATCTTTCGTTTAGCCATCATCACATCTAAATTCACGACAATACCCATAGCCTAAATCGTTAAATCTAAATCCTCTTGTAGCGAAACCCCTTTTTTAACCAACTGGGCTACTATAAATAAAATAGCGGCTAAAAACAACCAAACATCATGGCCAACCATATTTAAATCCATCAAACTCGGCATATCTATGTCTAAATGCGCTAACCAATTTACATAAGCAGCAGCTACATAAATCACTACCCCAATCGCTAATGACAAATAAGCTAAGCTGTTTAAAAAAGTAAATAATTGGGCTTGAAAGGGATTAACCAAACTAAACTTTTTATAGGAAAGCAAATCCACAATCTTATAAAACATAAAGGCCTTTAAAGCCGAAATGCAGAATAAAAAGAAAACCACGCCCATATAAAAAGCGAGTTCTGTATCCAGTAAAGGAATTAAATCGGCCTTATTCAAAAAGTTTGAACTCACCATACTGGTATAGGTAAAGGTTAAAATTACCTTAAACAAAATGGAGCCTGCTTCTACTAATAAGCCAATAAAAATAATCCAGGAAAGCACTTCAAAAAAGCGTAAGACCTTAGTCATAGCCCCTGGCCGAGCATAGGTTTGCGATTGATTTTTCATAATACAGATTTATTTATTTATTCAAATATAATAAACATTTATTGATAAACAATAAATTTATATTAAAAATCATAAAATATTTAACTGCACTAAAGACTGCGCATTCCGCACCAAAATCCGGCTATCAGCCGATAAACCAGTTATATAAAGTTTTGTTCTGTTTCGCATAGCGTGCCGTTAATCGATTTAACGCATCCAAAGCACTCATATCGGCAATACGGCTTTCCTTAAAATCAATCACCACCTTTTCTGGATCGCCCTGCACATCAAATTTTTCTAAAAACCGGGTGGTTGATCCAAAAAATAAAGGCCCAAACAATTGATAATGCTTCACGCCTTGCTCATCCACAAATTTGCGAGCTCGAATTCTTTTGGCACTCTCCCAGGCAAAAACCAAAGCTGATAAAATAACCCCAACTAAAACCGCCAAAGCTAAATTATGCAACCAAACCGTTAAAGCCGCCACAATAATCCCCACTGCCACATCAGGCCAAGGCATTTTATTAATCACGCGCAAACTAATCCATTCAAAAGTTCCGATGGCCACCATAAACATCACCCCCGTTAAAGCAGCCATAGGTACCAATTCAATCACAGGTGCCCCCACCAAAATGATCACTAAAATCATAATAGCCGCCACAATACCCGATAAACGCGCTCTTGAACCCGCCGATAAATTCACAAAAGATTGAGCAATCATCGCGCAGCCACCCATCCCTGTAAAAAAGCCATTCGTCATATTGGCGGCACCTTGAGCCAAAGCCTCTCGATTACCATTGCCTTTAGTTCCCGTAATTTCATCCACCACATTCATGGTCAACAAGCTTTCAATTAAACCCACGGCCGCCATCACTAAAGCATAAGGAAAAATAATATGCAAAGTTTCCCAACTGATATCCACCATAGGGATATGAAAAGGCGGAACCCCCCCACTCACCGAGGCTATATCTTTCACCGTTTTAGTGTCGATTCCAATAACAAGCACCAGCGCAAAAACCGCTAAAATGGCCATCAAAGAAGCTGGCACCGCCTTGGTAATTTTAGGCCAAAGCCAAACAATCGCCATGGTTAAAAAAACCAAAGCCAGCATCATATATAAAGTTGATCCGCTCATCCATTGCAATCCAGTGGGGGTTTGCACCTTAAACTGCTCCAATTGCGCCATAAAAATCACAATAGCCAAACCATTCACAAAACCATACATCACCGGCTGCGGCACCAATCGAATAAATTTACCCAATTTAAACAAGCCCACTAAAATTTGTAAAACACCCGCCAAAACAATAGCCGCAAAAACATATTCTAGGCCATGCGAATGCATCAAGGCTATTAAAACCACCACCGTGGCCCCAGCTCCTCCCGAAACCATACCTGGCCTACCACCAAACACAGCGGTAATCAAACCCATAATAAAGGCCGCATATAAACCCGTTAAAGGATTAAAGCCCGCTAAAATGGCGAAGGATAAAGATTCAGGAATCATGGTCATCGCCACAGTAAAGCCCGCTAAAATCTCCGTACGGTAATTAACTTGCTGGGAAAAGTCGAATAAATTGAAGAAGGATTTTGTCATTCCAAATCAAAATAGGAATTTTGTTATTTATATTTGCGCTAAAAATAAACAAACCAAGCTAATGGATTAAATTTTTTAAGAAAAATGAACACTACAACTACAATGCACAGCCCTTTAAACCTGTTTAAAAAGCTTAGCTATCTAGTTTTAGCATTTTTAAGCCTAGGCATTTTTAGTCAATGCACCAACGAGCAAAAAACAACAGAAAAAACCGATTCTGTAGCCGTGGTGCCCGAAGAACCCCATATTGGTGAAATCATCAAAACCAAAAGCTTCGAAGTGAAAGCCTTTGGTGTCGATACCCTACTTTCTATCGTAGGCGACAACCAAGTGGTGGTTTTTGCGGAAAACAAAAAAGACAAATATGTCACCGTTGATGCCGAGTACAAAAATATATTAACGGTGCCCGCCCAAATTGCTGATGGCGAATTAAGCATCAAATCCGACAATAAGGAAGAAAAATTCGATAAAATGTTAGTGGTTTTAGCCACAGGCTTTGGATCAAGCTTAGAAACAGTGGTACCTGGAGGCAAAAGAAGAGCTAAAATGATCTATAAAGTGCCTCGTCATCTCGTAGGAACCGCCAGCTGGAAAGCCGATAGCACTAGCAAGGCTATTGAAATCGGAAAGGTGAATTAAAATAAAAAACAGTTTAGCGCTGCAACTTTTTTAAAAAAATAGCGTCTTATAGGTAACAACATTTCCTATGAACAAACTATTTAACGCCTTCTTATGCATGATGTTGGGCTTTGCGGCCCCATTGATGGCGCAAAACCCAACATCTCCTACCAAACCAGCCAATACCACATCCTGCGACTGTGAAATCACTTTTAATTGGTTAAAAACCACACAAGCCAAAGCTCCCCTTAGCTTAGCCGAATTCCAAGCCATCCTTAAACAATACCTGCGCTTTTACAGAAATGGACATTTGCGCCTTGATTTAAGCGAGCAAGGCCAAGCCGCCATGCAAGCCGCAGCTAGAGCTGCTAATAATATAGCCCCTAATTCGGCAAGCAACAGCCATCCTAAACCCCCACTTTATAAAATCAACAGCCAAGACTTTTTAAAATACATAGCCCAAAAGAAAACACCTGATTTAGAAGGCGTTTGGCAAACTGGATCTTATAAAATTGGTATCAAAAAAGAAGGCACACAATATATTGGCTTTATTTTGTCCTCAGGGGTCGAAGACTGGACACCCGGCTTATTCAAACTGCAATTTCAAGAAGATGCCCAGCAAAAACTAAGCGGCACCTTTTATTTACGCGACTTTTCAACTTTAAAGCCCGCACAAATCATACAAATAGGTCATAATTGGATTAATTTAGGCAGTATTGATTTATTCCGCGTAGATTCTCCATTTGAAGAAAAGCCAATGGTGAGCCTGCATTTAAAATCTATTCAAACGATAAAGCCTTTCATCGAACAACTCAATGCCAAAACCCTCTATTTCAGAATCCCTTCATTTGACCCTGCATTCAAGCCCGCTATCGACTCCGTTATTCGCCAGCATAAAAGTCTTATACAAAGCACCGAAAACCTCATCATTGACCTTAAAAATGGTACCGGTGGTTCAGATAATAGTTATGCCGAAATCATTCCCTTGCTCTACACCAATCCTATCCGCAGCATAGGCGTTGAATTTTTATCCACCAAGCTCAATAATGAGCGTATGCTAAAACTCATCAACACGCCCGCATATAATTTAAGCGAAGCCCAAAAAGTGTGGGCCCGAGAAAGTTATGATAAGCTCGAAAAGCAATTAGGCCAATTTGTAAATTTACGCGAACAAGAAGTGTCTATCTATAGCCAAGACAGCGTTTATGCCTATCCCAAAAAAGTAGGTATTTTAGTTAATGAAGCCAATGGCAGCACCGATGAACAATTTTTACTCGCCGCCAAACAAAGCCAAAAAGTTAAAATCTTTGGTCGTCGAACCCAAGGCGTGCTAGATGTTTCCAATATGCATTTTGTCAGCTCCCCTTGCCAAAACTTTGAACTCGGCTATGCCTTAAGTCGATCCAAACGCCTACCCGATTTCCCGATCGATGATATCGGCATACAACCTGATTATTTTTTAGATAAGCAAATACCCGATTGGGAATGGATTCCCTTTATCCATAAAATACTCAATGGCTATTAATCATCCCAGCGTTTTAAATTTTTAATAAAATAGTCCCGTTTAGACTGACTCACAATTTTATGGCTTTCTGGCACTAAAACCTGAAACGGTTGTCTTAAAACAAGTTTCAGGCGTCTGGAGGTGTATTTTTGGTATTGAAACACTAATAAACGATGCACCATACAATAACGATTAATCCGTAAATAATCTGGTGGATGTAAATCCTTAAATAGAGAGGAAATTCTGCCAGAATGATATTGCAGCTCACCGCGCATATTAATCATCATATTGACGCCATTGGCACAAAATACACAAGCGGTATTATCCTCAGAAAGCCCTAATGCCCCTAGTTCAATATCCTGGATATGAGCAGGGGCAATTTTATAGGCTAAATTTCTATTCAAATTTTTCAGCTCCAGTAATTCTATTTTAAGCTTGGCTTTTAACTTCAAGCGCCACCTCACCTAATAGGCCGCATTGCAAAAGGCAATAAAAGACACCACAAACAAAAAATCAGCCTTAAAATAATCCGTTTCGTGAATATTAATGCCTTGCCACTTAAACAAGGTATCGGCCAGCAAATAGGCCAAAAAACTCACAGCCATTTGGCCAAAGCTAAATTGCAGAAACAAGCGTTTCCAAAGCTTTTTATCCCAAGGTAGCCGCTTATTCAAATAATCCGTAATCAGTTTTACAGCCGTCATTAAAATAAAAGCAATCACAAAACTTGCTGCCCAAGAGAAAGCAAAACCAGGTTCCCATATCGCATGAATACCATATCCATTAGCTACAATCAAAAAGCCAGCGGCTAATGAAATACAGAAACGAAAAAATACCTCGGGGAAAGGAGAAAAAATCGAGAAAGAAAAAATGTATGGCTCGCGAAAATTTATACTCAAATTAATGGATTGAACGATTACAATTGTATTACTCGAGAAAAAAGCGCCAAAACCCTCTTTTTTTTAACCGCCCGCCTTCCTAAATTCATAAACATTTAAAAAACAAAACCTTATGACAGAAAAATTTGAATTTAGCACGGCGGGCTTTGAGGCCTTTAATATTTACCTCAGCTCCCTATTAGATGCCGATGTGGCACTAAGTGCTGCAGCCTTAGCTGCCGACCTAAAAACCTGGCTAAACAATTACTTTGAACTTAGCCCCGCCCAACAAGCCGATTTAAATAACCTACCCGAATCGCTTATTCATTTCTTGGCCAGCCAAGGCTCCATAGCCCTAGCCAACCGCTTGCCTATTTTCTTAATTAAACCCCTATCCTCGGGCCTACGCGGATCAAAACTCATTAAACCCAAAGCCAATATCGAAATGGAAGTCGAAGCCGACAATAGCTATAGCTATAACGGAGACTTAACGATTGATATTAGTTATTAAAAGCAAACATGAAAGCAACACAATTAAAAAATGGATTCCTACAAATTGGCATTTGCTTGCTCATTATACTATGGGTTTATACCGCTACAAGCAAAATAATAGACTTTCCAGCATTTAAAAGGGAAATGTTTAATCAAGCCTTTGGAAGACCTGTTGCGCAGCTATTAATTTATAGCCTTCCAACGATTGAAATCCTAGCTGCCTTGCTTGCGGAGGCGTGCTTAAACAACTTGGCTGGCAAGCGCACTTTTGGTTTAACCTAAGCTTTTTAATCCTGAGTTCACTCAGTTTTAATTTTTTAATACAAAACAAGAAACAATCAGAAACAAAATAGCCTAGAGCAATTCAAGGAACTACTCTAGGCTGGTTTTAGCCTACCTCAGTGGCTTATAAATAATCATTTTAAAACTAAACTTTTTCTTCTGCTTTTTCAAATGTAAAACAGCAGTCCGTTTTATGAATAATTTCAAAAAATTCTTACCCCTATTCGCCTTCATTTTAGGCATAGGATTAATCGTTACTCAAAGTGCTTTTAAGAACTCTGCTGATGTAAAGTATGTCTTATATAATGGTGTTTGGTACGATTTATCTCAAGATCCACCTCAAGGAAAACAATTCAATTGTGAAATTTCAGATGATCCATGTACTGTTATTTACCGTGATGGAGCACCTGATCAAGGTGGAATGTATGTTGGCGATGGTACACAACTTGGTCAATTTAAATTAATTGACGCAGAATAATTCTTTTAAAGCCAAAGACTAGTCTTTGGCTTTAAATTTATCTTGGATTTTGATTGACTCCATTACGTAGTTCATCATTTGGTATTGGAAAAGCATATTTATTACTTCTAGGTAATAGTTGGTAATTCTTTTCAAATAATTTCCTACTTAAAGTAATTTCAAATTTAGAATCTTGGTTTAACCTTCTTAAATCTGACCATCTCAATCCTCTTGAAATTAATTGCTTTCTTCTCTCTTTGAGAATTAGTTCCAAAGCATTTTCCTGACTACTAAAGTTAAAATCGCTAAACGTATTTAACTTCCATCTTGTTTTTAATAAAGTATTTAAATCCTTCTGCGCACCAACTAAATCATTTTTTCTGGCAAGACACTCAGATCTAATTAAGTATATTTCATCAGTTGCTAACCCAGTAAAAAGTGAATTAGAGCCCGAATAACTACCTTTAAAAGTTATTATACCAGTGGATCTTTGATTTCCAAAAAGAGTCTTTCTTAAATCGTTAGAATCATAACTTTTATAAATATCTGAATTTATTGCAGTTGTTGCTGAAGTAAAAAAAACGTAGCCAGTCATTGAGGTATAAAAAATAATTTCACTATTCCCACCAGAAACAAATGTTGGAAACGAATAATTTGAAAGCGGATTAAATAGATTATAATTATTCAAAGTATTACTTATTTCTAATGCTTTATTAGCCCAATTCTCTGCTAAATTATAATCTTGTTTTGTTAAAGATATTCTGGATAATAAAGCATAAACTGCCCATTTTGATGCTCGAGTTTTAACCTGAGGTTTTATTGGCAATAATTTTTCAGCTTCAATTAAATCAGCCTCAATTTGTTTGTATACATTTTCTAAGTTAGAACGAGGATATCTTATATTAACATCAGAAGATAGAGGTAAGATAATTCCTTCAATCAATTTTGCCTTACTAGCCTCATAAGGCATCGCAAAAACTTCAGCTAACTGATAAAAAGCATGAGCCCTATAAAATAAAGCATTACCCTTTAAATCATTAAAATGATTTTCATCTTGTTTAACTGGTGAAATCTTATTTAACCTTTCTAAAACGACATTAGCATAAAATATTTGATTGTATAAAGTTACCCATTCAGAAACAAAATTGCCTTCATATACATCGTCTGCCCAGATATAACAATTTCTTTGAATTGGAGTAGATAATGACTGCCAAGCTGTTTCAGAAACAACAAAATCATCTGATGCAATTGTAGATATTCCTGGAGTTACATTCATAACAGTATTATTATCTAATAATAATTGTAGGTCATCTAATGTAAATGGAACTATAATTGAACTATCTGGTTTTTTCTCTAAAAAATCTTTCTCACAGGAAAGCGATATGCTCAATATGATAAAGAATGATATTATTCTAATTAACTTTTTCATAAGTCTTTGGATTTATAAATTTAATTTGATTCCAAATGCAAAGGTTTTACTTGGAGGTATTGAGTATAAGGCATAATCTGGATCTAAATTTGTATCTGCGGCTTTCCATAAAATGCCTAAATTATTCATGTAGAAGTAAACTTGAATACTTTTTAAATACTTGATCTTTACAGCTGAAATATTATATGCTAATTGTAAATCTTGCCATCTGATATGATCTCCTTTCTTCACCAATACTGATGAATAATTATAAAAGTTATCACGGTTTGCATTTGCAACTAAAGGAATGGAAGGAACTTGGGTATATTTTTCATCGCCTTCATTTTTCCACCTCAATGAATAATCTCCATGTCTATTTACAAAACCCATATTATTGCTATAAAAAACAGAACTTAAACGAAAATAATGTCCAAATTTGTAGGAAATATTAGTAGAAATTGAGAATGCCTTTATTGAAAAGCTATTATTAAATGAACCGAATACAGTAGGTCTTACAGGACCATTATAGTTTAAATTATCGTAATTCGTAGTTGAGATTATTGTGCTCCAATCTTTGCTAATTTCTCCATTCAAATACCCCATAGGATCTCCATTCTCAGGGTCTAGTCCTGCCCATTTATAACTATAAATAGAATATAAAGGTCTTCCTTTTAATGGATAAGGAGCCGCTCCTCCATCACCGAATTGCATATAACTATTTACGGTTGCGTTTATGCCATATTCCGTTACAATTTCATTTAGATTTGAAAAAATAAGGCTTGTATTCCAATTAAATTTACCTACTATATTTCGACTATTAATGATTAAATCAATGCCATTTGATCTTGTAGATGCAGTATTACCTCTAAAATTCCTAATACCTGAAGAGGCTGGAAATGGAATAGTACCTAACAAATCTTGACCAATCTTTGAAAAATAATCAAATGAGCCTGAAATTCTACTGCCAATTGCAAAGTCTAAACCAGTGTTTATAATCTTAACCTTTTCCCATCTTAACTCTGGATTAGGTGGATTAATAATACTTGCATATCGCAATTGTGTTAATGGACTAACATTTAAACCAATTTGTGCAGTAGTATATGCGCTTACACTTTTAGATACGTTACCATTAAATCCATAACTAAATCTCAATTTTAAGTCTGATAACCATTTAATATCGAAAAAAGGCTCATTAGTAAGTTTCCATGCAAAACCAACTGACCAAAGAGGCACTCCTTTTTGGTTTGTATTGACACCAAATAAATTTGACTGATCAATTCTAGCACTAGCTGAAAAATAATATCTATTCAAATAATCATAATTTAAATGGCTAAAAAATGACCTATTTCGATCTGCCAATACCTCTAGCTTGTCAATATTTGGAATTAAATTACTTTTGGAACCAGGATTTACAAACAATTCATAATTTCTGAGATAATCAACTGGTTTGCTTGTAGCATTATTATCATCATACCCATAGTATCTAAACGTACTTACTTTTGTATCTATTAATTGTACATCAGCACCTATTAGTAGTGTTAAGTCACTTTTTTTCCAATTTTTGTTATATTCAAGTTGAGCTCTTCCTGAATTAGAAATTTGATTATTGTAATCTAAATCTAAAATACCACCTAAAGGAATTGGTCTTTCTATCGAATTATTTTCATTTATCTTAGTAAGTCTATTTATTTGATTTCTTGTATAATAAGTTTGAATAGATTGATGATTTCTACTGAGTTGATTCCTATAATCATATTGATATAATAAAGAGAATTTAAAGTTCTGATTCAGATTATATCTAATATTAGCATTTACTTTATAGTAAACAGAGTTTCTAGAATTATCCGAAAAATTTATTTCATCCAACGGCACATAACTCCAATCTAAAAGCCCTTTGTTTTTTATTTCCTCTAAAAAGCTTTTACTGTAATCTTTATCAATCTGCAAATAATTACCTTTATCATCAACTAATTTTGCATACGGGTAAATTGAAGAACCAGCAGAAGTAATACTTGATGTACCAGAATTATTTATTAAATTTTTCTTATTCGAATATGAAATTGACGTATTTATCTCAAGCTTATTTTTGAATAAAATATATCTATTAGCGGCATTAATAGTTAACCTATCAAAGGAATTTTTTATTAATGTTTCTTTATTTTCATCCAAACCAAGTGATAAATAAAAATTTTGATTTTCAGAACCTCCATCTATATTAAAAGCATATTGTTGATTGACATTTTCTCTATACAAATACTTTAAATAATCATTTCTAATATCATTTTTTTTAAGTTGCTCAATTTCTTTATCAATTGAGTCTGCTTTATTTGGATTATTTCGTTTTAAAATCAAAAGCTCAACAACAGGACTTAAAGCTGTTCTATTAACTGAATTTTCTACTGATCTAAAATAGTTTTTATCAAATAGCTGTAGTTCTAAATCACTATAATCACTAGAAGATATAGTGTTGTGATAAAACAAATTAGGTTTTTGACCTATAGTGAGATTTGAATTAAACGAAATATTTGTCTTTTTAGATCTATTTCCTCTTTTAGAATTTATGACAATAACTCCATTACCAGCCCTAGCTCCCCAAATTGATGCCGCAGCAGCATCCTTAAGTATAGTTATGCTTTCAATGTCATTTGGGTTAATATCTTCTATGTTACCTTCAAATGGAAAATTATCTAATACAATTAGTGGTTTCGTGTTTGAAAATAATGTACTTTGGCCTCTTATACTTATATCTTGCGTTCCTTTAGCTGACTTACCTTTGTTAAATATCAAACCAGGAACTTGATTTTCAATTTTACTTAAAATATCAGTACTAACCCTTCTATCTAAACTAGAATTATCTAAATTAAAAACAGAACCTGTTACTTTTTCTTTATTTAAAACTTGATATCCTGTAGTTATTAAGATCTCGTTTAAAGTTTTATTATCTAAAGTCAAATTCAAAGTTAGATTATACGACTTTTCTTCATCTAAACTAATTGAATAAGTTTGATAGCCTTGATAAGAAATCTGAAGAACGATATGCCCCTTAGGTAAATTTATTTTAAATAAACCATTAGAATCAGTAACTACTATAATGCTGCTATTTAATTCTCTAACTGATGCACCAATTAAAATATTATTATTTTCTCCCTTAACTTCTCCATGAACTATTTTTTGAGCATTTGAGTAATTAGTTATAAATAATAATAGTATAGCATAAAAAATATTCTTATTCATAAATCATTCCTCCATTATGATCTTGTTCAACATCTTCCAATACAAGAATTGGTATAATTCTTTTAGCAATAATGAATTCCAATCCTACTTCTTTTAACCCATTATTTATTGATTCAATATTTGTCATGTTTGCAGTTACTTTCAAATTGACATTTTCTATAATATTAGTTTCATTGAGTAAGGGATATTTAGATTTGTTCAAATAATAATCTGATAATCTATCTATTATTTTGTCGATAGGACTATTGATAATTTCAAATCCTGAAAATGAAAATTCAACCTTAGGGGGATAATTAGAATGGGTTAAATTGAAATTATTGTTCTTTACTAAAACTAAGCACTCACGCTCTTCTAATTTCAAGCTAGCCTTAAATTGGGGGAATAAATACTCTAAATCTTTTTGAAGTTTTTTAAAAATATTATAACGAAAATTTACAGGTATTTCTGAATAATAATTATACCCTCTTTTCGAAAGCCACGCTAAAAAATCATCGCCCTTTAACGAAGATTTAAATAATGAAGAGTCCTTTACAGCGTATTTTGTCCTACTAGGAGGAATAATTTTACCCTCTCCAAAAGCGATTCTATAAAACCAGTTTAATGAAGAATTTGAAATATTAAGAACTTGATTATAGATATCAGAATCATACTTATCCTTAAACTCTTGCTGTAAACTATCCATTTTAGGAATCATGGCTACACAAGGGCTGCACCAAGTGGCCCAAAAATCTAAAATGAGAAGCTTGCCTTTAAAATCCGAAATTTTTGCTGATGAACTTAAATTCCCTTGCTTATCCCTATAGTTATGTAAATTAGTTAAAAGCAAATCAGGCACCTGCTGGCCAATCTGTATACCCTTTTGGGTAACATCATTGGCTTTAATTTCCTGCCCCAGCACACTCAGGCAAAAGCCTTGCAGTATAAAGAGCATTAAAAAGTATTTTTTCATATGTTTTGTTGGTTTAGTGTTTTGGTTAAAATTTGGGCATAGTTTGCCTATTTAGGCTAAAAGCCTATTAAATTGATTTAGAAATTTTTGATAAAAACAGCCCCTCTGCTCCATAATTAAGCAGTACGGCAAGCCTTAAGGGCTGAAAAATCACGGAGATTTTGATCTAACAATTAAAAGAGCCTTAATCTTTTTTTATGTTAAACAATAAACTCTCTCCTGATTTTATTTCAAACTCAAGACTATGAAGGTGAACGAATAATGTTCTTAAATAAGAGATAATGCCAAATACCAAAGCACACTTGACAAAGTGTAAGGTATTTGACGGTTTGAAAGATAGTCGTTTTCATGACTTAGTTTATTTAACTTGCTTTTTCCCTTTTAAGCCATGATAAAAAAAGTAAAAATGTTGTTACCGAATGGTTAAACTCCTTAATGATTTTCATAGCTCGCATAGTTTGCGAGTCCTGATTTGATGGAGCAGAGTAATACATGTGGGGCTGCTAACCATGGTTGCACTAAGTTTCTGACGCCTATTTGAACATGGCATAAAAACAGCCCCACATCTATTTTTATAGTATAATATACCTACACAATTTCAATCTATATGGTCATAAAATCGACCATCTTGTGTCAGCGGCGTCAGAATTGCAATCACAAGACTCTAGTTAATTTCTTATAACATAAACGAATATAAAAACTATTTATTTCATTTCCAAATTTATCGTAGTCAAATTGTAATAATTGTGTTTCTTCTATTTGTAGGATGAGTACAGAGGAAAGAAAACTAATTGGAAAGAACATCCAGATTTTAAGAAATAAACTAGGTTTATCTCAATTAAAGTTAAGTTTTATTACTTCCCTTTCTAAAGCAACCATAGCCAATATGGAAAGCGGAAGACGTGGCTACAGCATAGAATTATTAAATCGGATATCCGAATTCTCAAATATTCCTACCGAGTACTTTTATGATAGCCCCTTTATTCCAGCTGATAATATCAGAGACATATTATT
Organism: uncultured Pedobacter sp.; assembly: GCA_964592575.1. Lineage (GTDB taxonomy): Bacteria > Bacteroidota > Bacteroidia > Sphingobacteriales > Sphingobacteriaceae > Pedobacter. Next base: position 48,311 of record CAZQFF010000015.1, read on the forward strand.
AAAAAAATATGCAGGCAATGACGAATATTACGGCATCTTAACCGATCAGCCCGATTTCACTTATGCTTTTCATTACAAACTAATCAATACCAATTTTCTTGACGCACCAAAAGAAATCCACGAAATACGAGACTTCCTCAAACAGCAAAACCTATCCTACACGGGCAATGTTATTTCGGTAGGATTGAAACGCCTGGGCCAAAAGGGAAAAATCAATATACAAGCCCACCCTTACAAGAAAAATACTTTCCTGTATTCCAAACCTGGTAAGAATCTCAATCCTGATTATTGATTTTATATTTTAAATCCTGCAAATGATTAATAATTTCATTAAATGATGGCGCATCAGTTTAGTAAAATCGGAATCACTGAAATGGTTAGCTCATCCACCAAATTATGTTTTAGTAATTCGTTAATTATTTCGGCCCCACCATCACAATAAATACCTTGGCCATTCTCACTATTTAAACGTTTCACCAGTTCAACAACATCATCTGTAAAAGTTGTTCGACCACTTTTTGCTCTGGCTGTTCTGGAAATAACATAAACATCCTTTTCGCCATGATCATAGTGCGCAGGACCCATTAATTTCACAATATAATCATAGGTTTTTCTACCCACAAGTGGCATCAATTTGAGCATTAAAATTAGCATAGCCATAGTCCTCGCCTTCTTTTTCAACAAGGCTTAAAAAGCTTAAGTCATCATTTGGTTTAGCAATATAGCCATCCAGGCTCATTGCTATAAAGAGAGATAGTATACGCATAGGTTGAGATGAAATTAGCAAGGATCAATCAACTATATAAAAACCGAAAAAAAACCGCGCATAAATTCATATACGGCAAAAGCAATGAAGAGAATAGCGGCTATGAAGATAATACGCATATATGGGGGCAATTTAGTGCTATGAAATCGCCAATCAGAAAGCCATGCTGGCTCAGCATTTTGAATCCCTCGGCGATAAGGTTTAATGTCGATTGCTCCAGTGAGGTGCGCTTTAGAAACCTGTAAACATTGGGCCAAGGATTCCAATTGTTCCAATTGCATAGTGGGTTCAGCATCTTGTTCCCAACGGGAATAAGTGGGCTGCGACACCCCTAGCCGTTGGGCAATATATTCCTGACTAAGCTCTTGACTTAATCGGATTTGCCTAAGATTGGTTCCAAAATGAAAACTTTTCATTTTACTCCTTATTTGGGTTTTCAAAAAAAGTTTAAAATTCAATATAAACATTTAATTTCAAAACAACAAAAAATACTCATTTACAGCCAGTTAAGCACTAAATTAAAAGCCCTGAATAATTTATTCAGGCAAATGAATAATTTATTCAAGTTATATTTTCTCTTTCTTAATTCCCCTTTGCACATTTGATTCATCTCAACCCTCAGGTTATGGACAATCAGGTATCGATGCTCATATTGAAGCAACTTCAGGAAATCCACCACTTGCTGGCCAAACACTTTGATCAGCAAGCCCTCGAGGCTAGCCACTCGGCTAAGCCCCATACCCCTATAGATGATCTCATTGATGAATACGATGTGCGCGCGATTTTGAATATTAGTCGATCCACCATGTTTAGGCTAAAAAGTAAAGAGCAACTTTATCTGATTAAAATCGGTCATAAATCTTATTTCTTAAAAAGCCAGATTGAAGCTTTGCGCAATCGCTACTTAAAGTAAACACCAAATTCCCATTTTGTTTGACTGATTCCCGAAACAGCTTCGTTTTTGCTTTGACAAAGACCCAAATTTTTAGTGAATCTATCCCAAATTTAAACCCTCCTTAAACCCTTGTTTTGAGACTCCAGTATCAATTTTTGAGACTTTTAGACCAATTTGATTCATTTTTTCAGCTTCTTTTAATTCTTGCCCATGTTTGAATCGGCAAGACCACATACCGGTTAGCGTCGAGCCGAAAATTCAATTAATCATTTATTGTTTAACCCTTTAAAATTTAAAAAAATGGGAATTATCAGACAAGGCGCCAATGGCGGCTATTCCGGCAAGGTCGGATCAACTGTAGGTTGTAGCTGGAAAGGTATCGACTACATCAAAGCTTTACCCAAAAAAAGCTCTAAACCAGCCACGCAGGCGCAATTAGAACAACAAGCCAAATTTAAATTGGCCGTAGCTTTCTTAAAATCCTTGGTGGCGATTTTACGCCTGAGCTTCTCGGCCGTGGCCAAGAAAAAGTTATCCGGCTATAATTGTGCCGTACAAGCTTTATTAAGAGACGGTATCACCGGCACCTATCCCGATTATGAGATCAATTTTCCAAATGTCAAATTATCGGATGGCAATTTAAATGTGCCAATGGGACAAGCAGGCTCAGCCGATCCAACCACCCTTACCTTAAGCTGGGCAACCAAAACCAGTGAGTATAATGCTTTTGAAGATGATAAAATCACGGTTTTATTGTACAACCCAGCCGAGAATTATTTCGATAGTTTCTCGACAGGTATTATGCGTTCAGCAGGTCAACTGCAAATCCCATTAGATGCCTCGATGGAAGGTAAAACCCTACATGTGTATTATTTCTTTACTTCAAGAGACGGTAAGAAATTCTCCCCTAGCATGTATGCCGGTTCTGTCTTGATTCGATAAGGCTCAGCCCTAATCTCCAGTCCTTTAGCTAATCATTAAAAGTATAATCCGATGGATCATGATTTCGAATTTTTTAGCCAAACGGCCTGGAGATCACAGGGGCAGGGTAAAAGCATCCATATTTACACCTATTTCTGCTCTAAAAATGGTAAGCAGTTCTCGCCTAGCCGCTATGCGGGGAGCTGTCTCATCAAATAATTCAAAAAATCATTTTTAATTCTTTTCATCATGGAACTCATCAGAAAAATATTATTTACCGGATTAAGTATTCCCAAGGAATGGCGCAATCTATCCATTTGGCTGAGTTTGTTTTTTAGTTTCCCTTTTATCATTCGGAAACTCGATCCTAGCGCAGCCGCTATCGATCCCGGTGCTTTGAGTGCGGTTTTAATGACCGTGTTCACCCTCTTACTCTTTAAGGCCTGCACCTGGTGGCTCATCCGCAATATATGGCCCTTTTTGGCTGTCTTTGCCCAGTATCATTTAGAAAACACCTATAAATCTTTACCCCTATGGCAAAAAACCATGCTTTTCTTGGGCTTTTATATCTTGCTTTTGTATGCCTTCATCTTTATCCTGCATGCCATAGCTTAAAGCCCCCCATGGGCGAAGGACATGGGGCCTCCAGTACTAAAATCAATAGGGTAAAGCGCTTTTATGATAGCCAAGTGGGTGTTCGAGAACAAGGCACTAATGCCGGAAAAAAAGTGGAAGCCTATTTAGCCTATGTGGGCTTAGGTAAGGGTCATGCTTGGTGTGCCGCTTTTGTGTGCTGGGTATATGAACAGGCCGGTATTCCCAATCCCCGCACGGCTTGGTCGCCTAGTTTATTTCCCAGCAGCAAGGTGATTTGGAGAAATCAGGCGGGTTTGAGCTTGAAAAACCAGAAAAAGCCCCGACGAGGCGATGTATTTGGAATTTACTATCGGGATAAAAAACGCATTGCCCATGCAGGCTTTATTGACCAGTGGCAAGACAAATGGATCATCACCGTAGAAGGCAATACCAATCCCGATGGTTATCGAGAAGGCGACGGCGTGTATCGTAAAAAAAGACTCATCAGTAGTGTATATAGCGTGGCCCGTTATATTCCTTGAAGACGCAATAGATTGTCTTCAGGCGCTTCTATTCAGGGGCGCCTTTTGCGTTTGAAAAAACATCATCAAATCTTTACCTTAAACCGATCAACAATCTCATAGTTGCGGTTTTTAATGATGATTTCATAGTTCCCTGGTAATAAATAAAGGGCGGGCGACACTTCATCGGGTTTCACTTCCATTAAATCAGCAGGAACACCTTGGGCATCAAACTCGCCTGCTCGATAAGCCAACACCAAAGCCGCTGCTGCTTGAGTTTTAGCTTTAGGCAAGCTGTATTTTTGCTTGCCACGAATAAACCAATCGGCTTTGCCATCAATAAACTGAGTTAGGGAATGAATCACCACTAAATCGGTTGGATTGCCAGGTGCCGCATAGACAGGCCCTTTGCCCCCATTAGCTAACAAAACCATGGCTTCGCCTAAGCGATTACTTTGCATAAATGGATGCGTATGTTCGGGGTTTGAACGCTCTAAAAAGCGAGTTTGATCAATGGTTAAAGGGTCTAAACCTAAATTATCTTTTAGGCGGCCAGCCATCGCTTTACCCCAATTACTATGTTCAATTTCATAGGCATGCGCATAGCCGCAATGTATTAAAACTTTCCCCTTTTTATTAGTGGCTATAAATTGCTGAATGTTTTGCGCTTGTGCTATCTCACGTTCCTTACCATTTACATTGCCGGTAGCTTCGTAATTAAAAAGCGTAAAACCTATTTTTAGAGCTTCGGACACCAATAAGGCCATTTCGGGTTCTTGGGTATAGTGGCCTGTTTCTGCTACGGCAAAAGGTCTATCTTGGAAATTATCCTGATATAGCGCTTCCATACCCAAATAGCGATAGCCCTTTTGGTACAAATCCTTTAATAAAGAGCGCGTAAATGTTCGGTGAGCTGCCACATGGTGTGCTTCATTTATGATTAAAATTGGAGCTTTCTTAGCTTCTGCTAAAATATATTCCCGGGCTGACACTTGTTTACTCTCCTTTAACCATAAACTATCAGCAGGGCTTAAAATAGGCTTACGGCTTCCATTTTTATCCCAATATTGCATCACTTCGGCATAAGCCCCAATAAAAGACAAATCAGTAGCTCCAGTTTGATATTTCCAACTGGTCTCATCCTTTGCTATCCTATCTAAAATATCTTGTTTAAACAAATAAGGCGAATTTGATTGCGCCATAACCTGGCAACTAAAAGCGATTAGCAAGCCAAAATATATCCATAAGCATTTCTTCATGAGGCCTAAAATTGAGAAATTTAAATGAAAATTATAAATTTAAATGATGAGTCTATTTAGCGAGCGTGCCGACCCCACAAAAAACTGGTTACCCATGGATGGTATATTGAATTACTATGGCCAAATCATAGATCGGGAACAGGCTGACCATTATCTAAAAGAACTGCTCCATCATATCGATTGGCGAAACGACGAAGCCATTATTTTTGGTAAGAAGCATTTCTTGCTAGAATTGTACATCATAATCTTTACAAATGGCGTTCCATATTATTGACATATTTGAAAAAGAAAGATTGAATATATTTTTTTTGCTTTATAGAATAAATAGAGTGGGCTTTAAGCTCACCCTATTTATTGATGTATCTATGAAATCTGTTGAAATGAATCTAAATTAATATTTATTAGATAATTATAGATATCTATGCTTGGATAAGCTTTGATTTTATAAAAATTTCCTTAGATTAATCCTCTCATTTTGAAATGATTAAGAAAATGTTCAATAAGTCCAAAATGGTAATCGCCATAATTTTTACAAAAATCATTAAGCATTACTATACATGATAATGAACAACAAGCACCTTCTGAAAAACACCTATAACTTTAAAAATAAGCGTTTCTTCGTTCCTTAATACAATCGGTTCAAAGTTTCCTGTGGATAAAGGTTTTAGAGTAATCTCTTCATGTCTCCAACCCTCTTCGTCTGTAGTTTTTTTACTGCTATATTCTTTTATAGTATAATTAGCACCAATTTCTGAATCAAAAATGGAACTACCCTCTACAATTGTAATCAACCCATTTCTGCTACCACCAGCATATTTTTTAAATAAACAAATACTACCATTCGGTAAAACTTTATTCATTGATTCTCCTACTACTTTACAGGCAAAATAATCTTGATGCTGAAATAATTCTGGTAAATTAATGTACTTAATATCTTGAACCGTTTGAAAATCAGAAAAACTCCCAGCCGCTATCGATAAATCATAAAAAGGAACCGATGTACTTGTGGGTTCTGATAACACTTCAATTTGCAGTATACGTTCTTCTGTATAATGATTTTTAATGAATTGAGCTAAATAAGTCCTCAGATTTTTATTGCATACATAGATATAAGTTCCTTCTATTCCCCTGAGAAGGATAGTTTTATAAATATTGATAATATAATCCAACAAGACCTTTTCATCTTTAATAGAATTCTTACCATTTTTATCCTTATAATTTTCTTTGATAACAATAAACTCACCCTTTTCAAAATCATAATCTAATTCTGGGCCAATAATAACACCAGTATAATTTAAATCATAACCTTGTGTAGTATGAATGCAGCCTACTTCATTAATAGCATTGGTGGAGTTTATCCAGTCTACAGCAGTACTATTCCATTTTAATTTAGTCTCTCCTATTTTTATATCAAATGCTTCAGGGTCTTTATTAGAAATCCATTCCCAAGCAAAACCAGCAATCATTCTTGACAAACCTACCTTCTTATCCTTTTCTTTTATCTCATCAACCATTTTTTGAAGGTCATCAAATAATTGAAAGTCATAAAAACCAATTTGTGTATTTAAGCCTTGTTTATCAATTAATGGATTGAAGATATTGTGAATGAATTGAACATACTGAATCCCTCCTTTAACTCTAAATTGGGTAAACAATTTTTCGTTTCGTGTAGTTTCAGCATGTTGTAGTTTATAAAATCTTTCAGGAGATGTATCTGAAGGTTTAATAGACTGAAATTGATCATAAAATATAATAGACTTGCTACTCTGAGTTTCTATCCAATCTAATTCGGATGCACTCATTTTATTTAAGCCTAGGCTATCACAATTTTTATCAAATGTACCATAATAAGAACCTAAATTTTGCCTTTTACGTAAACGATGACCTTCATCTACAATCAGCAAATCATATTTTTGTTTGACTACTTCAGAGGGTCCTATAACCATTTTGCTCGATAAGCCTTTTATATTTTTAAAAACATTAGAGATGGTTTGCCTAAAAGATGCCATTGGAATCACTAAAGCCATTTTAATCGCAGTATATTTTTCTTTTACAGCTTTCAACAAGGCAAAAACTTCTTCATCTTGCTCATCAAAGTCAGAAAAATTAAAATCCTTTAAATCGGTATTTAATAACTTAAATAAAAAAATTGCTAATATCGATTTACCAGTTCCAGCACCTCCCTGAATTAAACTCACTTTTGCCTTATCATCCAACAAGCAGTTTAAAATAATTTTTAAGCCCTTAATTTGTTCTTTAGATAAGGATTTATAAGGTGAATATTTAAATAAATCTGAATTATCAAGATAATCTAAAGAGTGTCTAGCTATACCTAATTTTCGAAGTTCGGACCATATGTCTTTAAACAAATCCCAATAAACTTCTCTTTTTTGATAATACTGATGATTAACAATTCCTAAGTTTCCATTTTGAAGGCTGTATTTGCCATCTGCAGCAATGTATTGTATTAGGTTTGACTCTAAATCTAATGTAGCAGATTTATTAAAAAGCTCGCTAACAATAAGATTAGCTTTCTTGAGGTTTACTTTTTTAGTGGACTTGCTGTGAGCCTTTAAGCGGTTTATAATGTCAGTTGTTTCCCCTACATAAGCCTCAGCTTTTCCAGCAATTTTTCTTTGATCTTCTTCTAAAAAATAAACTAATGGATAATTTAAATAAGCTAAATTGTCTTCGATGAGATTAGATTCAAGCTGATGGTCTAAAGGATACTGATAAACACTAAATTTCATATGGAATCCATTTAGAAAAACTATAGCTCGTTATATTTCTTGGCTGAGCCCTTTGATTTATCAACTGGATACTTCTTGCTATTAACTTCAATTTTCTCCTTTATAATTTCTTCAATATCCAGATTATGCTTTTCAGCTAATAGAAAAGCATACATCAAAACATCTGCTAATTCTTCCCTTAATTTCTCCTTATTAACCTCTTCATTACCTTTCCACAAAAACAACTCTAAAAGCTCAGAAGTCTCAATATTTAAAGCAATAGCTAAATCTTTAGAATTATGAAATTGCTTCCAATCACGTTCATCACGAAAAGCCGTTATTTTAGAAATTAAATCAGTTAATTTTTGCATCTCATTGAAAGGATTGATTGACTAATATAAAGAGAAAAATAGGAATACGAAATAATTTAAATTGAGTTAAAAACCTACCCCACCAGCAGTTTCGCACTTTCTTTCCATAGATAATTAGGAATAGGTTCTTTTAGTTCCCATTTTACCGACATGGGTTTGGAGCCTTCGTAGGACAAAAAATGTGCTGGACCTAGGAAAACATAGCCGTTTGTAAAACCATAGGCGTCATTTTTGGATTCTCTGACAAATAATAGGATATTTTTATTTAAACTGCGCTGGTGGATGTATGACTTCCCTTTTTCAGAAGAATCGGCCGTTTGGTTTTGGCTTTGCCAGTGGAAAAGGGTTTCGTTGATAGCATAGTCATCATACATAGTACTAGGTGAAAAATCTTCTTCTGTTTTTTTGAGGTTGATAAACAAGCCTTCGGTATTAGTGTTTTTGTTTAAGGCAGCTCCTTCACGATTACTGCTTTGCTTTTCGTAGGTAGAAAGACCTAAAGCTACCAGAATTTGTTCGCGTGTAAAGCGTCCATGAATGCCTAATGGAAAATGATGTAGCGGATCCACACAAGGTATTTCTTCAAATCCTATCTTATCTAATTTAACGGCTAAAAATTCATCTAATTCTTGTACAAAATCAGGATTAGCTCCTATTTCTTTGATGGCTGCCGCTAAGGAATCTCCTGCATTAGCCTTTTGATAAAAATCATAATAAACCATTACAGCAAATACGGACTCCTGTGGATTGAGTTTCCAGCTGGTGATATCAAATTGATGGGCTATTAATTTTCTAAGAAATTGAAAATAGAAAAGTGATTCGGTTACGATCCATTTTTTACCTAAAAGGCTTTTATATTGATCGGCATTAGTTTCATTTATGTTCTGATTAAAGGCTTCAGCTTTGAGCTGTGAAAACGTATTGTTTTTATAAATGTCCGTTAGCTTTAGATTATAGATAGTTAAGAAGTTTTTTAAGTTTAGCGGCAAATCGGTATGATTGGCAAAGTTAATGATCTTTTGGATAAGCTGACGCTTATTTATCGCTGTCGCTTTTCGGATATTTTCCAAAATGTATTCTTTTGCCATTTTCTCTAGCACAATAGAGGAGCCTAATGGTAAGTTAGGGAAATCTCTTTCGATTTCATGTGCCAAAGTGTTGTTCGTTTTACCAATTAAGGCTCTGAATTTATGTTCAAAATCATATTCGTCGCGAGCGTGCCCAACAAAGTCTAATACCGTTAATACATCTTTGTTTTCGTAAAGGCGTAAGCCTCTTCCTAATTGCTGTAAGAAAATAGTTAAACTTTCGGTTGGACGAAGGAATAAAAGGGTGTCAATTTCAGGTATATCCACCCCTTCGTTAAACATATCGACTACAAACAAATAAGTAATTTTTCTTTGCTTAAATTCTTGTAGAATCTGCTCTCTTTGCGCGGCATTATCAGCCGTTAGCGATTTGGCCTTTAGTCCGGCTTGATTAAATTTGGTGGCCATATATAGGGCATGATCCTTACTCGCGCAAAATCCAATACAGGCTACACTTTCTATATCTTTGGTATATTTTTGAAGGTTCGCGATAATATCACCAACACGCACATCATTAGCCGTTAGAACTTTATTGAGTTCAGCCGTGTCATAGCGCCCATTATTCCACTTTATTTTGGAATAATCTATACGATCCGATATGCCAAAATATTGAAATGGACATAAGAGTTTATTATTTAAAGCATCGGGCAATCTGATTTCGGCCGCTATACGGTAATTAAAATCGGGCAATATACTTTTGCCATCCATACGCTCTGGTGTGGCCGTTAAACCAATGAGTAGCTGTGGCTGGAAATATTGAATGATTTTTTGATAGGTGTTGGCTTGAGCATGATGCACCTCATCAATGATGATATAGTCATAATAGGTTTTATGCACAAAGCTTTCAAGATCGAGTTGATTAAAAGTTTGAACAGTAGCGAATACCACATTTTTTTGTGTAGGCGAATAACCGTCGCCCATTAATTCCCCAAAGTTTTGATCTTTAAGCACATTTTTAAAGGTGTTTGAAGCTTGTCTTAAGATTTCTATACGATGGGCAATAAATAAAAACTTGGCTTGGGGGTTCTCTGCTCGATAGCTCTTAAAATCAAAAGCAGCTAACATCGTTTTTCCTGTGCCTGTTGCCGCTACAATTAAATTCTTATAGGATTGATGTACCTTGCGTTCAACTTTTAATTTTTCGAGTATTTCTAATTGATAATGATAAGGTTTGAGGTCAAAAAACTGTGTAAATGCCGTTGAAGTTTTACTTAACTTATTTTGATTTAAAGCATTTGACAACTGCTCCACTTGACCACTTTGATAGCTTTCAAATTCTGAACTAGACCAATAGGATTCAAAGGTTTTTCTGAACTTATTTATGATATGCGGAATTTCCTTTGTGGTTACTTTAACATTCCATTCTAAGCCATCAGTTAAAGCTGAACGAGAAAAATTAGATGAGCCTATATAACCCGTATGGTAACCGGTGTTTCTGTAAAATAAATAAGCCTTGGCATGAAGTCTTTCATTCGAGGAATTATAGGAAACTTTTATTTCGGTGTTGGGCAATTTGCTTAATTCTTCGATGGCTTTAGCATCAGTGGCCCCCATGTAAGTTGTTGTAATTACTCTTAATTTCCCTCCTCGATGCGTAAATTCCGATAAGGCATCTTTTAAGATAACGATGGCCTTCCATTTAATAAAGGAAACTAGCAAATCGATTCTATCAGAGGAACGTATCTCCTTTTTTAATTCGCTTTCTAAAGATAAACCCACATTTCCACCCGTAAATAATTCACTTTGCGTTAAGCGGGTGGCTGGCATAATTTCACTTAAACGAAGTTTTAAATCTTTATAATCTGCATTCAACTGATCAAACACCCCCTCCAGGATGTTACCTTCGGCATCTAATAGATCTTCTGTAAAATCGTATTGCTCAATTTGTTGAGCAAGAAATTTTAAAATCTTATTGGTGATTTCGATTTGCTTATCGAGAAGGGCTAAACCTTCTTTATCTTGTTTTATGATTTGAAGCGCTTTAAAAATGGCTTCACTAAGGTGTTTACTTAAAAAAACACTCGCTTCGGCAGCATCTAACTTTTTCTGATCAGCTACATAAAACTGATTTTTATCTAGTTTATTGAGCTTTTCGCGCAAAGAGGTTGTGATGAGTGTTTCGTAAATACCTAATTCCATAGATATAGTGTAGAGAGTTTAATTCTTAGTAATCCTCTAAATATAATGGATTTAGGTAATTAATGCGAAATAAATTACAAAATAAAGTTATAATGTATCGACCTGCCTCCGCCTGATTGACTAAAGGCACCCATTTCGTTTAAATGTTGTAAATCGCGGGTAGCAGTGGCTTTTGAAGTTTTAGTGATGGAAATATACTTTTTAGTGGTCATTCCTCCAGCAAATCTTTCAATACCAGCTTCAAACATTCGCTGCACGACTTTTAATTGTCTCTCATTCAGTTTAATTAAAAAGCGATCATAGAATTTTACCTTTTTTACGGTGAATTCAATGAGTTGTTTGGATTCAATTTGTGCTTTTAATATGATGTTTGAAAAATATTTTAACCATTCCGTTATATCTAAACTAGATTGAGCCAATTTTAAAGCCTTGTAATAGGCCTGTTTATTTTTCTCGATAACTTTTGAAATAGATAAAAGCACGGGGCTGTTTAAACTGTGCGATAAAGCATATTCAGCTAAGGCCCTTCCTATTCGGCCATTCCCATCTTCAAAAGGATGAATACATTCAAAATATAAATGCGTTATCGCAGATTTTAATAAGGCTAAACTAAATCTATCTAAATTGTGATCATCAAAATTATTAAACCAATTTACGAATTGCTGCATTTTAGCCGTAACAATTGCTGAAGGAGGCGCCTGAAAATGCACAATTTCTCTGCCCAATGCGCCTGATACAATTGGCCAAAGCTAAAATGGTGTCTTGCTGACTGGCTAAAGTAATTAGGTTTAAGCCATTAAAGATTTATTGCAGAACTTTATCCTCAGAGAAGAGGTAAAATCTAAGCGGACTATGCAGGGGGTTCTTAAGGCTAATCAGTAAGCTGTCATTTTGATAAGCAATTGATTTTTCAAAAGTATATTGGCTATAACTATGCTTAGGCAGTTTGGCGATATCCGCACAGCTTGGCATGAACATCAACAGGCCTGGCAACAAAATAAGCAGCCCCAACGCATTTTTGAAGGATAGTTATGTTGGTGGGTTTTAGTAATTTTTTAAGTGCTCAAATGAGCAAAAACAACTTATATATTGAAATTGGAGGTAACAGTGGATTTTATAGTTTGAATTACGATAAATTAATAGATATAAATGATAAATTAAAATTTGCGCTAAGCACTGGTTTTTCTACACTGGGAAGCTGGTGGTTTTCAATACCTATGGAGGCGAATTTATTATGGTCAAAAAAAGAAAATGCAAAGAATTTTTTAGAACTTTGCTTAGGTACTACCTACATACTTGCTAATTCTGAATCCAGACTACTTTTATTAGGAAGATTTGGTTATAGACATCAAAAGCCTCAAGGCGGCTTCATGTGTAGATTTAGTTTAAACATCCTATAAAATGAAAACAAAAACAGCTTTACTCCTGGAGCTTTGGATAGAATCCAGAACTCGCTTTACGAATCAGTTAGCGGCGTTAACGGAAATTGATTTGAAAAAGAAATTGGGCAGCTCCCCTAACTCCGTAGGATTTTTAATTCGTCATATTGGAGATGTGGAATTGTTATTTGCTAAGAATGTATTTGGTGATCTTTCGATTCAAGTAAGAGCCAAAACGGTAATTGACAATCGGGATAGCGGTGAATGGACGAATTTGGAGGAGTTAAAAAGTTATGTAGCGGATTCTTTTGAGCGACTTAAATCTATCGTTGAAAGGCAAACTGAAGCGGATTGGGAAAACACAGTAAACACCAAAGAATTTGGCACCAAAACTAAAGCTGAGGCCTTTGGGCGAATTGTTTCACACACCGCTTATCATGCAGGCCAATTGGCTATTATCAACAAATACGGAACTGTTTAAAAGCTTGATGGCATAGATTATTACTCGAATAGTTGTGATTTCTTTTGTTTAATCAATTCTTTATAAATATAATTCCTTACTTTTTCTCCAATATTTAAACTAATAGCCAATCGTTATTGCCTGTTAAAAATGAGAACAAAACTAATCTAAAATATTTAATCGCATCTAAACCAGAGTTTGTAGCATATTTGTTAAATAACCTAGCTAAGTGCATCGTTACATCTTCCACTTCAGGCATAAAGGCAAAATCAGCAGATTGCGGTTTTAAGATATAATCGCCCCAAAGCCCTACTAAAGTGAGTCGCTTATTTCCCTTCTCTCCTTCTAAACTTAGTGATAATTTAGGTTGTACACCTGTTATGGCTAGCCTTTCGTTTACCGTATATTGAGCCAATTGAGCTAATTTTTCTTTGTCAAGCTCTAAATTTGGCATCATAGTCGTTCCGAAAAACTTTTTAAAACATGTTGCGTGGTATTCTCCTATTTCTGTAGGTTGATAGCAAAATAAGCATTTAGTCATTTTGAACCTCCTTATCTGGATACACAGATACAGTGCCAATAGTGTCTCTGCACAAATTGATTAACAATCATCTGTTTCATACAGATAGCCCGCCAATACATCTTGAAAATATATTTTCGCCTGCCTTGCCATTATGTAGTTAATTTTTCGATAACACCAACCTCTTTACCAAACAAGTTCAAAACATCGTTAACTTTATCTAAACGAAGAGTTTTTTTGCCTTGTTCTAAATCACGAACAAAGCGTAAACCAACGCCGGCATGCCTAGCTAAATCTTCTTGCGAAAGTTTAAGTTCTCTTCGCTTTTGCTTAACGAATATGCGCAATGAATCCATAATTATACCTTATCGGTTATATTTTTTTATTTCTTCCCTATTTTCCGATACAAAACTTCGTAAAGATGTTTTCTAATAAGTCGTCGGTACTCACTTGACCGGTAATCTCGCCGAGGAAATGTAGGGCTTGTTTGATGTCCATGGAAATGAAGTCGGAGCTTACCGAGGCGTTTAGGTTATCTAATACGCGGTGTAGGGAGGCTTGCGATAAGCGGAGGGCTTCTACGTGGCGCACGTTGGTTACTAGGGTTTCGCTGGTGTTGAGTTGGATAAGTTGAACGCTTTCTAATAAGGCATGTTCGAGGGTTTCGAGGCCTATTTTGTTTTTGGCTGATATGAGGATGGCGCCGGCTTCTAAGTATTGTTGCTTGGCGGCTTCGTCCAGTAAATCTGATTTGTTGACTACCCATAAATAAGGTTTTTCTTGGGCTTTAATGTCGGCTAGTTGCGCTTGTTGATCGGTTAAAGCTTCTTCGGCATCAACCAAATAAATGATCAGACGAGCGGCTTTCATTTTTTCTAAACTGCGCTCTACCCCTTTGGCTTCGATGACATCGGCGGTTTCTCTTAGGCCGGCTGTGTCGATAAAGCGAAATACAACGCCTTGGATGGTGATTTCGTCTTCGATGGTGTCGCGGGTGGTACCGGCGATATCCGAAACGATGGCTCTTTCTTCGTTTAAAAAGGCATTTAAAAGCGTAGATTTACCGACATTGGGTTTACCAGCAATAACTACAGGTACACCGTTTTTAATGACATTACCGAGCTCGAAAGAGGAAATAAGGCGGTTTAATACTTTATCTATTTTATAGATGAGATCCTTGAGTTGGCTCCTATCGGCAAATTCTACGTCTTCTTCAGCAAAATCGAGTTCGAGCTCAATCATGGAAGCAAAATGTATTAATTGTTCGCGCAAATCTTTGAGTTCGTTTGAAAAGCCTCCACGCATTTGTTGCATAGCAACTTCGTGCGAGGTTTTGCTATCGGAAGCAATTAAATCGGCCACGGCTTCGGCTTGACTTAAATCTAGGCCCCCGTTAAGGAAAGCGCGCAAGGTAAATTCGCCTGGTTTGGCGGCACGTGCGCCATTTTTTATTAAGAGCTGGATAATTTCCTTAATGATGAAAGAAGAGCCGTGACAGGAGATCTCAATGACGTCTTCTTTGGTATAAGATTTCGGGCCTTTAAATAAAGCCACAACCACTTCATCCAGAATACGTTCTCCATCTTTAATTAATCCAAAATGTAGGGTATGCGTAGGCTGCGCCTGGAGGTCTTTACCTTTGAAAACTTTGCTTACAATGGAAAAAGACTCGGGGCCAGACAAACGAATCACACCTATGGCACCGCTGCCGTTTGGCGTAGATAAGGCTACAATTGTATCGGATAATTGATTCATAGCAACAAAAATACTAATTTTAACAGGATTAATTGATTATA